>CAJUIP010000009.1 GCA_910586315.1 uncultured Lachnospiraceae bacterium | reverse complement strand
TATAGATGAAAAATAATTTAGCTAAATATAAATAGGTTATTACACTAGTGTACTGGCTATATTATATCTGGCTAAACTCCGCAGGACAGCGTGCCCCGCTTTATCGGGCATATTCGTTCCTCTTCAAGACGGATTTTCGACGAAACAGCAATGGCTACGCCCCAATTTTCAAAGCTTTGTTCTTCCTCCCGCTCCCGTCATCCGCTCCCAGGAATCCATACGGATTGCATTCCCCAGAATCCGCTTTGCATTTTCCCTCAGCATCATCGCCTTTTCCGTCTCAGAAAAGCAGGAATTTTTAATGAATGCAACAGCCGCCTTCTGGGTCCCATATGGGAAATCGCTTCCAAAAACCACACGCTCCGGCCCCATGGCCTCCACCATCCGCTCAAAATCAGACAATTCCTGCCGCTCTGCGCTCATGGCCGTATCAATATAGACGTTCTCCGGGAACTGGTACAAAAGCGTCTCTGCTCCAGGGTCCATGGACCTTCCGCCCATATGGGCCAGAATCACCGGGACGTCCGGAAGCAGCCGTATCATCCTCTCTGCTCCGTCAGGATACAGGTCATAGGGTCCTTTCACTCTGGCGCTTCCACAGTGAATCAGGACCGGAAAACCCAGGCGGTTAATATAGCGCCACATGGGGTCGTATTCTTCCGCATCCAGCTTCACCATCTGAAAAGGCGGATGAAATTTAATTCCGGCCATTCCCATGTCCTTAAGCTTTTCAATTTCCTCCTGCACATGGTCACAGTCCGGGTGAAGCCCGCCAAAAGAAATCAGGCCCGGCCTCATAATCTCCCTGGCAAACCGGTTTACATCAGTCCCATTGGCCGGCTTTGTCACCACATGAAGAACAACCGATAAAGCCACATGTTCCTCTTCCATACGTTTTAACAGATTTTCCTTCACCGGGAGCTTTTCGTAGTCGTCGTGCTCCCTTCCCGCCACTTTCATGGCTCGTCTGGCCAGCGTAGCCGGATAAATATGTGTGTGAAGGTCTATGATTCTGTCGTCCATTCATTCCCGCCGCTTTCTTCTGTTTTGAAAGATTCACCATATTGCTGCTCCATACGCACACTGAGGTAGAAATGGGCCAGGGTACATAATAAATAAGGTATCACCCACAAGGCCCCGATCCCCATGGACAGGTAAATAAGAGGAATCCATCCCACAAAGCTCAGCCACAGCAAAAGAAGCCTGCATTTATTGCCTTGCATCATCCTCCGGCTTTCCCGGAGACAGTCTGAAATCCTCGTATCCGGGTTCTCAATCATCAGATACATGGACTGAGAATACTGGAGCAATATCCAAATCATCGGCACATACCCCAAAAGAGTAATCCACACTGCACCGCTGCCCAATATGGCAGTCATCACAAGAAACAGGATTCCAAAGGGCAGGCCTGCGGCAAGCTGAATAAAAAACAAAGCAAAAAACAGACCGATAAACCGGAATCCCCGGTTCTTAAAGGCATAAAATATATCTCCAACATCCGTTGGCCTTGCCTGGGCAATTTCCAGAAACATCCGCATGTACCCGGCGCAAAAAAGGCTTACGAACGCAAGGATCCCCAGATAAACCACCGCCACAAAGCAAATCGTACCTACAATATAGAGAATCGGGCTTTTCCCATCCAGCCACAGGATCCCCGAGAAAAGCACTATCACCATGGCTATCTCAAAGACAAACATAAATGCCGCCATAAGCACTCCCATAAGGATCTGGCTTCCCACCACAACTCCGTAATGCCCCTGAAGAGACTGCCTGGCCCGCAGTTTCATAATCTTATATGTCGTTTTCAATCCTCTTTCCCCCTGCTGCCGTTTATGATGCATGGGCCAAAAATATGACCCATACAATGAAAAAACCAAAGGACAGAAAAAGCCCGACGCCTCCGGTAATCAAGCCTGTCCTGGCAGAGGAGTCCATGGTTTCTCCGGTCCTTGAAAGGAGGCCGAAAATAAGCGCCAGAGCCGACGCTATGATTCCCGGAAAACACGTACAGGAACATACGATTCCCCCAATTCCAAAAATCATGGATGCCTTTGCCATACTGCTGCTTTTTTCCATACCCCTCCTCCTCTCTTTCGCTACTATTTTACCATTTTCCCCCTGCCTTGTAAACAGAGCAAATTGGCAATTTTTCGTAACCGGCAGCCCCTGGCCGGCATCACTGGCGCTCGGGAACGCGCGCCAAAACACAGATACGCCGGAGACGGGAATCCCCCCGCTCCGGCGCAGTCCTATCATAAGCCCTGTGCAATTTCTCCATCCAGCGTCCGCATAATCCGGACGGCGCAGTCCACATCCTCGTCGCTGATGCCCCGGTAAAGTACCAGACGGACCCGGTTCTCATCCACCGGTCCCGCAAGAACTCCCCTTTCCATCAATCTTTCACAGTAATCTTTTGCATCCACATCTTTCATTTCCAGCATCACAAGATTCGTTTCCACTGGCTCCTGAGGCTTTAAATGCTTCAGGTTTTGAAGCCCGTCTGCCATTTTCCTGGCGCGGATATGGTCTTCTTTTAGTCTCGAAGTAAGATTTTTTAACGCATACAGCGCAGGCGCGGCCATGACCCCTGCCTGACGCATTCCGCCGCCCAAATGCTTTTGCGTCTGCCGCAGCTCATGAATAAAAGAACGGTCTCCGCAAACCAGAGAGCCGAAGGGCGCTCCGATCCCTTTAGAAACGCAGAACATCACAGAATCTGCGTACTGAGCTATTTCATGAACCTGGACTCCAAGTCCCAGCGCCGCGTTAAAAAGTCTCGCCCCGTCCAGATGAACCTTCGCTCCATGGCTTTTGGCAATTTCATACAGCCTCTTATGGAGCTCTAAGGGCATGCATCTTCCTCCATGGGCATTGTGCGTATTTTCAAGCTGAAGCACGCGGATTTTTTCTGTTTCCATGATTCGCTCCACAGATTCCGGAAGAGGAAATCCATCCGGGCCGCATTCACAGAAAACTGCCTCCACCTGTCCGAACCGCGGCTCAAAAACAAACTGTTCCGTCCGGTAGGTATGGTTCATTTTGTCGATTACCACTTTATCGTGGGGGCGGCACCAGGTCAGAAGAGCCGCCGAATTTCCCATAGTCCCGGAGCACAGGAAAGCCGCTGCTTCCTTTTTTAAAATCTTTGCCGCATAGTCTTCCAGCTCATTTACGGTCGGATCCCCGCCCCGGCCCGTTTCATCCAGCCGCCCGGCATCCCCAAAGGACGCCGTCAAAATGCTTTCCAGCATCTCGTGATCCGGCTTTGTGAGAGTATCACTTCTTAAATCAATCATACCTAATCACCCCTGTTCCTTCTTAAGGCGTTTTTTCTCCCAATGGTCAATGACCACGGTTGCGGACAAGTCTCCCATAACGCTCATGCTGGTGGTTCCCATATCAAACAGCCTGTAAAAGCCGCCGATAAGAGCAATAATTTCCAGAGGAAGGTTCATGGCCGCAGCTACCACCATAAGACGCATGATACCGCCTCCCGGTACTCCGCTGCTGCCCGACGTTACCAGAGTATTTAAAATTACTATATTGAAAATCTGTCCAAAGGTCAAGTCAATGCCGATGGCCTGGGCGCAGAACAGCATGACCACGCCGCCGAGGATAGCGCCTCCATCCTGATTCATCGTGGAACCTAAGGGGATACTGAAACCAGCAATCGCATCCGATACTCCAAACTTCTCTTCCGCCACTTTCAAATTGACGGGAACCGTCGCCGCGCTGGAACAGGTGCTGACCGCCATGGAAAAGGTTTCAAACCCCCTTTTTATAAAATCAAGAGGCGTGATTCCTGTCGCCACCCACAAAAACAGCGTATAAACTCCCAGAAAATGCAGCAGGCAGCCCACATAGAAGGTAATCAGAAGCTTTGACATGCTGCCGATAAAATTAACTCCATATTTTCCCATGGCTGCCGCCATCAGGCAGAAGACTCCAACTGGAGCAAATTTCATGGAAATTCCAATAATAGACATGACCAGATCGGCCATAGAGGAAAACCATTCGCGAACTGGTTTTCTCTTTTCTTCCGGCATGAATACGATACCGACGCCGATGATAATGGAGCTCACCAGTACCTTCAGCATATCTGCGGAAGAATAACTGTTAAAAATGTTTTCAGAAAATAAAGACAGAACAAAGGCCTGCAGTGTTGGAAGCTCCGCCACCTCTGTCGTCGTCTCCGCCTGCTGGAATACAAAACCAACTCCCGGCTGGAACACCTTCCCTACAACAATTCCCAAAACAGCGGCGATTACCGTCGTCACCAGATAAAATGCCACGACCCGAACGCCAATCCGCCCCAGGGTCTTTGGGCTGTCCATACTGGATATGCCGCGCACCAGCATGCAGACAACCGTCGGCACCAGAAACATTTTCACCATATTGAGCCAGACAGTTCCTATGAACTGAATTTTGACAGCATGTTCTCCAACGATCATTCCAACTACAGCTCCTAACACCATAGCCAGCATGGTCTGCGTGGCAAGACTCATCTTTTTTCCGTTTTTCATTCCCTTTCCTCCTTTTGGCAAAGGCTGTTGCAAAGTGAACACGTTCCTTTTG
Organism: uncultured Lachnospiraceae bacterium; assembly: GCA_910586315.1. Taxonomy (GTDB): domain Bacteria; phylum Bacillota; class Clostridia; order Lachnospirales; family Lachnospiraceae; genus CANRXD01. The sequence goes on along the minus strand of CAJUIP010000009.1, from coordinate 89,763 downwards.
CTGCAACCCCGTTGTCTTAGAAAACCACAGGAACATCCCCGCAGGTCATGCTGTATGGTTTTCCATTTTTATAGTAAACTCTTGAAATATGCGGGGTGAAGGAGGTCCAGAATTCCTCTCTTTTCTTTCCCCACTGCTCCAGGAGAGACTCCACGGTGATTTCTTCCTCGCCCTGGGTTCCAAAAATTACCACCTCATCCCCTTCCCTGGCTTCCGGACAATCCGTCAAATCCAGAATCGTATGTTCCAGACAGATGGCGCTGGCGATGGGAACCCTTTTTCCATGTACCAGCACATACCCGCCGTCTGCATGTTTAGGACTGATGCCGTCCCCGATTCCGCCTGCCATGATTCCAATCCGCTTCGGCGTCTGAAGCTTAACGGGAGAAAACTCCGGACCAAATTTTCCTCCGATTACCTCGTTTACATGAAGAATCCGGCTTTTAAGCGCAGCCATCGGCGGTTTGAGGTCCGGATGGCCCGGCCGCCTCTCCAAAGGAGAAAATCCCCAAATGGCCCGCCCGGGGCAGATCCCCGTCATGCGAATTTCCGGATACGCAATACTGGCCGGTGTGTTGGCAAGCTGCAAAAACGGTATTGTCTGTGCATCCTCACCGATTCCCTTCAGTGCGTTCTGGAACCGTTCATACTGCCACATGGGATATTCCATCTCCTCCGGCTTCTTCTCATCAGGCCAGTCCGATTTGCACATATGGCTGTATACGCCTTCCACTTTCAGATTGGGATATTTCCTGATCTCTTTATAAAACCCGGGAAATTCCTCCGCGTTAATCCCCAAGCGGCCCCGTCCGGTATCAATCTTTACAAAGATCTCCATGGTATCCTTTGCTGCCTCTGCCAGGGCCTTACCCTGCTCCATGTTAAAAACGGTAGGGATCAGGTCGTATTCCGCAAAAAAACGGGCCGCATCCGGAATATAGCAGCTCTCAAAAATAAGAAGCTTTGTCTTTACCCCGTTTTCCCGGAGAAGAATCCCCTCGTCCACACTCCCTACGCCCAGATAATCGGCTCCGCACTCTTCCAGGACCTGACCGCACGGCACAATCCCATGGCCGTACGCATTTGCCTTCACCGCCGGCATGATTTTTACATCCCCCGCCATTTCCTTCAATGCAGAAAAATTCCCTTTGAGCCTGTCCAAATCAATTTCCAGCCACAAACTTCTTTTTAGATGCTCTGTCATTCGATACCTCCTTATTATGAACTCCTGTAACTGTTCCATGCCTTTACAGTTGCAATCTCCTGTAACGATTCCGCGGCCTTACAGTTACAATCTCTTGTAACTATATTAATGAGCAACTTCTATGCCAAATTGATTTTTACTGATTTTTATGTCGTTTTTTTTATTTTAATGTCTTATTTTTATACATTTATGTTGCTTTTCTGAACACTATATTGTTATAATACAGATAATCACGGAAGGGAGAATAGACTATGGTGCTGGAGAAGCTTATGATCATTACAGGTTACGATAAATTTTACCGGACGATTCAGGAATGCAGCACTTTTCTGGAAATTGAACCGGTGATTTTCCAATGGGAGACTGCAAGCCCGGAGCTGGTCATCCGCCTGCGCGAAAATTTCTCAGACTCGGGAAAGCCGGAGGTGATTATCAGCCGCGGAGCCGTAGCGGACATTATCGAAACCAACTTTCCTGACATTGTCGTTCTGCGCGCGGAACCGGATGATCTTGACCTTCTGGAATCCCTGGAGGCCGCTATGATATATGGTAAGCGGATTGGACTTTTAATTTACATGGATTATGGAAGAAATTATAAGATTGATGTATTAAAGCGGATTCTTGATCTGAAAGAATTGCGATTCTATTCCTTCCGTTCCGCCGAAGATATCCAAAAGCGGATTGCCGAAGGAAAAAGCGACGGTATGGATGCCATGGTGGGAGGCGGCACTCTGGGGGTCCGTACTGGAAAGAGTGTCGGCATTCCCGTCTGCTTTGCGAGCACCAGCGCCCGTTCCCTGGAACGGGCCATCCTGCAGGCCCTGACCATCATAAACGCTCACAGCCGGGAACGCCTTCAGTTAGAAACCTTCTGGAATGCCACGTCCTTAATCAGCGAAGGCATCCTGGTACTGGAAAACCAGACGGTAATCCTTGTCAATCAGGAAATGCTGCACATTCTTGCCACAAAAGAGGATTTCATTTTGAATCATCCCATATCCCGGCTGTGTCCTTCCTGTTTTAACAAGGCCATGCTCCAGTTTTTCTTTGAAGATTCCCAGCCGGAAAAGGTCCTTTCCGTCCGGGACCATAAATACCTGGTTAAAAAACGCGGCACCCGTTCCAAAGGCCAAAAACGGCTGACGGTCTCCTTCCAGAACATTATTGATATCCAGAATCAGGAACAACAGATTCGGGCCGCCCTGCGGGACAAGGGATTATCCGCCCGCTTTCATTTTGAAGATATTATGGGAAACAGCTCCGCCATAAAAAACGCCAAAAGAAAAGCGGCTTTATATGCCGCCACGGATGCCAATATTCTCATCTCAGGGGAAAACGGAACGGGTAAGGAGATGTTTGCACAGAGCATTCATAACGCCAGCATCCGCAAAAACGCCCCCTTTGTTGCAGTAAACTGCGCCGCCATTCCTGAGCCTTTGCTGGAAAGCGAGCTGTTCGGATACGAAGAAGGTTCCTTTTCCGGGGCCAGGCGCGGCGGGAAACCCGGACTCTTTGAACTGGCCCAAAGCGGAACTCTATTTCTTGATGAAATCAATTCCCTCCCCATTCAGGTCCAGGGAGCTTTGCTGCGCGCCATACAGGAAAAAGAAATCCGCCGGATTGGCTCTCAGAAAAACCTTGCCGTCGACATCCGGATTCTCTCCGCCTCCAACGTGCAGATGGATGAATTAATTGCCTCCGGCCGCTTTCGTGCGGATCTCTATTACCGTCTCAATGTTTTAAACCTTCGTCTGCCTCCCCTCCGGGAACGAAAAGAGGATATCCTTCCTCTGGCCAACGTATTTTTAAAGAAATACGCCAATCAGTACCATCTGGAACATCCGGCCCTGACAGAGGAAGACAGCGCCTTCCTGTCAGACAACGCCTGGCCGGGAAACGTGCGCTCTCTGGAAAATGTCATTCACCGCTATACCATTCTTCAGCAGGGCCGGCATATCCCCATCAGGGAATGCATGGAAGACTTAGCCCCCTCCGCTCCCGGCCATGGACTTTCCGTCGCTCCCGGAACTCTGGAAAGCATGGAAACAGAGCTCATTCATCTGTGTCTGGAAAGGAATCATGGAAACCGTGCAGAAACTGCCAGGCAGCTGGGAATCTCACGGTCCACATTGTGGAAAAAATTAAATGCGGATTCCACCCTGTAAAGCAAAAGCTCCCCGCCCGGACCATCACACGCCAGCCAGGCAGGGAGTCATATTCTTTCATTGCAGCATCCAGGCGGACTGTCACCTTCCACTAGTGTACTGGCTCAATTACTTTCAGCTAAATGACGCAGAATGAATTTTCAGTCTGCAAGGCGGAGGAAGGAGGCGATGCGGTGGCATCGTTGACTGACGGTGCTGTGTGCCAGTGGCACACGTTTAGCACGGACCGAAGCGGAGCGTAGACCAACGCAGCAGATGGAAATTCAGGCAAGTCATTTGGCGAAATGTAATCGAGTCAGTACACTAGCAACAAAGCTCCACGATCACCTGCGCGAAGATTTTCGCGCTCTTAAGCAGTTCGTCAATCACAGCAAACTCATCGGGGCCGTGCATGTGGTTTTCCGTTTCCGGCATGGAAGCGCCAAAGGCCACGCCATTTTTCAGGTGATGGACATAGGTTCCGCCGCCGATGGCCACGCATTCGCCCTTGTTTCCTGTATATATTTCATAGCACCTCAAAAGCGTCTGAACAAATTCAGAATCACCGGATACATGATGGGGCGGGTTCATGGAATCGTTGCTTAGAAGAATGCCATGGGCCTTCATATTCTTTTTCGCCGGCTTTAATGTATTTTCCACATTCGAGCAGATGGGACAGCGGCTGTCGAATTCGCCCTTAAGGCTCGTCTCGTCGATTTCCAGAATGCTGAAAGCTAGCGTAAGGGGTCCGGAGATTTCATCCTCCATGGCAATTCCCAGATCTTTTCCAAGCCAGTCTCCGTGGGGCATCAGCGCATTAAGCGCCCTTACCTTCTCAAGCTGCCCGCATTCCGCAAGCGGCAGTTTTTCAATCAGGGCCAGAAGACCTGTAAGGGCGTTTTTCCCCTTCCAGGGAGTCGAGGCATGGCCGTTTTCACCAAAGGCCTCAATCTTCATATAGCCATTCTCGGAAGTCACGTCAAAGCGGATTCCAAGCTCCTCTTCCAGCGTATGTGCAAAAGCCTCCGTATCGGAACCGTCCAGACCCTCGAACAATGCCTCTGCCCTGGAAGGCACCACATTCGATTTCGTTCCGCTCTGAAAGGATATCATACGCGGCAGCGCCTCGCTTTTCGCAAACTCCGCGGTAAATTTTCCGTGAAGGCTTCCCTTTTCGATGTTGATAACCGGGAAACTGGCATCCGGAGAAAACGTCATGGGCGCCTCTTTCTCCACACTGTAATAATGTTCAATATCGGAACTTCCACATTCTTCATCCGTCCCCAGAATCAGGCGCACGTTCTTCTTTACGGGAATCCCCAGCTCCTTCACCGCCCGCATAGCATAGAGAGCCGCAATGGCCGGCCCCTTATCATCCGCCGTTCCGCGGCCGTAAAGCTTCCCGTCCTTTTCCACCGGCTCGAAGGGCTCTGTGACCGTCCAGTCGTCTCCTGCCGGAACAATATCCAGATGGGCTAAAATATCAAGCTGCCTTTCCTCATTGTTCAGATCAATGGTTCCCACATAGTTATCATAATTATGGATGGAAAAACCATAGCACTCTCCGATGTGAAGCGCCTCATGGAGGACCTCAAAGCATCCCTGGCCATATGGCTTTCCGGGGCGGTAAGACCCCTTTGCACTGTCGATTTTACAAAGCTCTATGATGTCCTCCAGCATTTCGGTCCTGTGTGCATCAATGTATTTATCAATCTGTTCTCTATACAATTAAAACGCCTCCTGTCTTTCTTATCACAGCCCGCCGCCAAACAAGCGCATGGCACAGATGTCTTCTACTTCATCATTTCCGCAAGAACTTCATTTACCATTTTTCCGTCCGCCTTTCCCTTCACAAGAGGCATCAGAACCTTCATAATCTTTCCCTTGTCCTTCGGAGCGGCCGCCTCGATTCCAAGCTCTTTCAGTACCCCCTGAATGGTCTCCTTAATCTGATCCACAGTCATATCCGCAGGCGCAAACTCCTGATAGACGGCCATACGTTTTTTAGCTTCCTCGATAATGTCCGTGCGGTCGGCGGGCGCCGTTTCCAGAGTCTCCTTCGTCTGCTTTAACTCCTTTTTCACGACTGCATTTTCCTCTTCCTCTGTTAAAGGAGAACGCTTGTCAATCTCCGCATTCTTTAGAGCTGATAACAGCATGGACAGGGAATCCTTTCTTTCTTTGTCCTTTGCCTTCATGGCCTCCACCATGGCGGCTCTAACTACATCAATTTTGCTCATATCTGTTGCTTCCTTTCCTGATTCTAATTACGTCCGAATTCACTTAATTTCAGCTTTGGATTTCTCTCCTCCACCATTCCAACACTCCAGCTGTTGATAAACAGTAAAAGAGGATTTCCCTTTAAGTCGCAGATTCTCTTCATATCGGAAGTGCCCTGAATTCTGGCCACATCCACCTCTTCCGGATTCTCCACCCAGCGGATATACTCAAATGGAAGCTGCTCCAGCTTCACTTCCACGTTGTACTCATTCTTCAGGCGGTAGGTCAGCACCTCAAACTGCAGAACGCCCACCACGCCGACGATGATCTCCTCCATTCCGGTATTAAATTCCTGGAAGATCTGGATGGCTCCCTCCTGGGCAATCTGGCTGATTCCCTTTATGAACTGCTTTCTCTTCATGGTATCCATCTGGCGGACCCTGGCAAAGTGTTCCGGTGCAAAGGTGGGAATCCCTTCAAACTGGAATTTTTCGTTGGAGAAACAGAGGGTGTCTCCGATGGAAAAGATTCCCGGATCGAACACGCCGATGATATCCCCCGCATATGCCTCCTCGATAATCTTTCTGCTCTCCGCCATAAGCTGCTGGGGCTGCGTCAGGCGGATTTTTTTTCCGCCCTGCACATGATTCACTTCCATCCCGGCCTCAAACCTTCCGGAACAAATCCGCATAAACGCGATTCTGTCTCTGTGAGCCTTGTTCATGTTTGCCTGAATCTTAAATACGAAAGCGGAGAAGTTTTTATCAAAGGGATCCACCGTGCCGTTTAAGGTCTTCCTTGGAAGGGGAGAGGTCGTCATCTTTAAAAAGTGCTCCAGAAAGGTCTCGACGCCGAAGTTTGTGAGGGCCGAACCGAAAAACACTGGGGATAACAGGCCCTGGCTTACAAGCGTCTGATCAAATTCATCGCTGGCGCCGTCCAAAAGCTCAATATCATCGCGAAGCTGTGCGTGAAAGCTTTCCCCGATTACTGCGTCCACATCCGTCCCTTCCACATCGAAAGTCCGGCTGGCAACTTCCTTCTGGCCTCCCATGGCTGCCGTGAAGGTGGTAATTTTTCTGGTCTGTCTGTCGTAAACTCCCTTAAAGCTTTTTCCGCATCCAATGGGCCAGTTGATGGGACATGTGTGGATTCCCAGCACTTCCTCGATCTCGCTCATAAGCTCAAAGGGATCTCTGGCCTCGCGATCCATTTTATTCACAAACGTAAAAATTGGAATATGGCGCATCACGCAGACCTTGAATAATTTGATGGTCTGGGCCTCTACGCCCTTGGATCCGTCGATAACCATAACAGCAGAATCCGCCGCCATTAAGGTTCGGTAGGTGTCCTCCGAGAAATCCTGGTGTCCCGGCGTATCAAGAATGTTGATGCAAAATCCCTCATAATTAAACTGCAAAACAGAAGAGGTGACAGAAATCCCCCTCTCCTTTTCAATTTCCATCCAGTCGGAAACTGCGTGCTTCGTCGCTTTTCTTCCCTTTACCGTACCTGCCAGATTGATGGCGCCGCCGTAAAGAAGGAATTTTTCCGTCAAAGTTGTTTTACCGGCGTCAGGATGCGAAATGATCGCAAAGGTCCGCCGTCTCTTTATCTCATCTGCTAAACCAGCCAAGGAAAAAACCTCCAATTCCATGTTTCAATGTATCTCATCCATTCCTTATTTTGCCAACAAATCATCGTTTCGTCAAGTACTAATATGCTTTGGCCACATTATGATACTGGCTCCCGGTCAACCATCGGAGTGATTGACCGTGAAATGAACAGTAACGCGGGAGCCGCCTTTATGAAAAACAGCTCCCGCCACGTTTTCGTACGGTTAGTGCAGGAAACGCACAAACCTGTCTGAACCGTTACAGGAAAATCTCGTCCAGCAGATGCTCCGCCACCTCTTCCTTCGGCATTTTTTCCAGCTGCGTTTCCTTTTCCTTTGTAATCAGGGTCACAACATTGGTATCTGTTCCGAAACCGGCCCCGGCCACCTTTAAATTGTTGGCGACAATCATGTCCAGGTTCTTTTTCTCAAGCTTTCTCCTGGAGTTTTCCAGCATGTTCTGGGTCTCCATGGAAAATCCGCATAAGAACTGACCCTCTTTTTTGTGCTCGCCCAGCCATTTTAAAATATCATCCGTCCGCGAAAGCTCAATGGCCATGTCGCCGTCCGTCTTTTTCGTCTTTTCCGTATTGACAAATTTAGGCCGGTAATCGGCCACAGCGGCAGCCTTTATGATCGCGTCCTGCTCCTCACTTTTTGCAGTGACAGCCTCAAACATTTCCCTTGCGCTCTCCACCTTCACCACACGGACAAACATAGGAGGCTTTTCTTCCGTGGGGCCGGTCACCAGAGTCACTTCGGCGCCGCGATACGCCGCCACCTTCGCTATGGCATATCCCATTTTCCCTGTGGAATGGTTTGTGATATAACGGACCGGGTCAATGGCCTCTCTGGTTGGACCTGCCGTCACTAAAATTTTCTTTCCCGCAAGGTCCTTCTTATATTGTATTTCCTTTAAAATATACTGGAGAAGCACATCCGGCTCCGGCATCTTTCCCGCTCCCACGTCACCGCAGGCCAGATATCCGCTTGCCGGGGAGATAACTTCCATGCCGTACCGTTCACAAACTTTTAAATTATCCTGGGTGATGGGATTCTCAAACATACGAGTATTCATGGCCGGGCTTATGATTTTTTTGCAGGTGCAGGCCAGAACCGTTGTAGTCAGCATATCGTCCGCCAGGCCATGGGCCAGCTTTGCAATCACATTGGCGGACGCCGGGGCCACCATGACCAGATCCGCAAGCTTTGCCAGGGAAACATGCTCCACGGAAAATTCGAAGTTCCGGTCAAAGGTATCCACCAGACATTTATTTCCCGTCAGGGTTTCAAATGTGATAGGGGTTATGAAGTTTGTGGCGTTCTTTGTCATTAACACATGGACATCCGCCGACAGTTTTTTTAGGGCGCTTGCCAGATAGGCAATCTTATAGGCGGCAATACTTCCGGTCACACATAAAAGTACGGTTTTTCCTTTTAACATTCTGGAATCCTCCGTTGTAATTCTCACATTTTTATGGTAAGATAGGGGGCAAAAGATGCTTTACCTTTTGACCCTGATAACATCTTAATATTATAGCACTTATGAAACAAATGTGGAAGGAGTTTTCTCTATGATTTTAGCCATAGATATGGGAAACAGCAATATCGTTGTGGGGTGCCTGGACGACCAAAAAACTTACTTTGAAGAACGGATCACCACCGACAACAGGAAAACCAGTCTGGAATATGCAATCGTATTGAAAAACATTTTGGAAATACACAAGGTAAAAAGAGACGATATTGAAGGTTCCATTATCTCCTCCGTTGTACCTCCTCTAAACGCCCCCCTCTCTTCGGCAGTTAAAAAAATTACCGGACGGAAGCCTCTTCTCGTGGGCTCCGGTATGAAAACAGGGCTCAACATCAAAATGGACAATCCAAAAGCCGTAGGCGGAGACCGTATTGTGGCCGCCGTAGCAGCCATCGCCCAGTATGAAGGTCCCATTATTATTGTAGATATGGGAACGGCCACTACCCTGGATGTGGTGGACAAGTCCGGCTGTTACATTGGCGGCGTGATTCTTCCCGGCATAAGAGTCGCCCTGGATTCTCTCGTAAGCAATACAGCCCAGCTTCCCAGAATCAACCTGGATATCCCCAAGCGGGTTATCGGAAAAAATACCATCGAATGTATGAGAAACGGTATCATGTACGGCAATGCGGCCACCATTGACGGCATCATCGACCGCATGGAGGCGGAACTTGGAGAAAAAGCCACTCTGATCGCCACTGGAGGCATGGCCCGCTTCATCACTCCCTTATGCAACCACAAAATCACCTATGATCCGGATTTGCTTCTTCGGGGGCTTCTGATTCTCTACCGTCAAAATCATAGCGGTCCCGATAATTCTTAATATCACGCGCCCCAGCCAGTCAATCCCGGGATTTCCCGGATTGGCCGGCTTTTCTTTTTATGGACGCCCGGTACCCGCAGGAAAATTTTTTCAGTTTCTTTCCCGTATAAATCCTGCCAAATCCGTACATCATTCTTCTATGGACACGATTCCAGAAAAAGAATACTCCCGAAAAATTCGGACACAGAGACTTTCCGGGAGCACCCAAAAATGATGCGGAGGTAAGGGATATGCCTGGTTATAAGGTCGAGATTTGCGGTGTCAACACAGCAAAGCTGCCATTACTTACCACAGAAGAGAAAGATGAGCTGTTTAAGAGAATCCTGGCAGGCGACAAGCAGGCCAGGGAAGATTATATTAAAGGAAATCTGCGTCTTGTCCTCAGCGTCATCCAGCGGTTTGCAAACAGCAGCGAAAACGTGGATGATCTGTTCCAGATCGGATGTATCGGCCTCATAAAAGCCATTGATAACTTTGACATTACCCAGAATGTGAAATTTTCAACTTACGCTGTACCGATGATTCTTGGCGAGGTCAGGCGTTACCTGCGGGACAATAATTCCATCCGGGTCAGCCGTTCCTTAAGAGACACGGCCTATAAGGCCATCTATGCCAAGGAAAACCTTATGAAAAAAAATTTAAAGGAGCCGACCATCATGGAAATTGCAAATGAGGTTGGACTCAGCAAAGAGGAAATCACCTATGCCATGGATGCCATCCAGACTCCTGTAAGCCTGTATGAACCGGTCTACACGGACGGCGGTGATCCTTTGTATGTCATGGACCAGATCAGCGATAAAAAGAACCGGGAGGAAAACTGGATTGAGCAGCTTTCTCTAAGCGAAGCCATGAAACGTCTTCCCGAGCGGGAACGGCACATCATCGACATGCGTTTTTTTGAGGGAAAAACCCAGACTGAGGTGGCTGAAGAGGTTGGAATCAGCCAGGCCCAGGTATCCCGGCTGGAAAAAAACGCGTTAAAGACCATGCGTAATTACCTGAACTGACCGGACCAGGCGCGCAGAATGTTTTTTCGATAATGTCTAAATCCATCCCTTTTGATGCCTCTAAGATCTCTTTACATGTATAGCAGCATCACAGCAGGATGTCATTGACAAGTAATATAGGAGTATTATAATAGCAGGTGGGAAATCCCACCACAAATTAAGGAGGTGACAGCGGTGGAGGCGGTAAGAGATTATACGGTTCACCTTGACAATAAAAAACGGATAACGCTTCGAGGCGCAGCGTATCAGTATTACAATGTCAAAGAGTATCAGAATGGCTGCATTATGCTGGAACCAAGGGAATTGACGGTCCCGGAGTCAATCTCAGTAAAAACTTTGAAAGACATGGACAGAGCAGTCGCGAATTTTAAAAAGGGCGATGTATCTGAATCGGTCGATCTTTCTGATTTCTGATGTTTCTGTATGAAATAAAGCTGCCAGTGACAAACTTCTTGTATGAGGTCAGATCAAAGCGATACGGAGTAAAGGTGTGGCAATCCTATTTGGAGAATAAGAGCAGCGGTGCAAGGCGCATGTACTGGGTATACGGTCCTAATCAGCAGGAAATTACAATTATCGGGCTGGAACCGCACCCGGAGGACGCAAAGAACGGCGCGTATGACAGGATAACGTTATCGGATGTGCAGTCGGGAAAACAGGCAGATAATTAGTCCGGTCATTTAAGAAACGATGTACAGGGAGGTACAGTGATGTATATAAACCACTGTACCTCCTCTGAAATTTTTGACAAAAAAAAGAAAAATCAAATTGCCCCAAGAACTTCCTCCTCCGCCGGAATGCTGGGAATTCCGCCTGGTCTCTGGGTGGAAAGGCTGGCCGCTGTACACGCAAAGCTTCCTATTTCCACAAGCTCTTCTGCATTTAACGTTTCCGGAGCTTTTCCAGTCTTAAGCAGTCTGGAAACCGCGCTTCCTCCAAAAATATCGCCGGCTCCGGTGGTATCCACCGGCTTCACAGACGGACATTTCGCCACCCCGGCCGCACTGGCATTTGCCAGATAGGCGCCCTTGGGCCCCATGGTGATCATGGCAAGCTTCACTCCATATTCTATTATCAGCTTTTCTGCCGCTTTTTTCTCATCTCTGATTCCCCAGAGGAATTCCACCTCTTCATCACTGATCTTTACCACGTCGGCATGGGAAAGTCCCCAGAAGATCTGCACCTTTGCCGCTTCGGGAGAATTCCAGAGCGGAAGTCTTAAATTGGGATCGAAGGTTATTAACTTGCCTTTTTCTCTGGCATAATCCACCGCCATTTTCGTGGTAGTGCGAACCGGCTCGTCAGTAAGGCTTAATGTACCGAAATGGAACACTCTCGCTTCATCAATCAGGCTTAAATCCAGCTCTTCAAAGTCCAGCCTGGTGTCCGCCCCCGGCTTTCTCGCAAAACTGAAAGAACGGTCTCCGTCGGGGCTGAAGGTAACGAAGGCCAGTGTGGTAAATACAGAATCATCCATCCGGATCCCCTTTGTCTCTATTCCCGCTTCCTTAAAGGTATTTATCAAAAGCCTGCCAAAAGCATCCTCACCTACTTTTCCCAGGAATGCTGTCTTTGCACCGTATTTGTTTAAAGCCGCCAGAAAGTTTCCCGGCGCTCCACCCGGATTGGCCTTCATCGTCGGATATCCGGCCGCATCCGTCTCCTTAGATGCAAAATCAATTAATAACTCGCCAATCGCTGTTACATCATACATAGTTCCACCTCGCCACGTTTTTTATTGCGTTCTTTCCTCTGTCTCATATAAGGCTTTTTTAAGCCTGAACCTTCCCCTTATTTTGCCTCCGGATATTCATTACAAAGCAGACGGTACGGAGCCTCGTCCTCTTCGATTTTCGGAAACCGTCCCATCTTCTCATAGAACCGGTTGTCCGTATTGTCATCATTGCACTGGCTCACTTCTCCCAAAAGAACAGGGCCGCCGCCCTTCTCCACCTCAAAATCATGGTACATATACGGATAGATCGTGATGCTCTCACCCGGAGTCAGCCGCACCTGGGTCCCGGCCGGCACCACCATCTCTCTGCCATCCACATGAACATGCACGTCATTCACCTTGTCTAACTCCTCATCCGGTGTGGAATTGTACACACGAATCAGCACATTTCCACCCCCGCGGTTGATAATATCCTCCATTTTAGACCAGTGAAAATGCATCGGGGAATACTGTCCTTCTTTAATGTACAATAGCTTTTCCGCATAAGATTTTGTATACGTATCGCGCATCTTAAGATTGCCGTTGCGGATGGTGATCAGAGAAAATCCAACCTTATTAAAATCACCCAGGCCGTAATCCGTAATATCCCAGCCAAGCATATTGTCGCGGATCTCATCATAATCGTGTCCCTTTTCCTGCCACTCTTCCGGAGTAAAATTACAGAATGGGGGAATCGCAAAGCGGTATTCTTTTATCATGGCTTCCATTTCTTTTAATGCTGCATTAATTTCACTGCGTTTCATCACTAAGCCTCCAATCTCCGCAGGTATAATGTCTGACAACATTATACCATACTTATCCTATATTTCAATAGGAACGCCGAGCCTTTCGGTCCGGCGTTCCCCTTTTCACTTTTCACTATTTTTTTAAAACAGAAACGCCTGTATCCTGTACGGCTCCGCCAAGGGACTGTCCCTCAAGAGCCGCAACTGCTGCCTTTACACCCTCAGAACCCATCACATCCGGGTTCTGGGCCATGGTGCAGAGAAGATAACCGTCGTTGATCAGATTCATGATCGCATCGGATTTGTCGAAGCCTACGCCGACGATATCAGACTTTCCAGATGCTTTGATGGCATTTCCGGTTCCTGTTGTGGAGCCCTCATTGCATCCGAAGATTCCTACGACACCCTGCGTAATATAGTTCTCCGCGATGGTCTGGGACTTGGCGGCGTCGCCTTCGCCGTACTGCGTCTCCATAAACTCATAACCTTTTCCCTCAAATGCGGAGCGGAAACCGTTTTCTCTCTTTACGGTAGAATCTGTCGCCGCGTTTACATTTACGATACCGATCTTACCGGAAGTAGTTCCTGCTGCCTCTAAAGCTTTAATCATCTCTTCTCCGGCAACCTTTCCGGCTGCCTCATTGTCTGTAGAGAAGGTAGCCTCTGCGTCTACATTTGCCGGAGAGTCTACATATACAATCTTAATGCCGGAGGAAGCCGCTTCCTTTAAGGCGGAAGAAATGGCGTCCGGACCGTTTGCCGCTACGATAATCGCCTCATATCCGCCGGCAGCGGCATTGTTTACACACTCGATCTGCTGGGCGTCGTCCTTGGTGTTGGGAGACATAAAAGTCACTGTCACACCCATCTCAGCTGCAGTCGCCTGTGCTCCTTCGTTTAAGGTTACCCAGTGCTGGTCGATAGAGTCCATGGTAATCAGAGCAATTTTCCAGTTCTTTGTCGCGGCCGCTGCCGGAGCTGCCGCAGCGCTTCCTGCGCCGCCTGCCTTAATTACAGATACGCCTGTGTCGGTAACCTTGCCGCCGAGGCTTTCGCCGTTTAATGCCGCAACGGCTGCCTTTACGCCTTCATACCCCATCACATCCGGGTTCTGGGCCATGGTGCAGAGAAGATAACCGTCATTGATGAGATTCATGATCGCATCAGACTTGTCGAAGCCTACGCCGACGATCTCAGACTTTCCGGATGCCTTGATGGCATTTCCGGTTCCTGTTGTGGAGCCCTCGTTGCATCCGAAGATTCCCACAACACCCTGTGTAATATAGTTCTCCGCGATGGTCTGGGACTTGGCGGCGTCGCCTTCGCCGTACTGCGTCTCCATAAACTCATAACCTTTTCCCTCAAATGCGGAGCGGAAACCGTTTTCTCTCTTTACGGTAGAATCTGTCGCCGCGTTTACATTTACGATACCGATCTTACCGGAAGTAGTTCCTGCTGCCTCTAAAGCTTTAATCATCTCTTCTCCGGCAACCTTTCCGGCTGCCTCATTGTCTGTAGAGAAGGTAGCCTCTGCGTCTACATTTGCCGGAGAGTCTACATATACAATCTTAATGCCGGAGGAAGCCGCTTCTTTTAAGGCGGAAGAAATGGCATCCGGGCCGTTTGCCGCTACGATGATCGCCTTATATCCGCCGGCAGCCGCATTGTTTACGCACTCGATCTGCTGAGCGTCGTCTTTGGTGTTTGGAGACATAAAGGTCACTGTCACGCCAAGCTCCCCTGCCGCCTTCTGAGCGCCTTCATTTAAGGTCACCCAGTGCTGGTCAATAGAATCCATGGTAATCAGTGCGATCTTGGTATCGCCTGACGCAGCCGCCTCTGTTGCCTTTGAGGTCTCAGCGGCCTTTGAAGTCTCAGCGGCTTTCGTGGTTTCCACCGGGGCCGCTGCCGTTTCCGCCGGTTTGGAGCTGCATCCTGTCACAGACGCTGCTGCCAGTACGGCACAGCTTAACATTGCTAATAATTTCTTCTTCATAAATACCTCCTAAAAAGATTCTTCTATATGTAACCGCCGCTCTCGGACAGTTAGATATATCTTACTTACCTGCCTTTTTTCCGAAATTTCCGGAACGGACTACCACGTCCAGAAGTACGGAAAATACTACAATGATACCAATCACAAGACGCTGAATGCCGACCTGCGCGCCGATCATGTTAAGGCCGTTCTCAAGCGTCTGCCATACGGCCGCGCCTGCAAAGGTTCCAAGGAGAAGTCCCGTGCCGCCTAACGGGGAAATACCGCCGATTACGCCGGCCGCAACGCCGTACATCTCATACATGTTTCCTGCCTCCATGTTTCCCATACCGGCCTGTGCACAGAGAATAAAGCCGACCACACATGCACATATCGCGCTGACAAGATACGCTTTAATGGTCGTGCTTACAACGTTTACACCAGAAAGCTTCGCCGCGTCCACGTTGGAACCGATGGCATAAATATGTCTTCCGGTTCTTGTCTTGGAAAGCAGGAAGAAAAATGCCAGAAACAGAAGTAACGCAATCCAGAACGTATTATATACGCCCAATGTCTTTCCATAGTAAAAGAAGTTCTGGAAGCTGTCCCCGGCTTCTTTTCCGATTCCTGTTGCGATTGCGTCCGTATTGCGGTTATTGTTTACCATATAGGCAACGCCGCGGGTCACGAACATGGTGCCGAGAGTCGCAATGAACGGCGGAAGCTTAAATTCCCCCACAAGGAATCCGTTCACGACGCCGCAAAGCAGGCAGCAGGCCATGGCAACCGCCATTGCCAGCACCGGATTTACTCCCATGGCCATCATGGTCGCAGAAATCATGGCGCTCATGCCAACCATGGAACCGATGGAAAGGTCAATGTTTCCTGTAATCAGAAGATAGCTCTGTCCCACGCCGATTAACAGGTACTTGGACATGGAACGCAGAAGATTCATAAAGTTCTGGCCGGAAAAAACGTTTCTGTCGATCAGACCGAACGCCACATAAATAATGATCAGGCCCGCAAACGCGGTGATAACTGCCCCCATGCCCCTGGTGTTTAAGAGCCGCTTTACTGTACTTTGCTTTTTCTCATTCATGATACTGTCCTCCTAACTTACCTGTTTCTTTTCAAACTCGGTCGCATACCTTAAAATCTCGTTCTGTGTGGTCTCACGGGCCATGACCTCTCCGGTGATCCGTCCGTCGCACATAATGATGACCCTGTCAGCGATCCCGAGGACCTCAGGCATTTCAGAGGATACGAACATAACTGCAATGCCTTCCTGTTTCAATTTGTTCATCAGATTATAGATCTCCACCTTGGCGCCCACATCAATGCCTCTTGTAGGCTCATCGAAAATAACCACTCTGGAGTTTCTTGCCAGCCATTTTCCCACAACCACCTTCTGCTGGTTTCCGCCGGAAAGGTTGGCCGCGTTGACCTCCACAGTCGGCGTTTTAATCATAAGATTCTTTACCGCGTCCTCACAGAGCTTATCCTCCTTACTGCTGCTTATGACTCCAAGTTTATTGCATAAAAGATCCAGGTTCGGAAGAGCTAGGTTGTGGCGGATACTGAGCTTCGTACAGAGGCCGTCCTTTTTTCTGTCCTCCGGAGCCAGAACGATTCCGGCCTTGATGGCATCCATGGGACAGTTGATTTTCACTTCGTTTCCGTCCAGGAAAATCTGCCCTCCGGTCTTTGGATCCACACCGAAGATCGCTCTTGTGGTCTCGGTTCTCCCTGCGCCCATCAGGCCCGCAAATCCGACAATCTCTCCCTCATAAAGGGAAAAATTGATATTGCGTACCAGCTTTCCGGCATTTAAATTCTTCACCTCAAAAATCTTTTTCCCTTTTTCACAGGAGACTCTCGGGAACTGCTCCTTGATCTCACGCCCGACCATATTGGCTATGATCTGATCCATGGTCATCTCCTTAAAAATACCGTCGGTGATATACTGGCCGTCCCGCATGATGGTGACGCGGTCCACAATGGCCTGCAGCTCCTCCAGCCTGTGGGATATGTAAACGATCCCACACCCGTCCGCTTTCAGCTTCCGGATAATGCGGAACAGCTCGTCGATCTCCTTGGCTGTCAGAGAGGACGTGGGCTCATCCATAATAAGAACTTTCGCGTGAATGGAAAGCGCCTTGGCAATTTCTACCATCTGCTGTTTGGAGACCGGCAAATCGCCCACCATCTGACGCGGGTCAATGTCGATTTTCAAATCACCCAGAATCCCTGCCGCCTCCGCCTCCATTTCACTGTTTTTTAATACGATCCCCTTCACCTTTTCCCGTCCCAGAAACATATTCTCCGCAACGGACAGATGCCTGCACATGTTAAGTTCCTGGTGAATGATTGCCACGCCTGCCGCCTGGGCCTGTTTCGGCGTCAGATTGTCATATTCTTTTCCGAATATGGTCATGGTTCCGCCATCTTTTGTGTAAACGCCGCTTAAGATTTTCATCAGCGTGGATTTCCCGGCTCCGTTTTCGCCAAGAAGCGCCATGACCTCTCCGGAGCGAAGCTCAAAATTTACATTGTCGAGAGCCTTTACCCCTGGAAATGTCTTGACAATATTTTTCATGGACACAATTACTTCTCCCATCTGCTCCCCTTCTTTCTGTTACTTCCTTCTATCTTCTTTTTCTGTGCCGCATCCGCTGTCTCTATTTCCGCTCCGCATCCATTGAGACCGGAGGACACAGGCCCTTCTGGCTGATATTTCGTCCGCCTTCTTTATTTCTGCGCCGCATCCATGGCAATACTGAGCGCGGCCACATCTCCCAGAAATTCTCCAAGGGCCGCCGGAACGATTTTGCAGGCTGCCCGGTTCGGCCCCAGAGCCTCTTTTTGAAGCTCCCTGTTCATGGACTCCTCCATCAAATGGCCCGCTCTCGCATAAATGCTTCCAATCACAATCCTGTCCGGGTTTAAAATATCCACGAGAATGGCCAAAAGCTTTCCAAGAATCGTTCCTGTCTTCTCCCATATTGCGATGGCTGTCTCATCGCCTTTTTGCGCCCGGTCATACAGCTCTTTGGCCGTACCTTCCCCGTACTGGGCGAGTCCTCCGCCGCTTATGTACCCTTCATAGGCTCCGGCCTTCCCGTAGCCCATATGACCGTCCTCATAAAGCCTTATGTGCCCCACTTCACCGGCCATGCCCAACGCGCCCTCATAAAGCCGCCCGTTTAAAATAAGGCCTGCCCCGATTCCCGTTCCGAATGTCAGAAAAACCAGATTTTCACAGCCCTTTCCGGCTCCGAACTTCCACTCGGCCACTGCACATGCATCTGCATCATTGCAAAGTCTCGCCGGTACATGAAACCGCTCTGTCAGCATATCCGTAATGGGAACCTGATCCCATCCGGGCAGGTTCGGCGGTCCGAGGATAACACCGGTCCTGCCATTTAAGGGGCCTCCGCAGCTCACCCCGATGGCCTCTACGCTTTCAGACCAGAGAGCTTCTGCACTGTCAAAGATCTCCTTTAACGTTTCTTCTCTGGCATTGGTGGAAAAACGGAGTTTTTTTAAAACCTTTCCGTCTTCGTTTCCACGCACAACCGCGCATTTTGTTCCTCCAATGTCGATTCCTATATATTCTTTCATGTTCTCTCTCCGTTTACCTGTATTTTATACAAAAAAATGCCCCCAAAACAGGGGGCAATCTTTCGGTTTGGGGGGACAATCTTTTGATTCTTTGCAGCACTTTCTCCTCACCGGACGATGCGGTTGAACTCATTTTTTTCATAGGATGCCGTGCAGGCTCCCTTTTCCACAATGAGCAGACGATCTGAAATATCCAATGTGTCTGAAACATTGGTTGTGATAATAAGCACGGCTGTTCCCTGGGAGAGGATTCCCCGGAGAAGCTCCAGGATTTTCATGCGGGTAAACATATCTCCCTTGGCCAGAGGCTGGATGCAGACCAGCACCCGCGGGTGCAGAAGCTGCATCTTATAATAAACCAGAGCAATCTGCTCCGGAAACTGCAGGTTGGAAATATTCGTCTCATGGATGGCCTTTCCCACGAGAGGCTCATACTCGTTGCGGATGCTCCGGAAGATTTTTCTGGACATCAGACTCTTTTTCAGCTTCCTGTCCAGAAGAAAGGTCAGATTTTCCATATATGTCCTGTCCCAAAACAGGAGGCGCTCCACACAGTCCTTCGGAATCAGTGCAATTCCCTCATCCAGATACCTGGCGGCTTTTGCCGGTGTATATGGTTTATGCTCCAGGGTAATGCGCCCCTTTTCACATGTAAGCCTGCCGCAGAGAAGTCCTGCCACATCCTCCGCAATCCGGTTGTCCACGTCTAAAAGAGTCACGCATTCTCCTTTGTTCAGAACAAACCGCAAGCCCTGAAGGTTTCCCGCATAAACGCAATGGAAATGCATCACGCCCTCGTCTGATTCCGGTTCCGGATCCGGTCCCTTAATATTCCAGTCGGTAATATAGGGCGCCATGGCCTCATCGGTCATTTCGTCCCGCTCAAACACTTTATCAATTCGTCCGTCCGTATACAGAGAAGTCCTGTCCGCCACCCGGAATACATCCTCATGATGATTTCCAATGTAAAGGACCGCCATACCTTTGTCCTTCATCTTTTTTAACATTTTCTGAAATTCCGTCAGCTCATACTTGCTTAAAAAGTTCCCCGGATTATCCACAATGACCAGCCTGCATCCAGAAAGCAGAGCCTTGGAAAGCTCCGCCAGGCAGCGCTCCAAAGGTGTTAAATTAACCACACGCTTTTGTATATCCACCTGGATTTCGTTTTCCTGTAAGAACTTTCGCGCCTGCACATAAAGGACGTTTTCATTAATAAAATATTTTTTAAACCCTTTTCGCAGGACAAACAGGTTATCCACCACGCTTAAGCCCTCCACCAGGCGGCTTTTCTGCTCAATGACATATACTTTATTATCGCTGTTGTCACTGTAAGAATAGCTGTTTACGATTCTTCCATTGTACCACACGGTCCCAAAAGAAATGTTATGGTTATGACAGATAAGGTCAATGAGCTGGTCATGACCTTTGTTGTTACGGCCGACTAGCCCCATGATCTCTCCTGTAAACATCTGGAAATTCAGATTATCAAGAAAAGTCTCTCCATTTTTTATGAGACTTACGTGGTCCATGCGGAGCAGTTCTTTCTTCATATACGCCTCCCCGGCCTCAGGAATCCTGTACCAGCGGAAGATTAATCAGCACATCCGTGCCGACGCCTTCCCGGCTGTACACATTAATACCATATTCCTCCCCAAATAACAGTTTAATGCGGTTATTGACGTTGACCACGGCGATCCCGCCCTTTTGGCCGGTCTGCTCCTCCACGTCATCCACAGACAGACGCCTTAACTTTTCATTCAGCTGCTTTAATTTTTCCTCTGACATTCCGAGGCCATCGTCGGAGATCCGGATTCTCATCCGCTCGTTGCTGACCCCGATCCGGATAACGAGACGGCCCCTACCGATCTTCCTTTCAATTCCGTGATAGATGGAATTTTCCACAATGGGCTGCAGTGTCAGCTTTGGAAGGCGGTACCGGAGTACCTCCAGTTCACTGAAATCATCATCGTCCCGCTCGTATTCTATGCTTAAAGTAAGCTTGTCCCCAAACCGGAACTGCTGGATATAGTAATAGTTTTCTATATTCGCCAGCTCATCCTCCAGGGTTACCAGATGCTCCACCTGCGAAATCGTATAGCGGAAAAAGGTCGCAAGGGCCTCGGTCATTTCCGCAATGTTGTCCAGTCCCGCGATTAAAGCCTCGCTCCGGATTCCTTCCAGCGTATTGTAAAGGAAATGGGGATTGATTTGATTTTGAAGCGCCAGATATTCGGCCTGCTTTTTAGAAACACTTATGAGGTTATTCCTGTCTATCATCTCATTGAGCTTCTGAACTGCCTGCTGGCTCTCCGGAGTAAGGGGGTAGCGGGCCTGAAACAGATCGTTCAGCACATATCCCATGACAAATTGTTCATAAATCTTCTTTGTCTCCCGGTAGGGCTTAAAGACTAGATGATAAATAACGCACAGATATCCAAAGATACCAAGCGTAAAAACAAAGGCCGGCAAAAATCCGATGGATGTTTTAAAGCTGACAGCCCAGATATATCCCAGGGCTGCCAGAAAAAGCGCCGCGCCCAGAACCGCTCCGGCCTTCAAACGTTCTGATATAAATTTCTTTTTTCTGCTCATGAATACAGCTTTCTATACTCGTTCGGCTTGAGGCCCGAGTATTTGGCAAATGTTTTTGTAAAGTATCGCACATCGCTGTATCCCACCCTCTCACAGATATCAGCCACCGTAAGACTTGTCTCTTTAAGGAACTGCTTCGCCATATCCATCCGCACCTTGGAAAGATATTCTAAAAAAGTCATGCCCGTATCCTTTTTAAATACGGTGCTCAGATAAGCAGGAGAAAGACCGGCCACAGCGCCGACCTGCTCTAAACTTAACGGCTCCCCGTAATGGCCCGCCACATATTTTTTCACCATCCGCACAGGACGGTTCTCATCCTGGCGCTTCCGTCTGGCCGCCTTCTCGTAGGAGGTTGTTATCTTCCGTATCATATAATCAAAAAGCTCGGCTGCTGAAGAGCAGTTTTCCGCCCCCGCATTGTAGTTTTCCAGAAAATCTTCCTCAATCCGTATCCGGTAATTCTTCATGAAGAAAAGATACAGGTTGCAGACTTCCTTCGTCATCTGCAGGATCTCATGGCCGGTGACTCCTTTCATGGCAAGCATCTGACTTTTCAGCTGGAGCATGGCCTCCCGCACGGTAAATACTTCCAGAGTCTCCAGAGCCTGGGACATTCTGGTGTTAAATTCTGTAAACAGCTCGCTCTCCGCAAAAGACCCTGAAACGGCAATATCTCCCTCCAGAAGCTTTCCGGTACCCGAAATCAGCCGTTCCTCCATCAAAATTCTTGCGTTTTTTAAGGAGCTTTCCAGGCCTTCCGGCGAATCATGCAGGCTGCCCACAGAAATTGTCACCGCAAAGTCCTCCAGGATCCCGCCCTGAATCTTCAGCTGATCCAGAAGATTTTTTATCTGCCGGCGGACCGTACTTTTCTGCTCCTCCCCAAAGTTTAAAAGAAAGTAGAAAAATCCCCCGGCCGCAAGGATTTCATATTCCAGCGTACAGTCCGAAAACAGCTGTTTCGCGGCGCTGTGCGCCTTATCCGCCATGAACTGCCGGCTCTTTTCATCATCGAATACATGCCCGTCCATTTTAAGGATCGCGATTCCAAACAAGCCTGGCCGCATGGCATAATGAAATTCCTGATTGATCTTTTCAAGCGGCTTTTTCAGCCACTCCTTATTTCTCCGGTACACAATTCCCGACAGAAATGTCTGTCTTAACGTTTCCTTATCGCTTTTTAAAGTCAGCTGCACCTTTTCCGCATAGCTTAGCTGATCCGTCTTTTCCCTGAGCTGTTCCCCCAGCTTTCGTAACGTCTCGTTCAGCTCGTCCTTTTTGATGGGCTTTAAAAGATACGCATTCACCCCATAACGGATTGCCGACTGTGCATATTCAAAATGGCGGTAACCGCTGATAATGACAAATTCCATTTTCGGATTGTGCTCTTTCCCCAGCCGCACCAGCTCCAGACCATCATAGCCGGGCATCCGGATATCTGTAAGGGCAATATCCGGGCTGTACTCCTTAATTTTTTCAAGAGCCTCGATTCCGTTTTCCGCCACAGCCGTTACCTGCATGTCAAGCGCTTCCCAGTCCACAAGCTTTTCTATCAGCTGGCATACCTTTTTCTCGTCATCCGCAATCAGCACCTTTAACATCGGATTTCCCCTTCCATCCAGATTTTTTGGTCTGGTCCGGTTTTTCTTAATCTAAACCCATTATAGTCTAAAAAGAAAGGGTTGTCCACCATTTTGGGGCGGCTGGAACGCCTGTTACCGCAATCGGGCAGAGCGGCCTGTACGCCGCTTTAGCGGCATATTCCTCTGTACAGGCCTTGTGCACAGCAAAAGGAGTCCGCCTGCGGATTTCTCCGTCTGCGAACTCCCATGTTTTTTCTGCTGCAAAATATCTTCTGCGTTGGATGTTCCACCCGCCACCGTTTCGCCGTCAGTAAACTGCCTTGCCGGTAAACCGGGGCGCGCTATATATACCGTCTCACCAGATATCATGCGGACAATATACTAATCCTCATATACAACCGCATCCTGATACTGATGGGCTCCGATACGGCTTAACTTAAAGCCATCCAGGTTCTTTGTCGCTCCCAGAATCTTTACTTCATTATAGAGCGGCACAACCGGAGTTTCCTGATTCTGGATCTCATACATCGTTGTCAGGAGTTCTTCTCTCTTTGCCTCGTCAGTGGTTACAAGCCATTCCTCATAGGTCTTGTCGTATTCTGCGTTACTGAACCGGCAGTCATTTCTCATCATGCCTGTGGGGAGGATGTTGGACAACGTATACTCCGCATGGCCGCTGTTGCAGGAATAGAAATGCAATTCCATACCAAATTCATCGCCTGCGTCAATTCTTGTGTCAATGGTATTGGCGTCCTGAACAGAAATTTCCGCCTTAATGTTGATTGCTGCCAGCTGCTCCTGGACAACCTGACAGATTTCCGTATTTGTCTGCACAGAGCTTGTCCAGAGCTCCATGGTGAATCCGTCCTCACATCCAGCTTCCTTCATCAGCGCTTTCGCCTTCTCCAGATCGTAAACGTGCGGTTCTTTTACTTCCTTATACTCAGATACAGAATCCGGAACGATCGCATAAGCGACAGAGCCATATCCATAACATACTGCCTGTACGATTGCTTCCTTATCAATCGCATACTCGATTGCCTGGCGGACGCGGCTGTCATTTACCGGAGTTGCAGACTGGGTGTTTAAGTAGAACATAACGATCTTCATGGATGGTGTGGATAAGAACTGGAGATCATCATTGTCCTGAATCTTCGTCGCGTCCACATACGGAATCTCATAGGCCACATCAATTTCCCCGGTTTCCAGCATAATCGTTCTCTGTCCTGCCTCCGGGACAATTTTCATGGTCAGATACTTTGTTTTGGCCGGACCGCCCCAGTAATCGTCAAAACGCTCCAGTGTATAATAGTCACCAGTCACATAGTCTTTTAACTTATATGGGCCGCTTCCGATGGGAGCCTTTGCAAAGCCTTCCTCACCCACAGACTCAAAATATTTCTTCGGCACAATTCCGAAAGCCGGGTCCGTCAGCTGGTAAATAAAGGACGGATGCGGAGATGTGAACGGAACAATTACCGTAAAATCATCCTTTGCCTGCATATTTGGCACATCAATGTAATTCTTAAACGCGCTGCCGCGCTCCGCTCTCTTTTCAAATGTAAAAATAACATCCTCAGCAGTCAGCGGGTCGCCATTGTGGAACTTCACATCATGCACCAGATTAATCTGTAAAGTGAGATCATCCACCCACTCATAGCTTTCTGCCAGGCTGCAGCTCATATTCATTTCGCTGTCATAGACCAGCAGCGTATCATACATATGATTTGTCAGGGAATAGGCGCGCTCCTGGGTACCGATATAGGGGTTCATGGTCGTGAGATCAGAGCTCTGGGCAAATACAATCTCATCCTTCACTTTCCGGTCGGCAGCCGGCGCCTCCGTAGCAGCGGCGCTGTTTCCTGAGCCAGTCCCAGCCGGCGCCTCCTTCGCCTTCTGTGAACACCCTGCCAGTGACAGGACCATTGACGCTGCCAGTAACATTGCGGTAACTTTCTTCATACGTTGTCCTCCTGTTTTCTTTTTTGAGAGTAGTTTTTTATTCACAAAGGTGGCAAGAAACGAAATGGCCGGGGCTTATCTCCTTCATGTCTACCTTACGTGTCTCACAATCTGGTCTTGCATAGATGCATCGTTTGGCGAAACGGCATCCCTCCGGAACATTAATCGGAGAGGTTAACTCCCCTTTTAACACCACACAGTCCATCTTCTGATCAGGATCCGGCGTGGGAATCGCCGAGAGAAGCGCCTTTGTATAGGGGTGCTGCGGATTGGAAAACAGTTCCTTCGGCTCTGCAAGCTCCACCATCTGGCCCAGATACATCACCATAATTCTGTCCGACAAGTGTTTCACCACACTTAAATTATGGGTAATAAACAGGTATGTAAGTCCCAGCTTTTCCTGAAGATCCTGCATCAGGTTCAGTACCTGCGCCTGGATCGATACATCCAGAGCCGAAACCGGCTCATCGCACACGATAAATTTAGGATTCAAGGACAAAGCCCTGGCAATCCCGATCCTCTGTCTTCTCCCGCCGTCCAGCTCGTGGGGGTAAGAGTTTGCGAATCTCTTTGCAAGACCCACAAGCTCCATCATCTCATCCACTTTCTTCTGGATTTTATCTTTTTCACTGGCCTTATAAATTCCCTGGATCATTAACGGCGCCGCAATCGACTGGCTGACTGTCATCCTGGGATTTAAAGAAGAATACGGATCCTGGAAAATGATCTGCATATCAGAACGTTTCTGTTTCATTTTCTTTTTATCATACTCCAGAATATTCTCACCTTCGAAAATCACTTTTCCGCCGGTCGGTTCGTGAAGTCTGAGAATTGCGCGTCCCAGCGTGGATTTTCCGCACCCTGACTCACCTACAACTCCCAGTGTTTCCCCGGCATTCAGGCCAAATGTAATATCATCTACAGCCAGAAGCATTCCACGGGGAGTCGAAAAATACTTTTTCAGATGTTCCACCCGCAGAAGTTCTTTTTTCTCATTCATCCCCGTAACCTCCTCTTAAGTTTTCCATGGCGCGGAAGCAGCGTACCATATGCTCTCCGCCCGCCTCCACCATGGACGGCTCCTCCGTTTTACATCTCTCCATCGCAAAACGGCATCTGTCACAGAAATTGCATCCCTTCGGCAGGGCCATGGGATCCGGCATAAGTCCCTCTATGGGGTGGAGACGCTTTTCATCCATATGAATTTTCGGTATGGAATTCATAAGTCCGATGGTATAGGGATGGCGCATATCCTTAAATATCTCATGGACCGTCCCGTATTCCACAATCTCTCCGGCATAAATGATTGCCGCCTTTTCACAGGTCTGGGCCACAACGCCCAGATCATGGGTGATCAGAATCGTTGCCGTATTGAACTTTCTCTTCAGGTTCTGCATCATCTCCAGAACCTGTGCCTGAATCGTCACATCAAGGGCCGTGGTCGGCTCGTCCGCAATCAGTATTTTCGGATTGCATGCCAGGGCAATGGCGATCACCACCCGCTGTTTCATGCCTCCGGAAAACTGGTGGGGATAATCGCCGGCCCGGTCTGCCTTAATTCCAACCAGTTCCAGCATTTCGCAGGATTTTCTCGTCGCTTCCACAGCCGACATTTTCTCATGAGTCTTTATGGTTTCCGCGATCTGATCTCCCACGGTCATAACCGGATTTAATGAGGTCATCGGATCCTGGAAAATCATGGAAATATGACGACCCCGGATATTCCGGATTTCATTGATGTCCATCTTAAGGATATCAGAACCGCCGTATAAAATTTCTCCTGACATAATTTTTCCAGGCGGCTGCGGGATAATCCGCATAATGCTTTTGGCAAGCGTCGTCTTTCCGGCTCCGGTTTCCCCGACAAGGCCAAGGGTCATTCCCTCATCCAGGCTTATGTCGATTCCGTTTAACGCTTTTACGATTCCGTCGCTGGTTTCAAACTGGACGCGAAGGTCTTTAATTTCAAGCAATTTACCCATCTGCATTTCCCCCCTATCTCTTAAGCTTCGGATCCAGTGCATCCCGCAGCCCGTCGCCGAACAAGTTAAACGCAACGACGGTAATTACCAGAAACAGACCTGGAAATACGGAAATATGCCATGCGTCGCGCATATACACTTTTGCTGCCGTAAGGATCGCCCCCCATTCGGGAATCGGCGGCTGTACGCCAAGGCCGATGTAAGAAAGTCCCGCGACATGAAGGATGGAGGAACCAATTCTCAAAGTAAGCTGTACCAGAATTGGCGCCATGGAATTAGGAAGAATATATTTTATGAGGATCACAAAGTCGTTGGCCCCAACGGCCCTGGCCGACTCCACAAACTCCTTATCTTTTACGGACATGACCGCCGCCCTGGTGACGCGGGAGAAGGAAGCCATTCCGGAAACGCCGAGAGCGATTAAGAGGTTCACTGTACTGGCCCCGAGGGCCGCAACAATGGCCATAGCCAGGAGTATGAACGGGCATGCCATGAAAACGTCCATGATACGCATGATCACATTGTCCGTTTTGCCTCCGTAGAAGCCGGCGATCATCCCCAGCGGGCCCCCGATCAAAAGAGCCAGCGTTACGGCGCAGAATCCTAAAAGCAGAGAATATTTCGTTCCCCAGAGGATGCGGAACAGCATATCCCGGCCAAACTCATCGCAGCCTAACGGATGCTCAAGGCTCGGTCCCTTTAGCTTCATATAAAGGTTCTGCTTTACCACATAATTGTTATAGACCTCCTCATGGGTCACGAGATCCGTAAGGATCGTTCCTGCCACAATAAGGAGCAGAACTACAATAATCGCCAGTCCCAGCATGGCCCGCCGGTTATATTTAAATTGAATCCACGCCTGTTCAAACAGGGTCCGGTCCCGGTTAACAGCCTCGGCTGTTTCGATCTCTGCTTTTCTCGTTCTTACACTCTGGAACATACCCATCACCTCCGTTTCGTCTGGTATTGCGACTTAATTCTCGGATCCACAAATGCGTACAAAAGATCAACGAACAAATTCACAAATGTGGAAAAAATGGATAGCATAACCACCGACGCAAGAACCGACGGCGTATCCTTAAAATTAATAGATTCCACAACGAACCGTCCGACTCCCGGCCACGCAAAGATAGATTCTGTCACGACAGAGCCGCCAAGGAGGCCGCCGAAACTTAAGCCGATCATCGTCACAATCGGTATCAACGCATTTTTTAACATATGGCGCACCGTAATCGTGGATTCCTTAAGCCCCTTTGCACGGGCCGTGTCGATATAATCCTGACGCACCACTTCCAGCATGGACGCACGTGTCGTGCGGGCGATGGTCGCCATCGTATTGCTGGAGAGGGTGAATGCGGGGAGAACCAGACAAATAAACATATCCGGAAATCCCGGTTTCATTCCTGCCGCCGGAAATATCCCTAACTTCAGGGCAAAAATAATTACCAGCATAAGTCCCAGCCAGAATACCGGGGACGCCGCCAGAAACAGCGTCACCATCATCACCACATTATCGAAAATGGTATACTGTTTGATCGCTGAAATGATTCCCACAGGGATTCCGATCAACACCGCAATAAAGACGGCAGCTCCGGCCAGTATCATCGTGTTTTTCAACCTCTGGATAATCTGGTCGGAAACATCCAGATTATTCCGGTAGGAAATGCCAAGATCACCTCTTAACATATTTCCCACAAACCGGACATAACGGACCACGAACGGGTCATCCAGTCCCATCTCTTCCCGCAGATTGGCGATATCTGCCTCCGTCGCCTCGTTTCCGAGAATAATCTTCGCCGGGTCGCCGGGCGTAAATTCCATGATCGTAAATACAAGGAGCGTCGCCCCAAGAAGGACCGGTATAACGAAAAGGAAACGTTTTAATATGTATCTGAGCATATAAGCCTCCTTTCTATGAGGTCTGTCGTTCCATATCTAAGCGGCGCATCAGATTCTCGCAATCCTCCATGATATGCCAAAGCTGCCCCACAAGACGGTTTCTCTGACGCACAAACCGGGTCTGGACCGCCAGATAGAAATCCTCTTCTGTATTTTCCGGCGTGAGCCCCATGGCCGTACTTAACGCCGGGAACATCGGTCCCTCTGTCGCCGGGTCCTGATGATAACGGCTGGAGGCCGTGTAAGTAATACGCACCATTTCTCCCGCAATCTTTATAACCGCGTCATCTGCCGCCGCAGGCTCATATTGTGAAAGCTTTGCCTCAAACCTTGCAATGGTTTCTTTTAACTGCTCCATAGCAGGCCAAACAGGAGCCAGATCAAAATCCGAAGAAAGCGCGCTGTTCATCTCACAAAGCCGCTGTTCCATAATCTCCGCAAAGCCCTTCATATCCGCCGGAAGCCGGTCGATGTTTGCAAAAATTGCCGAGAGCTTTGCGATAACCTTCGCGTCTCTTAAGACAATTTCCTCGTCCACTTTATCAAACGTATCTTCCTTTGTATGCCACCAGTAAAAAATCACCTTGTCTTTCTTGCTGAACTTTGGCATAATAGCAAATGGAACATTGGCTCCCCAGAAAGTCTGGTCCGCGAACCGGGCCATCGGCACCGGAGGAATCGGGTCCTCATCGTTAAACTCTTTTAAAAATTCCTTCGCAAACTCCTCTCCTTCCAGCATCGAAGTGTTGAAGCCTACCAGATCAGAGCCCTTGCAGCCGCAGATATCCATATTGATGTGAGCCACGCAGTCCTCATTTAACTCCTGCCAGTGATTGTCATAGTACCATGTCGACCCGGAATAGCGTCCGTCTGAGTGGCCCGACCACCAGGCGAATACCACAGACCGCTCAAGCTTCTCCTGATTTTCTTTAAAAACTCTCGCCATCTCCATCATCGCCGCATTTGCGACGCCATTGTCCGTAACCCCTTCATACCAGGAGTCATAATGGCCCGAAACCAAAACAAATTTCCGGCTCTTTCCTTCTATTCTGGCAACAGGCATCATCGTCGGAAGGATTCCATCATCCATCTCTATGTCAAGACACACGCTGACCGGCTCTTTTGCGCTTGTACACAATTCCTTAAGCCGCTCCCCGTCATCCTTACAAATTTCCGCAAAGGGAATTCTCGGGTAATGATACGTAAGGTCCTCAGGCTCCGGGCTTCCCCAAACGCCTCCCAGGGTTCCATGATGCGCCAGATTCGCACGCCAAATCGTCAAAATCCCCAGCGCCCCGGCATTTTTCGCCTCACAGGCAAACGAAAAGCTGCTTTCATACGTCAGCACGATCTTTCCCGCAAAAGCTTTCATGCGCTCCTTCCTCTGCTTTTGGGTACACCCGGTCACGCTGAATTCGTCGAAAACCAGCTCCGCCTGGACTGACTCCGCCTGTCCACTGTAAACATATGGAGTCAATGCAATCTCTTCTTTTATTCCCTGCCCCAAAACCTTTACAGCCGCTTTTCCCGGAAGGCTCCGATAAATCCGGTAGATTTCTCTTGAAACCGGAATTCCCAGGCTTTCCATACGTGCTGCAATCATTTCGGCGGCCTGCTCCCCCTCTCTGGAGCCCGTATAGCGCTCTAAATGGCTGAAGGCTTCAATATCCTTCATCATCCTGTCCTTTTCCAAACCGTCCGCGATTTTTTCAGAAAATTCCCGAAACTTAAACATTTCCTCCATATTGCTATCACCCTTTCATAATAAAATTTAAAATGTATTTTCATTATACACAAATATTCACTATTAGTCAATTATATTTTTACTATTGGTAAATACTGGGGGAATTGGAAATGCTATTATTAATCTATTATCGTAATTGTTTCGTAAGTGCGAAGCAAACATCATTACCTTTATTTAACAAATGAGAAAGGACGATGCCTATGGATACATATACGGTTGATCTTGAAGCCATGGGAAAAAGAATCCGGGCTCTGCGTCAGGCTCAGAATAAGACGCAGGGAGCATTTGCTGATATGCTGCATATCTCCACCTCTTACCTCGCATTAATCGAGCAGGGAAAGCGCACGGCAAGCCTGGACATTCTCGCACAGATTTCCGTAGTTTGTTCTGTTTCCACCGATTTTCTTCTGTTCGGGGAGTCAGACAGTTCTTCCTCTGCAAATCAAAAGATATTTCAGACCCTTTGCCGCCGATACACGAATCAGGACATTGAACGTGCTTTGCGGCTTTCCAGCTTTTATCTGAATATGGAAAACCCGATGCATTAGCCACACAAAAAGCCAGTACGATTGCCTGCTTTCGTACTGGCTTTCTGACAAAGGCCTGTAAAAATTTCTTTTGCCAGATGGTAAAACGCCTGGAAGTTTGTTACTTAAAATCCGTTGGGAAATGGGAAGAAAAGAGCGATTTGCATTAACAGAAATTTTTCTTAAATTTATTCAGGGAGTATGCTATATTATGAATACAAAAAAGGAAGCAGCCGTCCACAAAGTGGCTGACCTCCGAGATAAGTTTTTAAGCCTACCTAGTGTACTGACTCGATTACATTTCGCCAAATGGCTTGCCTGAATTTCCATCTGCTGCGTTGTTGTCAGTCAACGATGCCACCGCATCGCCTCCTTCCTCCGCCTTGCAGGCTGAAAATTCATTCTGCGTCATTTGGCTGAAAGTAATCGAGCCAGTACACTAGACCGCCAAGTACAAGGTAGGCTTATTTATTTTCGCTTATCAATATTTTATCATATTCTTTCCTTTATGACAATTCAGATTTTTTCATATATAGAAAGGGTAGTAACAGTTAATCATCTAATTTTGATGATTTTGCCTCACCAAAAGCGACTTCCCGGTCATCTCCTCCGGCTTCTCCATCCCCATAAGTTCAATTAACGTCGGCGCAATGTCCGCCAAGCAGCCGCCCTCTCTCAGGCCATACTCCGCGCCCGCGTTTACAAGGATAAACGGAACCGGATTCGTCGTATGGGCAGTAAACGGCTCCCCGGTCTCATAATCCACCAGCTGCTCCGCGTTTCCATGGTCCGCACAGATGAACATGGCGCCGCCCGCCTCTTTTATGGCCTCCACAGCCCTTCCGACACATACGTCCACGGTCTCGACAGCCTGAATCGCCGCGGCCTCCACCCCGGTATGGCCCACCATATCCGGATTCGCAAAGTTAATGATAATCACATCATATTTGCCGGACCTGATGCATTCGCAGAGCTTGTCGCAGACCGCCGGCGCGCTCATCTCCGGCTTTAAATCATAAGTCGGAACCTCCTTCGGGGACGGGATTAAGAAACGGTCCTCGCCCGGGTTCGGCTCCTCAATGCCGCCGTTAAAGAAGAACGTCACATGGGCATACTTCTCGGTCTCGGCGATTCTCGCCTGCTTTAAGCCGTTGGCCGCCAGAAACTCTCCAAAGGTATTTGTAATTACCTCCTTCTCGAAAGCTACCAGCTTATTTCCGATGGTCTCATCATAATCGGTAAAGCACACGTATGTTGTGGCCACACGCTCCCCGCGGTCAAAGCCGGAAAACTCTTCATCACAAAACGCCCGTGTCATCTGTCTGGCGCGGTCCGGGCGGAAATTATAGAAAATAATGGAATCGCCGGTGCGGATTACTGCCCTCGGCGCGCCGTTCTCCGTGATCACGGTAGGCACGACAAACTCATCGGTCTTGCCCTCATCGTAGGAGGCCTGAATCGCCGCCGTCGCGCTGTCGCAGGTCTTTCCCTCGCCCTTCGTCATCGCATCGTAGGCAATTTTTACCCTATCCCAGTTTTTATCTCTGTCCATGGCATAATAGCGTCCGGACACCACGGCAACCTTTCCGACGCCCAGCTCCGCCATCTTCTTTTCCAGCTCCTCCACATACTCCTTTCCGGAGGTCGGCGGCGTATCCCGCCCGTCCAGAAAGCAGTGGACATATACCTTTTTAAGGCCGTTTCTCTTTGCCAGCTCAAGAAGCCCGTAAATATGGGTAATATGGCTGTGGACGCCCCCGTCGGAAACCAGCCCGAACAGATGGAGGGCCGAATCATTCTTTTTACAGTTCTCTACGGCTGCCATAAATGCCTTATTTTCAAAAAAATCCCCATCCTGAATCGACTTGGTGATCCGGGTCAGCTCCTGGTACACGATGCGTCCGGCGCCCATATTTAAATGGCCCACCTCAGAATTTCCCATCTGGCCGTCCGGCAGACCCACAGAAAGACCGCTGGCATTTCCCTTTACAAACGGCCCCTCTTTCATCAGCCCGTCCATCACAGGGGTCTTTCCCTCATAGACCGCGTTGGCCTCATGCCTTTCGTTCAGCCCATATCCGTCCAGAATCATTAAAACTACCGGTTTTTTGTTCATTGTCCTACTCTCCTTTATCCATGATGCCCTTGCGGAACACTATATAAGCTCTGAAACGCTTATATTGTATAACATTTAACAATTTCACGCAACCATTTCATTTAAGAAAAATAGTAATAACCGTTCCATTAAAGCAGCGACGACAGCACCGACGCCTTCGACACAATCCCCGCCAGGCTTCCATCCTCCTCCAGCACTGGAATCGGGAATTTTGTAACGGCGGCCATGGGCAGAATCTCGTTTATCACTGTGTCCTCGGTAGTTGTCTCCAGATCGGTTTCATAAATTCCCGCCAGGGAAGGCTTCTCTTCCCGAATGGCACGGATCGCCGTTTCAATGCCGACAACGCCCAAAAACTTCATATGGCTGCCAACCACGTATGCGGACGAGACTCCGGCGGACCGCATCTCGCGGGCTGCGTGGAGCGGCGTATCCTTCTCCCGCACGACACAGGGCGTCACCATAATGTGCTTCGCGCAGAGCACCTTTGTCTTATCCGCGCTGTCGATAAATTCCCGCACATAATCGTCCGCCGGGTGGGCGCTCATCTCCTCCGGCGTCCCCACCTGAATGAGCCGCCCGTCCCGCATAATAGCGACGGTGTCCCCCAGCTTAAAGGCCTCATTAATGTCATGGGTAATAAACACCACGGTCTTTTCGAGCTTCCTTTGCAGAGACAGAAGCTCAAACTGCATATCTTTCCGCACAAGGGGATCCAGAGCCGAAAACGGCTCATCCATCAAAAGCACCTCCGGATCGTTGGCGAGAGCCCTTGCGATTCCGACTCTCTGCTTCATGCCTCCGGACAGGCTTCCTATCGGCGTCCTCTCCTGCCCTTTCAGGCCTACCATCCCGATCATCTCCATGGCCTTCTTTTCTCTCTCCACCCTGGATATTCCTTTGACTTCCAGCCCATAGGCCACATTCCCCAGAACGTCTCTGTGGCTCATAAGCCCAAAGTTCTGGAATACCATGGAGATCTTGTTTCTCCTGTAATCGTTCAGATCCTTTCTGCCAAACTTCTCAATTTCGCTGTTATCGTAGATGACGCGCCCGCTCGTGGGGCGGTTTAACATATTAAGCATCCGGACCACGGTTGACTTTCCCGAACCGGAAAGTCCGATGATTACAAACACTTCCCCCCGCTTCACCCGGAAGCTGACGTCCCAGAGCGCCGCCGTCACGCCTGTTTTTGCAAATACCTCAGCTTTGCTCTTCCCGGCCTGTAAAAGCCGTTCCGCCTCCGCCCTGTTGGTCCCGTAAAGCTTCGTCAAATGCTCCACCTGGATAATATATTCATTCTGTCTGCTATTATTCATGCGTATCGTCCTCCCCCCGTTTCATGGCTCCCTGGGTCAGCCGGTCCATCAGGATGGCCACGATGACCACCGCCGTACCGGCCAGAAGCCCGCGGCCGATCTCAATCCGGTTTACGCTTATCAGCACTTCCATTCCAAGCCCCGACGCGCCGATCATCGAGCAGGTCACCACCATGGACATGGCCATCATCAGTGTCTGGTTAACGCCTGTTAAAATCGTTGGAAGCGCCTGGGGAATCTGCACCTTGAACAGGCACTGCCGTCTGGTGGAGCCGAAGGACCGGGCCGCCTCCACCACCTCCGGGTCCACCTGCCGGATTCCATGGCTCGTCAGACGGATCACCGGGACGATGGCGTAGATCGTCGTCGCAATCACGGCAGGCGCCTTTCCAAGGCCAAAGAACAGCACGGCCGGAATCAGGTAAACGAACACCGGCATGGTCTGCATGGTATCAAGAACCGGGCGCACGATCCGGTTTGCCCAGTCACTGCCGGAAATCAGGATCCCGGCCGGGAGCCCGATGCAAAGAGAGATTACCACGGATGCCAGGACGATAGACAGCGTCTCATACATCAGATCCCACAAGCCCACCATTCCCACCAGTGAGACGAGCGCCGCGTACAGGATTCCGGTACGGACTTTTTTGCCAACCTTCATCCCCGCGAAGAATATAAACAAAAGAAACAGCCACCAGGGAACCATCGACAAAACTCCGTCAATAAAACCGATCAGTCCGTTTAAAAATCCCTTAATCCCTTGAAAGAATCCGGAAAATTCCGCCGCAAAGGCTTTGACGGATACGTCGAAGGCTTCCACATCGATGGGAAGCGTAAAGGGAAAGTCCATGAACCAGCCGGCCGTCTCCTCCTTTTCACCGAGAGCCGCCCGGACTTTTTCGGCCTCACTCTCAGGAAGCCACGAGCGTAAAAGATCATCATGCTCCGCCAGAAACCATCTGGCCGTCCCGTCATAGTCATCACCGGTCTCCTGCATGTGGGCCAGGGCCTCCGACGTCAGCGCGCTGGAGGTCCGGTATTGTTCCAGAAACCCGCAAAACTCCTCGTTGTCCGCGTAAAATTCGTTGCCGGCCGCGATAGTCACCCGTACCGACGGACATTCCGTAAGCCCGGCCTTGTAATGCTCAGCATCCACATAAGGAATATCCTCAAGAAGCACCAGATCATATTTCCCCATGAGCCATGTGGGCTCCCAATAGTAAGCCACAATCGGTTCGCCCTTCTCGCAGGCGGAGGTAATGGCCGCGGATAAGGCGGCATCAGAGCCAGGCTGGAAATAATTATAAAAATCGGAGAGGCCGTTCTGCTCCACCTTACGTTTCATGATCTCATTGATTTCCCATCCGGGTATCGCGCCGTATATCCGCCCTTTGCCCGGATTTTCCTCATCCGGAAAAATATCGGCATACTTCTTTAAATCCTGCACAGTGTGAAGATCCGGCGCCACAGGCTCGATGCCCCGTTTGGCATCCCCTTCGATCACATACCGGGGGACGTAAAAGCCCTGGATATTGTCATCAAAATTGACCCCCAGCTCCTTAAATTTTTCATCCGCCAGATCCGCATGGTAGGTAGCCAGATTGTCGGTCCACTCCTCCATGTTCACATCAATCTCGCCCTTTAACATGGCCTCGTGCATAATCGGGGAGGAACCGGGCACCTCCTTCCAGGTGTATCCGAACGCGGATTCTGCGACCAGTCCGGCCACAGCATTATGAAATTTGACGCTGTCCCAGCCCACATCCGCAAACCTGATCTCCCCGGCCGACCGGCTGCATCCGCCCGTCCCCGCGGCAGCGATGAACAAAAGCGCTGCCACCGCCAGAATTGCAGTCATTTTCTGTTTTCTATTCATTCCAGCCACCCCCTGTTCTGTTTTTGCTGATTTTCGGTAATTATTTCTATTTTATCAGAATTATCGTTTTATTTCAATGAATATTCTTATTTTTATTTTATTTGCATTTTGTTTAGAATTATATGCTTTTATTTTAGGAATATTTATATTTTATTTATAGATTATTCGAACTTTTACGACATTTTCCGTAACCGCGCTTACTGTGGGAATGGGCATCTACAAGAAGCAAATCTATTGACATTTATAAAAAAACGGAGTAGTATAATAGCACCAGGAAGTTAAATATAACCAAGTTGTGCACAAAGAGAGCCCCCAGAGAATGCCAGTCTCTGGGGGCTCATTCTTAGGCTAGCTGTCTTTATTCTTCCGACCTAGCCATTTGCTTATGTAGTTACCAGCTACACTCGCCATAATCGAAAGAAAGAAGTTAAATATAAAATCCAAGTTATACACCCCCTTCCTGCTGTGCAGTGTAGGGAGACAGCGAAACCAGTATACACTATTTACCAACAAACTTCTACCAAAATTTACAAAAGGAATTTACAAATTTTGCTTGCTTTTTTTCCATTTCCATGATATTATAAACAAGCTCACTGATACGAGCACATCACATCGAGGCGTGGCTCAGTTTGGTAGAGCGCTGCGTTCGGGACGCAGAGGCCGCAAGTTCGAATCTTGTCGCCTCGATTTTACGGCCTGTTGGTCAAGCGGTCAAGACGACGCCCTCTCACGGCGTAAACCCGGGTTCGATTCCCGGACAGGTCACTTATAGAAACCGATAATCTGAAATTCAGATTGTCGGTTTTTTGTATTAGAGCGTGTCTGAAATCCAATTATTTGCCCATTTTCCCGATTGCCCAAAGGAAAAATGTCCGGCGCATCACAAAAAAGCCCCGGCAGAGGCGAAACCGCCTTTGCCGAAGCCGTTTTTACAAATACCTTATATTACAACTTTACAATCTTACAGAACAACTCCGTCCTTGAAAATAGAAATCTCCCGGAATCCCTTTTCCTCCGCCTTCGTGAGCTTACCGTTCGCCACTTCGATGACCAGGCTCATAAGCCGTTTTGCCGCGTCGTCAATCGATTCTCCGTCGGCAATGGGGCCCGCGTCAAAGTCAATCCAGCCCTTTTTCTTCTGGGCAAGCTGGCTGTTTGTGGCAAGCTTTAAAGTAGGCGCCGGGGCTCCAAAAGGTGTTCCGCGTCCCGTGGTGAAAAGAATCATATGGGCTCCCGCCGCGGTCATCGCCGTCGCGGATACCAGGTCATTTCCCGGCCCGTAAAGCATGTTGAGGCCCTTTGTCACAACCGGGTCGCCATAACCGATTACGTCCATAATCGGGGCCGTGCCGCCCTTCTGAACACAGCCGCAGGACTTGTCCTCCAGGGTGGTGATGCCTCCCTGGCGGTTGCCGGGACTGGGGTTATCGTAAACCACCTCATGATGGCTGATAAAGTAGTTTTTGAAGCCGTTAATCATGCTCACCGCCTTGTCAAACACCTCGCGGCTGGCGCAGCGGTTCATGAGGAAGCCCTCCGCGCCGAACATCTCCGGCACCTCTGTGAGCACGGTGGAGCCGCCGCGGGCCGCCATCATATCACTGAACCGTCCGACGGCGGGATTTGCGGTAATGCCCGAAAGTCCGTCGGAACCACCGCACTTCATACCGATGACCAGCTCGCTGACCGGGATGGGCCCCCGTTTAAACTGAGAGGCATATTCCGCACACTGCTCTAAAAGCTTTCTTCCCTCTGCAAATTCATCCTCCGCCTCCTGGCAGATTAAGAACTTTACTCTGTCCTTATCGTACTCCCCAAGCTCCGCAAGGAACTGCTCATGGGTCAGATTCTCACAGCCTAACCCCAGAACCAGCACGGCGGCCGCATTGGGATGACGGACCAGAGCGGCCAGAAGCTTTCTGGTCTGTGCATGGTCCTCCCCTGTCTGGCTGCATCCAAACGGATGGGGGAAAGTGTAAAGGCCGTCAATGGTGCCTGCCACTAGGTCCTGATTGTCCCGCACCATTTTTTTTGCCACGTCGTTTACACAGCCGACAGTGGGAATAATCCAGATCTCGTTGCGGATGGCGGCACGGCCGTCCTTTCTCTTAAAGCCCATAAAGGTTTCCGGCTCCACGGGCTTTGGAAACTGGAGGTTCGGATTGTAAGTATACTCCATTTCGCCTTCCAGGTTTGTACATACGTTGTGGGTATGCATCCATGTGCCGGGCTTCACATCAGCCGTCGCATGGCCGATGGGGAACCCGTATTTCATGATATTTTCGCCGTTTTTGATGGCACGAAGGGCGATTTTATGCCCCTGGGGAATCTCTTCCAGGGCAGTTACCGTAAACCCGCCTGCGGTGACGGTTTCTCCCTTTTCGATGGGATGCAGGGCAACTGCCACATTATCCAGCTCAGAAATTTGAATCGTTTTCATATGATTACAGGCAGCTCGCGTATGCGGCCTTTGCTCCTTCCGTGCGAATCTTCTTTAAATCAGAGATTACGGTCTCTTTCAGACCGGAGATCTTTGTCAGATCCTGATCCCACATCTTTTCATTGGCCAGTACGGCATGTACCAGTTCCTCCGCGGAATCGTCCTTATGGGCATAGTAAAATTCCAGAGCCCAGCGGTCATCACTCACGGTATACTCATTTCCTGCCGGACGTCTGCACACAAGGCCTGCATCGGTGAGAGCCTGAATCTCATTGCTGTAAAACGCGATATAGGCAGCCAGGGACATGGTCAGGCACTCCGGAAGCTCTCCCTTCTCCTCAATATATGCCAGGAAAGAGGGCATATTGCGGGCTTTCCATTTGGATGTGGAGTTTAAAGAAATACTCATTAACTCATGGTTTACAAACGGATTGTTGAAGCGGTCCGTAACCGCCGCGGCAAATTCCATCAGGTCTTTCTTATCAAGCGGAAGCGTCGGAATCACCTCGTCATACAGCATCTTGTTCATGAAGCCTCTGATGGTCTCATCGTTCATGCAGTCGCGGACGATATCCTCGCCGGCCAGATACGCGCCGAGAACAAAGCCGGTATGGGCGCCGTTTAAGATACGAACCTTTCTCTTCTTATAGGGGCTCATATCGGGAGTTACGAATACCTTGTCAAGAAGGCCTGCTTTCTTGAAGGGAAGAACATCGTTTAACTTCTCATCGCCTTCGATCACCCAGACACCGAACACCTCGCCGACATCTAAAAGCGGGTCCTCATAGCCATGCTTTTCTTCCAGCGCGGCAACCTCTTTGGGGTCGCGGATACGGCCCGGAACGATGCGGTCAACCAGCGAGCCGCAGAAGGTGCAGTCCTCATTGACATACTTCTTAAAGCCGTCTTCCAGCCCCCACTGGTCCATGTACTGGTTCACACACTTTAACAGTTCTTTTCCGTTATTGTCGATCAGCTCGCAGGCAAGCATGATAATGCCGGGCTTCTTTGCCTGATAGCGGTGGTAGAGAACCTGTGTCAGCTTTGCCGGGAAGCTTGACGGAGGGCAGTCATCCTTTTTGCAGGACGGATCATACTGGATTCCGGCCTCTGTGGTATTGGAAACAATGATTTCCAGATCGTCGCTCGCGGCAGCCTCCATCATCTTCTCATAGTCGTCCTTCTCATAGGGATTTAAGCAGCGGCTTACGCTGGAAATCACTCTCTTTGCGTCCACCTTCTGCCCCTTTTCGCTTCCGCGAAGATACAGAGTGTAAAGGCCTTCCTGCTCGTTGATCATTTTTGCGAGGCCGGGGGCGATGGGCTGTACCAGAACGCATTTTCCGTTCCAGCCCGCCTTTTCATTGGCAAGATCAAACCAGTAGTCCACAAATGCACGGAGGAAATTTCCTTCCCCGAACTGTAAAACCTTTTCCGGTGCCTTCTCAAGAATATATCCATCATAACCAGATTTTTTCAATACTTCATAATTCAGGCGTTCCATACATATCTTCCTTTCTCTCATTGACCGGCCGGATATGGAACCTGCCAGACAACATCCATGGGACGTCCGTCTGGCAGGCGCTTTCCGGCTTTTAATAGAACAGATTTACCAGGAATGTGGTAAAAGGCTCGAACCAGGTGAGGAGCAGCAGATTCACGACAAGCAGAATGTAGAAGGGAACTGCTTCTTTAATAAATGCCGCTGTCTTACACTTGGTGATGGAGCAGGTTACAAACATCAGAGTGCCCATTGGCGGCGATAACGCGCCGATGGCATTATTGAAAATGTAGATCATCGCAAACTGAATCTCGTTGATTCCGTACTGGGCCGCGATGGGAGCCAGAAGGGGAACCAGAATGATCATGGATGCATTCCCCTCAATAAACATACCTACAATCAGCAGGAAGATGTTTACAACGATCAGGAACACGTATTTGCTGTGAATGTTCGCTAACATCCAGGCAGTCAGCGTCTGGGGAATTCTCTCTTTGGTAAGGATCCAGGAAAATACAGACGCCGCGGATACAATTAACATGATAGAGGCTGTGGAGGCAACAGTCTCCTTTAAGCCCTGGACCATGTCCTTCACATGCATTTCACGGTAAAGAATACCCAGGAACGCCGCATAGAGGATGGCAACCGCTCCTGCCTCCGTAGCGGTGAAAATACCGATACGGATACCGCCGATAATAATAATAGGAAGTAACAGCGGCAGAATCGCAGGTTTTAACGCTGTCCAGAATCTGGTCCAGGTAAGCTTTTCTGTGGAAAGAATGCCATAGCCGCGCTTTTTGGAGATCACACCCACCAGAATCATCATGGTGATGCAGAGAAGCCCGCCAACGCCGAAGCCGGAAATAAATAACTTGCCGATGGAAACGTTTGCAATACATCCATAAAGAATCATTGCAATTCCCGGAGGGATAAGCGGTGTAATCATGGAAGAAGCCGCGGTTACCACGCTGGAAAACTCCAGGGAGAAGCCCTTCTTTGTCATCTCGGGAACCATCATCTTGGACTCCATGGCCGCATCAGCAATATTGGAGCCGGATAAGCCGCCCATAACCGTGGAGAGAAGAACGTTTACCTGTGCAAGACCGCCGGGAAGACGGCCGGTTACCACCTCACAGAAATCCATGATTCTCTTTGTAACACCTGTGTAGTTCATGAAAATACCTGCACAGATAAAGAACGGAATCGCCATAAGGGAGATTTTTTCTGTACCAATGATGGCCTGCTGCGCGAATACCACGGAGTTGATATCCGGATTCATTACGAAGTAGACCATGGAACCGCCGAGAACGGCGATGTATACCGGAACCTTAAGGAACAGAAGGATCAGCATTACGATTGCAGAGATCATTAACACATTACTCATTGCTGCTTGCCGCCTCCTTTGCCTCAGATTTTACACCTTTGATAATACTGTAAAAATAGCTGATGATCATATCCACATAGGATACAATTGCAATTCCGTAAACCCAGGCATACGGAATCTTTAACATACTGGTGGAACGTCCGCTCTTTAAGAACACTTGGATAAATCCAAGGCTCTGGATAAAGAGATAGCCGATTACCACAACCACGACCGCTGAAATCAGCCACTCCATGATTTTCTGGAGCTTCTCCGGCATCATGTCCACAATCATTTCGATCGCCACATGATTTCCGGTCCGAAACGCCGCACCTGCCGCCGCAAATACAATCCACACCATACAGGAGGTCTGCACCTCTTCCAGCCAGGTAAAGGGAGCGTTAAAGATATAACGCCAGATTACACCGAAAAAGGTGAGAACAATGAGGATTGCAAGAATTACGGAGGCAACGACAATATCCAGATTCATAAGGATGGATAAGGCCTTGTTTTCTTTTTTCTCCATATCTTTTCTCCCGCTTTTGCTATAAACGTCCGCCGTCAAAAAAGGCGGCATATGTTCAGGGATAACAAATGCGCCCGCCAGACCTTCCCGTGTGGCGGTATGTCCGCAGCCGGGCGCATGAAGGTTATATTAATTTGCACCCATAGCTGCCTTTACCGTGTCATAAAGGCCGTCTGTCCAGCCAAAGTCCATCTCATAGAAGGGCTGTGCCTTCTCCTTAAAGCCTGCGAGAACTTCTTCGGACGGCTCCACAACAGTAACGCCTTCGTCTTTCATCTTCTGGAGATAATCGGCCTCAGCTGCCTGCTGTACTTCATTGTTATACTCACCGGCCTCTGTTGCTGTCTCAATGAGCCAGTTCTGCTGCTCTTCGGTTAAGCTGTTGAACCAGTCAGCGGAAACAACCCATGTGGTGAAGTTCTTTACATGTCCGTCAAGAATTAAGTACTGTGCGACCTCATGAAGCTTTCTTCCGTACAGAGTTGCAAGAGGATTCTCAGCGCCGTCGATGGTCTTTGTCTGAAGAGCCTGGTAAACATCGCCGAGTGCCATACCTGTGGAGGTAGCGCCCAGAACATCAAAGCCCTTGGACTGAATTTCATTGGAAGGAACACGAATCTTTAATCCCTTTAAATCGTCAACGGTATTTACCGGAACGTTTGTAAGCGTATGTCTTTCGCCGTAAATCCAGTTGGAGGCGATTAACTTAAGGCCTTTTTCTTCCAGCTTTGCACACTGATCTTTGTACCAGTCAGACTCAATTAAAGTCCAGCACTGCTCCCAGCTGTCGAACAGGAACGGTCCGAACACGATACCGAAATCCGGTACACCATAGTCCGCATAGAAAGCGCCGTCAGCCAGGGTACAAACGTTCTCGCCCAGTAACATAGAGTCGATCAGGGAGGACTTGTCGCCTAACTGGGAATCCGGATAAACCTCGATGGCCATGGTGCCGCCGGATTTTTCCTTGATGATCTCCTGTGCTTTTACCCAGCCCTGCCCAACCGGCTCAGAGATGGAATTTTCGAATGCGACCTGAAGAACAATGTCTGCATCTGCACTGCCTGAATCTGCCGCGGCCGCTGTTGTACCTGCATCTGCTGCGGCAGCTGTTGTGCCTGCTGCCGCGGCTGTTGTTGCCGTGTCGGCGGAATTGCCGCCGCATGCCGTTAAACCTGTAACGGCCATAGCGCCTGCGAGAGTGAAGGCCATAACCTTTCTCAATTTCATAATCTTTTCCCTCCGTTTTAAAATTTTGTTTTTATTCCGCAAAGGTCCGATTCCCTCAGAGCCTCTGCTTCTCACTCCGGTATTCCGGAGAAGGTTACTTTTTATTTGCCGATATTGCCAAAGTCGATGACAACCTTTAACATGTCGCCGGGATTGTGTGCGAAATCATCGAATGCCTTTGCCGCCTCATCAAAGGAATATACATTTGTGATAATCTTCTCCAGCGGGGCTTTCTTCGCATTTACAATGTCGATCAGTTCCAGGAAGTCTTTCTTCATAGCGTTTCTGGAACCGTACACATTTAATTCCTTCTTCTGAATCAAGGTGAAATTAAAGTCCAGATTCTTCTTTCCTACTCCGATTAATACCATGCGTCCGCCAAAGCAGCAGGCGTCAATACAGTTCTGGAACGTGGACGGAAGACCCACGGCCTCGATGGTAACATCAAATCCATTTCCATTTGTGATCTCGTTTACACCCTTTTCAAAGGATTCTGGAGAATCGTTAAGAAGAGTTCCATCAACGCCGAAGTCTTTTGCCATTTCCAGCTTTCCGGCGGAGACATCGGAAATGTAAACGGTTGCTCCCTTCGCCTTTGCCGCGATTGCCGCAAGAACGCCGATGGTGCCCGCGCCTACCACAAGAACCTTGTCCCCTTCCTTCACGCCGGCACGGCTCACGCCATGGTAGCTGATGCAGAAGGGCTCGATAGCCGCCAGTGTTTTTGCATCCATTCCCTTTCCGTCATAGACTCTTTCGATGGGCATCGTTATGTATTCCTGGAAGGCGCCGTCCCTCTGGCATCCCATGGTCTGATTGTCCATGCATGCGTTTACGGTTCCGTGTTCGCAGGAATAGCAGTGTCCGCAGTTAAAATATGGATTGCAGGTTACGATCATCCCCGGCTTAATGCCGTACTCGTTGTTCTCATCCGCCTCAATGACCTCAGCAGAAAACTCATGGCCCGGAATTCGCGGATAATCAAAATATGCAAAAGTTCCGCGATAGGAGCCCAGATCACTTCCGCAGATCCCGCCGTAAAGGATCTTCAGTAATACCTCTCCCGCTTTTCTCACCGGCATCTCCACGTCTCTGATTTCCACTTCGCCGGG
Source organism: uncultured Lachnospiraceae bacterium (assembly GCA_910586315.1). GTDB lineage: Bacteria > Bacillota > Clostridia > Lachnospirales > Lachnospiraceae > CANRXD01. The sequence continues at coordinate 45,394 of CAJUIP010000009.1, read as the reverse complement.
GGCGTTGATATACATTGCTTTCATGGCTTTCATGGCTTTCATTCCTCCTGTATTCATGATTTGGTAAAATCATTAATGTATCCCTTGTTGTATACATCAGATTATAGAAGAATCCCCATGGAAAGTCAATATAAAATAGCCGGTTCCGATTATTTTGTATACTTGTCTAAATAATTTTCAACTTTTTTGTGCACTTTATACAGAATCAAGGTTTCCATTGCAAAACCACCGGGACTATGTTAAAATTTTGTTATATACAACAGATGCTTTGCCGTCCGGCAAAGGCCGGGCACCCGCCTGAAAGGCATGCATTACGGATCCCCGGGCGGGTATATCTTTTCCGGAAAAAGGAGCGTGAACATGCCGAAAACCAACTTGAAAACCCTGGCATATAATGCCATCCGTGAAAAAATTGTCACCTGTGAATTTGCGCCGGGCACCTTTTTAAATGAAGAAATCCTTACGGGTGCTCTGGGATTAAGCCGCACCCCCATCCGTGATGCCTTAAGCCGTCTGGAGCAGGAGGGGCTGGTGGAAATAAAGCCCAAGCGCGGGATTATGGTCACTCCCCTCACGGTCAATGATATCAACATGATTTTCGAAGTCCGGAATCTCTACGAGCCCTATATTCTTTTAAATTACGGCTCTCTGCTGCCCGCAGACCGCTTAGAGGAGTTCTATAATATTTTCCTTCAGACAAACGCGGACAACGAATGTTTTCAGAACAACGACTATTTTTATAATCTGGATTCCGATTTTCATCTTATGATTGTGAGATGCTGCCCCAATACGTACATCCAAAGCAATTACAACCGGATCCGGACCCAGAATGCACGGTTCCGCTATATGACCGGAGATGATTCCGACAGCCGCCTGGTGGACACCTTCCGGGAACATCTGGATATCATACGGCCCTGCCTTCAGAAAAACTGGAAAGAAGCGGCGGAAATGATGGTCCGCCATCTGGAGGAGTCAAAAAAAGCCACCTTCCGGCTGATTTTCCAGGGCCATGAAAGTACGCCTATTGGGCTATTTTAATAGCCCCTGCCAGTCAGGTAGGGGAGACCTTCTCCCTACTCGCCGCGCGGCCCACACGCCGCTTTAACGGCATATTCCTCTGTATGGGCCTGTGCATAAAAAGCCTCGGCGAATTTTCACGCCAAGGCCTTTTTATAGTCTCTCCTCAATGAGTGCCGCCAGCTCCTCCATGGTAGATACGGTGTTGATGTCCTTCCTAAGAGCTGCGGAATTGGGGTATCCGGCCGTATACCAGGCCACGTGCTTTCTCATCTCCCGCATTCCCGCCATTTCCCCCTTAAATTCCATCATCATCTGTCCATGGCAAAGAATCATCTCCTTTACCTCTTTCTTCGACGGCCGTTCTGGCTTTTTTCCGGTTTCCAGATACTCTGTAATCTCCCTGAAAATCCATGGATTTCCCTTGGCTCCCCTGGCCACCATGATTCCGTCGCATCCGGTCTCCTTTCTAAGAGCCAGGGCGTCCTCCGGTGAAAACACATCGCCGTTTCCGATTACAGGAATACGCACTGCCTCCTTTACCTGACGGATAATATCCCAGTCAGCCTTCCCGGAATAATACTGCTCCCTGGTCCTTCCGTGAACGGTGACGGCCGAAACGCCGCAGGCCTCCGCAATTTTCGCAATCTCTACCGCGTTAATCCGGGAATCATCAAAGCCTTTGCGGATTTTCACGGTCACAGGCTTTTTTATAGCTTTCACCATAGCCGTTAAAATTTCCTCCGCCAGCTTCGGATTTTTCATCAGGGCCGAGCCCTCGTGATTCTTTACGACCTTCGGCACCGGGCAGCCCATGTTAAGGTCAAAAATGTCAAAGGGCCCCTCCTCCAGTTCCCCGGCAATGGACGACAGAATCTGCGGGTCGGAGCCAAACAGCTGGAGCGATACCGGGTGTTCTCTTGGGTCCACCTTTAAAAGCTCCTTCGTGTTCTTATTCTTATAAAGGACCGCTTTGGCGCTGACCATCTCCATACACACAAGCCCGGCTCCCTGTTCGCTGCACAGTACCCGGTACGGAAGATCTGTGACACCTGCCATAGGAGCCAGAATCACGTTGTTTTTTAAGGTCACACCACCTATTTTTAGCGTCATGGAACCAACTCCCCCTCCGCGCTTACATATCGTCCGTCGGGGGTATACGTATTCGTCAGCATGACTCCTGTATTATTGTCCAGATAGTACCACTTTCCAGCAGAATTAACCCAGCCATAGGCCATGGAGCCGTCGCTGTTCAGGAAATAGTACTTTCCTTCCTTTAAAAGCCATCCGGTCTGCATGGCTCCCGTACTATTGAAGTAATACCAGCAGCCGTTGACCTTTTGGAATCCGGTCTGCATCATGCCGTACATGTCAATCAGATACGTTTTTCCGTCCACATAGGCCCATTCGCTGGAAACCGGCTGTCCGTCTGTCTTAAAAAGCTTCCAGGCACCGTTTTCCTGTTTCTGCCAGGTGCCTCCCCGGTATGTGCTGTGGATGTAGAAGGCGTTCTCCTCTTCCTCCATATACTTTTTGGCTGCCTCGGAATTGGGGCCGCCGGAAAAAATATTTTCCTCGAGCTTTTCTCTGTCGCCTAAAGGATTGCTTCCCGTATTCCCGGGGCCTGTCCCGCCGTTCCATCCCGTGTCATAGGCAGGATTGTTGACCTGAGTATCGTAATCAAATTGAATGTTCAGCTCATTTCCTCCCGGTCCATAATTTGCAGCAGGCACTTTTACTGCTGTCATGAAACTAAACGCCGCCGCAAGGAAAACACCCATACATATTTTACTATATTTCCTCTTTCTCATCTGATTCCCTCACTTCCTCTCCAAGGAATATCACCCGGTAATATAACTCCAGAGACTCCAGGAGCTCCCTTTTCTCCCTCTGATACCGGCGGATTTTCAGCTCGCTTCCAATTTCGTCAAATAAATAATCGTTGTCATCCGCCTGCACCCGAAATTCCAGAGTTCCGTCCGGGGCAAATTCCAGAGTTAAAACTCCACCGATATCCTCCGTAAACAGGACGCACATGACCTGAAGCTCCTTCTTTATGTGGTCCGGAAGGGCTTTAAACTGCTGATTAAAGTAATATTTCTGTTCATAGGAGCTGGCGCCGCAGAGCACCACAGAATCCTGTTTTTCCATTCCCTTCTCCTTCCTTACAGATAATTTAAAATTTCATCAATCCGGTCAATATGATAGTCCGCCTGGCTCTGGTCAAAACCGAATCTCCCGTCTCTTAAAGCGGCCACAGTCATATTTGCCCTTTTTGCCGCAGCAATTCCAACGGTCGAGTCCTCAACGACGAAGCACTCCTCCTCCGAAAGACCTAAGGTTTTGGCCGTATAATGGTAAATTTCCGGGTTGGGTTTACTCTGTGCAAACTGCTTTCCGCTGACAATCAGATCAAACACCGGACGAATGCCTGTTTCTTCTATGATTCTCGCGATGAGCTTCGGGCCTGTGGAAGATGCCAGGGCCACTTCATAGCCCCTCCTTTTTAATTCCTTTGCTGTATGAAGGGCTTCCGGCCGGAAAATTTTTTTATAATTCACCTGGCTGTAAATATCCAAAGCAGAAAACTGGTCCCGCAGCGCCTCCCAGTTTTCTCCATTATTTATGGCCTTCTCCATGATGGTCCAGCTGTCCTTCCTGCTTAAGCCCACCATAGGGTTTAACTCCTCCATTGTCACTTTTGGGTTCTTTGTTCTGGCAAACTCCAAAAGATAGTCCATATATACAATTTCACTGTCTACGATCACGCCGTCCATGTCGAAAATCACAGCGCGTATTTTTTTGTGTTCCATAAGGTTCTCCTTCCGCCGCCTTGCAGGGTAAAAATTTATTCTTCGCCATAAATTCAAAAATAAACAAGCTTTTAATCATTTTCTGTAATATCAAAAGGCGGCCCGCCATATCATGGCAGCCGCCTTTATTTTATCATGTCCCTTTCATTCCCGCAACTGTTACTCGTTTGTCCGCGGTACTCGGGCAAGAAGATGCCCCCCTCCCGTGAATAGTAACTATGCCCATGAATCGCCTGCGGCGGCGGACGGCCCGACCCGCTGTCATTCCGTACATTCTCCCTACGAATTAATGGGGGAACAGCCGCGGATTTTCATGTACTCCAGAATGCAGTCTACGCATCCGTCAGTTCCGATTCTGGCAGAATTCAGAATCAGGTCATAATTATCAAAGCATTCCCAGTCTTTTCCTGTATAATATCTATGGTAATCACGGCGTTCCTTATCCATACGGCGGATGTTTTTTACTATCTCCGAATCTTCATAATATCCCTTTTCCCTGATTCTCTTCACCCTGGCATCCATATCCGCATAGACGAACACCCGCACCAGTTTTTCCATTCCGGCCAGGATATGATCCGCACAGCGCCCTACGAAAATGCAGGACTCCTCCTGAGCCAGCTTGCGGATCACCGCTGACTGAAACCGGAACAGATTGTCAGCGGAAACCAGATCGGCTCCCAGAGACGGAGACGTATTTTCCGGAATCATGGACTGGACAATTTTGTAGAGCAGCCTGTTTCCTGCCCTCTCATCAGCCAGATGGAAATAACTTTCCCGGATGCCACTCTCATCGGAGGTCATTTTTAAAATCTCCTTGTCATAGACATTCAGGCCAAGCCGCTTCCCCAGCTTTTTTCCGACTTCTGCTCCTCCGCTTCCGTACTGACGGCCGATGGTAATAACCATATTTTCTCCTGCCATAAAAACGCCCCCTTCTTTCACTTCTGTACTGAAATCTTATGCTCTGCCGTCCGGCAAAAGCCGGACTCCCGCCCGAAGGGCATGTATTGCGAAATGCCCCCTATGGGTGCAATTCCATCATACCATATTTTTCTGGAAAACTTAAGTCTTTTTTATCCCTTTATCGGCCCTTTATTGGCCGCTTTTCACAATAATTGTGTTGTATCCCAGATTTCTCAGACGACGTTCCATGGCAGCCGCGCTGTCAAGCTCCCGGAACGCTCCCGCCCGGACATAATAAAGATTATCTCTGGCGGTCAAAAAGGCCGGGAAGCCCTGGGCTCTGAGTTCTGAAAGCTCCCGCTCGGCATTGGAGCGCAGGCGGTAAATTCCTGTCTGCACCAGATAAAAGCCCGGCTCCTCCCCGGACACAGGCACTCTCCTTTCCAGCTCCTCAAAGGTCTTTACAATTCCATCAGCAATGGCATCCGCCGTAGCCGCCATATTGGCGTCAAAGAATGCATTGTCCTTCTCGCTGTCAATGAATCCGGCTTCCACTAAGACCGCCGGCATTTTCGTTCGCCTTAACACCACAAGACCCGGCCGTTCCTTCACTCCAAGGTCCGTCCAGCCCACTGATGCCAGCGCCTCATCAATATTTTTTCCAAACAGTGCCGCTGTTCCCCCATCGGAATATACCAGGCTCTCAACACCGGAGGCTGTCCCCGGCACCGGCATGGCATTCCGATGAAGAGATAGGAACAGGTCCGCACCGGACTGATTTCCCATCATGGCCTTTTCATAGGGACTGTCATACACATCGTTCACTCTGGTATAGGCCACCTGAATTCCCCGGCGCTCCAGGGCATTTCCCACATCGAAAGCCAGCTGGAGCGTATCATTTTTCTCCTGCCTCCCATTATATATGGCCCCCGGCTCCTCTCCGCCGTGCCCTGCATCTATGATTACTTTTCTCATCACTGCCAATGCTCTTCTCCTTTTACTTTTTTCGTGTAATTAGTATATGAAAAAAAATCTCAAACGGTTCATTGGCAGGCGGCCGCCATCCGTAAGTTTGCTGACCTGCAATATAACGATATTTTTCATTCCGGGACTTTTCCACAGAAAAATCCCGCAGAAACTCCCTATTTCCGCACTCCCGGAATCGTGGTATAATGGAAAGATGCAGAGCAATAAAATCCGATTTGTGGAGGAAACGGAATATGTGGATATGTCCAAAATGCGGGAGAGAGTTTAAAAGAACAAATCAAAGTCATTATTGTGGGAAAGCGCCTAAAACAGTATTAGAATATATAAATTCACAACCCATAGAAACACAGACCCGCTTAACAGAAATGATGATTATATTACAAAATAGTGTTCCAGGTGTAAACGAGCGTATATTATGGAGTATGCCGTATTATGAAAAGGAAGGAAAATCCATATCGTTTTCTGCTTGTAAAAACCACATCAGTTTTTATGTAGGGGATGCAGCTATGGAAAGGTTTTCATTAGAGTTAAACAATTTTGTCACTAAGAAAAATGCCATATATTTTCCTTATGATAGAGTATTACCTACAAAATTGATTGAAAGTATTGCACAATGGTGTTTAAGTTAGGAAGATTTTTTGCAGAGTGTTTGTGAAGCCGCTGAGCTATATTCGAGGCTGAAAAAAGATGGTACGAGATATGATATAAAGGAATATAATTGCATGCACTAAAAATGCAACTTAAGCATTTATCATAATTTAATACAGGCATTAGACATATTTGTATGCCTGGAATTATAATGTAGGTGTCTTGAACAGGATGCCTGCATTTTTTATATATCGAAAAATCGCCGGTAAAAGACTTTCCGTTTAAGGAAATGGAAGCGTTGACGATTAAAGAAGGAGGACATAGTGATGAAATCTCAGGAGAAAGCAAAAATGATAACCCTGGCTGCAACGATTGTGTGTTTGGCAGCAGTTGGGACAGGCATTTATTTTTTTACGAGAGGCGGGGAACAAAGACCGGAAACTACGCAGGCAGAGAACACGGGATATTCTGCAGCATCGTCCGGAGCGGAAGCAGCAGAAAATGATAAACCGGCAAACATTTCAGACGGCTTTGTTTTCATCTCTGGCGGAACATTTTCTATGGGAAGCCCGGAAACTGAAAGGCAGCGGCAGGAAGATGAAGCACAGCATGATGTAACAGTCAGCAGCTTTTATCTTGATCCTTATGAGGTTACACAGAGCGACTACGAGACGGTTATGGGTGAAAATCCCAGCTATTTCAGAGGGGAGCATCTTCCGGTAGAATGTGTGACATGGTATGACGCGGTTACGTATTGCAACGCTCTAAGTGAAAGCCGTGGTCTTACTCCGGTTTATACGGTAGAGGGAAATACAGTAAGCTGGGACAGAAGCGCAAACGGCTACCGCCTTCCTACGGAGGCAGAATGGGAGTATGCGGCAAGAGCAAATACAACCACGGTATTCCATGACGGGAATCAGATTACCAGCGACAATGCGAATTTTGAAGGCAGCTATCCGTATCTCATCGAAGAAAATTATGTAAATCACCACGACTCAGCCGTGGTTACCAGCAGAAACCGAGGAGAAACGATTGCGGTAGACAGTTTATCTCCCAATCAGTTCGGACTGTACAATATGTACGGCAATGTGTCGGAATGGTGTTTTGACTATTACGGGGAATATGATATGACGCAGACGACAGATCCCGTTGGTGTACGGAGCGGCTCTTTGCGGGTAAACCGGGGCGGAGGGTATAATGATTTTGCCAAGCAGCTACGCAGCGCCTACCGCTCCGCTGCAACGCCGGACACCATAGAACAAAATACGGGATTCCGCATTGCCAGAAATGCAGAACCGGGGGAAGGAACAGCAGAAACCACATATTCTCTGAATATTCAAATACCGGAAAATCCTCGTATTTTAGTGGCCTACTTCTCCTACTCCGGCAATACGGAAAACGGAGCGCAGATGATTGCGGATATGACTGGCGGCGACCTGTTTGAAATCCAGATGGAACATCCGTATCACGGAAATATTTATGAGGTATCACAGGCTGATTTGAATCATAATGTTCATCCGGTACTGGCAAGCCATGTGGAGAACATGGAACAATACGATGTAATGATTCTGGGTTATCCGACATGGTGGAGCACTATGCCGATGCCGGTATTTACATTCTTAGAGGAATATGATTTCTCGGGTAAGGTCATTCTTCCATTCAGCAGCAACGGCGGCACCCGATTCGGAGACAGTATATCTGACCTGTCCAAAATGGCGGCAGGGGCTTATGTAGGTCAGGGCTTTGAATACGAGTATTCAGGCGGGAGCGGTCTTTCCCACAATTTGAACGAATGGCTCATCTCAAATGGAATTGAGGCAAGGTAGTATGAAACGTAAAATCAAAGTTTTGACAGATGTGGTGATGTATCTCATCTTTGTTTATTTAATGAGTTACCGGGCCGGACGAGGACTATTCCTGCATGGCGTGCTGGGCTGCACTCTGTTTGCCCTGTCCGCGCTGCACCACATTCTGAATGGGCGGTGGTACGGTGGTCTGAAAAAAGGGAACTATTATCCGCTCAGAGTACTTTTAACAGGAATTGACCTTCTCCTCTTCGCAGCTATGATTGGGATGATAATCAGCTCCGTGATGATGTCGGGAGATGTTTTTGGCTTCTCTCCATTTATCACAACATACTTTGCCCGGACCCTCCATAGCTTTTCCACAGCGTGGGGATTTGTACTCATGCTGTTCCATACGGGCTTACACACGCATGCTCCATTCGAAAGGCTCCGGAAAAAAGCAGATGATTCAATTTTTGGCTATGCTTATTATCTGCTTTTTCTATTGGTAATGGTGATGGGAATCATATGTTTTGCAACCTTTTGCAAAGAGCAGTCTGTGGAGAAATATGCTGCTTCTTGCGAAAGGGAATCCGCCTTTTGAAACTCTTCGGTTTTATGGAGAATACGGAATGATTACGCTGGCATTTTGCCAGTGTACCCATCTGATCACGCGGTTTTTGAAGAAAACAGAACAATCCCTGTGGAGGCGGCCTGGAAAAAGCCCGGAAAAATAAAATATGCTGTTGATGAATTGAAAAGAACATGATACACTACACTAGACATGGCAGTTCTTGTGTATTTCCTGGCGAATCGCGTGCATCCTGCGGAGCATAACATGTCGCAGACATGATATAATAGAATCCGAAGCGAAACCGAGATCTGCACTGCAGGACCCGGACGTAAATAAATAGGAGGTATTTTATGTTATTAAAAGACAAAGTAGCTGTTGTTACCGGAGGAACCCGCGGCATTGGCCTCGCCATTGTAAAAAAATATCTGGAGAACGGCGCAAAGGTAGTTCTGTTCGGTTCCAGAAAAGAGACGGCCCAAAAGGCGGTGGAATCCTTGAAGGCGGAAAATCCTTCCTGGGATGTGGATGGCATGGCCCCGGATTTAAACAATCCCAGAGAAATCGCCTCCGCATTTTCAAAAATCGTGGAATCTTATGGTTCTTTGGATATTCTTGTAAACAATGCAGGAATTTCCCAGAGCTCTCCACTTTATGACTACAAACCGGAAGAATTTGAAAAAATCATGAACCTCAACGTTCTCTCGGTTCTTTATGCCTCTCAGGAAGCAGCAAAAATCATGAAAGGACAGGGCGGCGGCGTAATTTTGAACACCAGCTCCATGGTCTCCATCTATGGCCAGCCCTCCGGCGTGGGATATCCAGCCAGTAAGTTTGCCGTAAACGGCATTACCAAGTCCCTGGCCCGGGAACTTGGCAAAGACCATATACGCGTCAACGCCGTAGCTCCGGGAGTCACAGAAACTGATATGGTAAAAGTCCTTCCCGATGCTGTCATTAAACCATTAATTCAGACCATCCCCTTAGGAAGGGTAGGACTGCCCGAGGATGTGGCCAACGCGTTCCTTTTCCTGGCCAGCGACATGGCTTCCTATGTGAGCGGAGCCATTCTTTCTGTGGACGGCGCTGCCAGGACCTAATGAAGAATAGCTGAAAAAAAGGAAACAACGGATATCATCCATTTAGTATCAATTCTAATGTATATTAAAAAATACTAAATATCATTGACATACCGTTTTTTATCTCATGGGAAAAGCCTTGTTACGGTTAGGTCTTTCCCATGAGGCAAAAAGTATATTGTATGTGAAAATGTGCAATTTTTATATAATTATCAAAAAAGATGCATAATAAAAATAATACTAAAAACACTGCTCATATGCAGCAGGATTCAAGAACCAGACACGCATTTATTGCTATGTAAGCAGCAATTCAGCAATCTGGCTTCTCGCTCCTCTTATCCATGATAAACTGTTTCAAATTTGTTCTGTGATTGTATTTTACAGAAGCTGTTTTATCTTTTTCTATGATAATTTCATTCATATCAAGGCCATTTTGTGCAGCAATGGCAACCGCGTAATGTATCACATCCGCCAGTTCATCACCCAGTTGAACCTGTAAATCTTCTCCGCTGTCTGACTTTTTCCTTCCTGCTTTTTTATTTAGAACTTCGGCCACTTCACCAATCTCTTCTACAAGTTTCATAAATAAGCTTTGTTCGTTCCCGCCATTACTGTAACGTTCAAGTAAATAAGCTTCCAGTTCTGCTATCGTTACTTTCATAACACAATTCCCTCCCTAAAGTATGATTTTGGGGCTGCTGCCGGGTACATTTCTCTCGAAATAAATATCTGACTTGCTGCGAAAATAGATTTCGTCACGCTGTCCCTAATTATTCTGAAGCCCAATTTTCCACATCCAGATTTTCCACTCGATAAAGCTCTCTTATGTTACTTGTCACAAGTGTAACCCCCTCTGCTCTCGCATGCCCCGCAATAAGCATATCCATTGGACCAATAGAAGCCCCCTTCTTTTCAAGTTCCGCCCTGACACGGCCATATTCTTCCGCAGCATTACTGCTAAAGTCCAGAATCGTAATCGGGGAGAGAAAAAGTGTCATTGCAATCCGATTCCTTTCTTTTGCCTGGCTTTTTTCAACCCCATGCATTAACTCCGCATAAGTAATCACCGAGATGCACATCTCATCTGGATCATGCTCCAAAAATCTTTTTATTACTGCCTCTGACCTACACTTGATTGCATATATGCAAATGCTTGTATCCAGCATATATTTCATAAAGATTCTCTCTCCTGTACAAGCTGCTGCTCACGGCCATCACTCATAAAATCATCTGTAAAAAGACTCAATCCACTCAAAAATCCTGACCACTTGTTCTCTTTCGGCATCAAAATCACAACATCCCCAACCTTGTTGATTGAGACTTCATCTCCACTAAACCGATATTCCTTCGGCAGACGAACCGCCTGGCTCCTGCCGTTTTCAAATAATTTCGCCGTCATCATGTGCATACACCTCCTTGTATTCATAGTATATATCATGATATATACTATGTCAAATGCAAACAAAAATTCCCTTTATCGCTCAAGATTCTTTTTGCCAGATTTTTCATCTCCTCTATCGTATAAACCGTCCCGAATCCGTACATCATTTTTCTATGAACCGCAATTCGGAAAACGCAGGTAGAAAGGGAAGTCAATGCTCTTTTTATTTGCAGCCTCCTATAAATCAAGGTTTTAATAACAAAGAATAGGGCAGGATTTGACACTGCCTTTTTAAATAAGGAGGAAACAGATATGAAACGTTTTTGCAGAGCGCTTGCTGTGATACTCAGTATAGGAATGCTTTCGGCAGCAACTTCCGGATGCAGCGCGGCCGGACGGGATTCCCGCCGGATCGTTCGAATCGGCCACAACCAGGCAACCGATCATCCCACCCATATTGCCTTACTCGCCTTCGAAAAATATATCGAAGACCGGCTCGGAGACAAATACAATGTGGAAGTATATCCCAGTGAGCTGCTTGGTTCCCAGACGGATATGGTCCAGCTGACGCAGACAGGCGCTATCGACTTCTGTGTGGCGAGCAATTCGATTTTGGAAACTTTTTCGGAAAACTACACGCTGTTCAATCTGCCATACCTGTTTGCTTCCCAGGATGCGTATAACGCGGCAATGGACGATTCAGAAATTGTCGACCCTATTTTTGAATCCACCGCCAGAGCCGGTTTTGAAGCGGTTACATGGATCGATGCGGGAACCCGTAATTTCTACACAGTGTCCACGCCAATTCATACCCCGGCAGATTTAAAGGGCTTAAAGATCCGCGTACAGCAGTCTCCGACCAACGTGGAAATGATGGACCGCCTTGGCGGCTCCGCGACGCCGATGGGGTTCGGAGACGTGTACACTGCACTGCAGTCCAAGGTCATCGACGGAGCGGAAAATAACGAAATGGCTTTAACTTCCAACGGACACGGCGATGTCTGCCGGTTCTATTCCTACGATATGCATCAGATGATCCCGGATATCCTCATCGGCAACTGTGCTTTTTTGGACGAGCTTTCCGAAGACGAGCGGGCGATCTTCGAGGAAGGCTTTCAGCTTGTCAATCTGGTGGAACGGGAGGAATGGGGAAAAGCGGTTGATGCCGCGAAGGAAAAGGCTCAGAACGTACAGGGCGTACAGTTCCTTTATCCGGACCCGAAGCCGTTTCAGGAAATATGTGAACCCATGCATGAAAAGGTGCTTTCGCAGTATCCGGATCTGCGGCCCATCTATCAGAGGATCCAGGAATGCAACGCAAAGTATTCCCCGGGAACAGAGTAGGAACCAGAGGAGGTATGTACATGAACACATTTCGTAACGGGATTACCCGGTCTTTAAACCTGCTGGCGGGCTTAAGCTTCCTTGCCATGGTGATTCTGACCTGCTGGCAGGTTCTGACAAGGTATGCACTTAAAAATCCGTCCACCTGGTCAGAGGAACTTGTCGGCTATCTGTTCGCATGGATGAGTTTAATGGGAGCTTCCCTCATTACCTGCGAGCGCGGACATATGAACATTCCGATTCTCGTGGAAAGATGCAGCCCGGGCATGCAGAAGCTTTTAAACTGCTTCGGAGAGATCATCGCCTTTCTGTTCTCGGCCATTATCCTCACCTTCGGCGGAATCCGGATTACAACGTTAGCCATGGGGCAGATGACGTCTTCTCTGGGCGTACCCATCGGTATTTTCTATATCGTACTGCCGCTCTGCGGAATTCTCAACATGATCTATACACTGCTTAATGTTGCGGATATCCTGCATGGCCGGACAATAGAAAAGGAGGCGGCATAAATGGCAATACAGTCACTGGTTATTATTCTGCTCGTGCTGCTGGCGTTTCTCGCGCTTGGCGTACCGATTGTCTATTCCATCGGCATCTCTGCCCTTGTGGTGATTTTGCAGACCGTACCGCTTGACGTGTCTGTGGTAACAGCAGCCCAGAGGACTTTTGTGGGTATGAGCAAATTCAGTCTGACTGCCATCCCGTTTTTTATTCTGGCAGGCAATCTGATGAATCAGGGTGGAATTGCAAAACGCCTGGTTGATTTCGTCATGGCGTTCCTTGGCAAGCTTCCGGGCGCTTTACTTGTTACAAATGCCGGCGCAAACGCCCTGTTCGGAGCCATCTCCGGTTCCGCTTCCGCCGCTGCGGCCGCCGTAGGAAGCATGGTCCGGGAGGGCGAGGAAGAGCAGGGCTATGATCCGGCTCTCTGCGCGGCCACAAACGGGGCATCGGCCCCCTCCGGCCTCTTAATTCCTCCGTCAAACGCTCTGATTACGTACTCTCTCGCATCCGGTGGTACGTCGGTGGCCGCTCTGTTCCTCGGCGGTTACATCCCGGGATTTCTCTGGGCTCTCTGCTGTATTATCGTCGGGGTAATCCTTGCAAAACGCAAAGGATACCGGGGAACCGAAGGAAGATTTGACTGGAAAAATCTCGGAACCGCGACCATCCGCGCAATTCCGGCTCTGTCTCTGATCGTGATTGTGATCGGAGGAATCGTCTCCGGCATTTTCACCGCCACCGAAGGGTCCGCAATCGCCGTCCTCTATGCCTTGATTCTAGGCGTTCTGTACCGCAATATCACCCTGAAATCTTTCTGGAAGATTGTGGTGGAAAGTGCGAAAATGAGCGGTATGGTCGTATTTTTAATCGGCGCCTCCAACATTCTCGGCTGGGTTATGGCGTTTTTACAGATTCCACAGGCTGTCTCCGCAGCGCTTCTGGGACTGACCGACAATTACGTGGTGATCCTTTTGATTATGAATGTGATTCTTCTGATCGCAGGAACCTTTATGGACGTAACTCCCGCGATTTTAATCTTTACACCGCTGTTCCTTCCGGTTGTGAAAACTTTCGGCATGCATCCGGTACACTTTGGGCTGATTCTCGTTTATAATCTATGTATCGGGAACATTACGCCCCCGGTCGGCAATACGCTGTTTGTGGCGATTAAAGTCGGCGGTACGACTCTTGCAAAGACCATTCCCTATATGATATGGTATTATATTGCCATTCTGATCGGACTGCTTTTTGTCACATACCTTCCATTCTTAAGTACAGGTCTTCCCATGGCTGCAGGCTTACTGTAGGTGCCCGAAAGCGCGCCTGGAAATTGCTTTCCATCAGATATGCGTCACAGAAAGTTTCAGAGAGTACTCAATATAAAACCAGGAGGTAACTTTATGCAGATGACATTTCGCTGGTACGGCGACGGCAACGACAGCATCACGCCAGAGATGATCCGGCAGATCCCCGGAGTCACCGGACTCGTCTGGGCGCTCCATAGCAAACAGGCAGGTGAGGTATGGGAAACGGAGGAAATAGAAGCCGTCAGACGCCGTATCGAAGGCGCCGGCTTCCACATGGATGTGGTGGAAAGCGTCAATGTCCATGACGACATCAAGATCGGTCTCCCCACCCGCGACAGATATATCGAAAACTATAAGACTACGCTTCGCAATCTGGCGAAGTTCGGCGTCAAAGTCGTAACCTACAATTTCATGCCGATCTTTGACTGGACAAGAACCGATCTGTTCCACCCGCTGGAGGACGGCTCTACCGCCCTGTTTTACGAAAAGAACCGAATCCATGAGGATTACAGGGAGATGGCCGACTACATTCTCAATCACCTTCACGGGATGACCTTTCCGGGCTGGGAACCTGAGAGAATGGCGAAATTAGACGAGCTTTTTGAGGCATACCGTCCGGTAACCAAGGAAAAGCTCTGGGAGAATCTAAAATATTTCCTTGAGGCAATTATGCCGGTCTGCCATGAGACCGGAATCAAAATGGCAATCCACCAGGACGACCCGCCGTGGGATATTTTCGGGCTGCCACGCCTTCTGTGTGATAAGGACTCCATCGGCCGCTGCCTTCATATGGTAGATGACCCGCATAATTGTCTCTGCCTGTGCTCAGGATCTCTCGGAGCCAATCCGGAAAACAACGTGGCCGATATTGTCCGTACCTACTGTGACCGGATTGCCTTTGCCCATGTCCGCAACGTCCGTCATTATCCCAATGGAGATTTCACGGAGGCCTCCCACCGCGACTGCGACGGAGATACCGGAATCCTCGATATCATGAAGGCCTACCATGACTGCGGCTACACCGGATATATGCGTCCAGACCACGGCCGCCATCTCTGGGGCGAACAGTGCCGGCCGGGCTACGGCCTCTATGACCGGGCTCTCGGGATTATGTATCTCTGGGGCTGCTGGGACATGCTCGAGAAAACTGAAGGAAAAAAGGAATAAAAAGGAGGCGTCTATGGAAGCATTTATGAATCAGGATTTCCTGTTATCCACGCCGACGGCGAAATGGCTGTATCATGATGTGGCAGAGAACATGCCTGTGATTGATTATCACTGCCATGTAAATCCGCAGGAGATTGCAGAGAAGCGCAAATTTGACAATATCTCAGAAGTATGGCTTGGGGGAGACCACTACAAATGGCGGCAGATGCGCTTCGGCGGCATTCCGGAGGAAAAAATAACCGGGAACGCGGACCCGAGAGAAAAATTCCGCGCCTTTGCATCCATCATGCCGCGGCTCATCGGCAATCCCCTGTATCACTGGAGCCATCTTGAGCTTAAACGGTATTTCGGCATTCACGAACCGCTGACAGAAGAAAACGCGGACGCAGTCTACGATGCGTGCGGCGAAATCCTCTCCGGCCTCTCTGTCCGGGATATGATGCACATGTATCACGTGAAAGCCGTATGCACCACCGACGACCCTTCCGACGACCTCCGCTGGCATACGCTCATCGCCAATGATCCCGCCATGGATATTAAAGTTCTTCCGGCGTTCCGTCCGGACAAGGCCGTTAACATTGAGAAGGACGGCTTTGCGGAATATATGGGAAAGCTCTCCCGCACCGTCGGGTATGAGATAAAAAACACCGACGACGTCATCCGTGCATTGAATGACCGCATCGATTATTTTGCCGCGCACGGCTGCCTCTGCGCCGACCACGGGCTGGATTCCTGCATGTTTGAAGCGCCGGACGTCCGGGTTGCGGACCGGGCCTTTGCGGACGCGATGCAGGGAATCCGTCCCCAGGCAAAGGACGCGGATGTTTTCAAGACCATGGTGACCATGGCATGTGCGAAAACATATGCGAAAAAAGACTGGGTCATGCAGATCCATTTCGGATGCCTCCGCAACAACAATACGATTATGTTCCGGAAGCTGGGCGCCGACACCGGCTTTGACGCGGTCAACAGCCGGTCAGGCGTGGAACACATGGCCTCTCTCCTGAACGCGTTTATGGAAAACGGCGGCCTTCCGAAAATGATCTTATATTCCCTGAACCCCAATGACAATACGGCCCTTGTCTCTATTGCTGGATGCTTCCAGGGCGGGAGTGTGGCAGGGCGTATCCAGCACGGCAGCAGCTGGTGGTTTAACGATACCCGCTCCGGCATGCGGAGTCAGCTGACAGAACTCGCAAATAACGGAATGCTGGGATGCTTCGTGGGCATGCTGACAGACTCCCGCTCTTTCTTAAGCTACACAAGGCATGAATACTTCCGCCGTATTCTCTGCGAGCTGATCGGCGAATGGGTGGAAAGCGGACAGTATCCGGACGACAGAAAACATCTTACAAGGCTTGTGGAAGACATCTGCTTTAATAACACAAACGCGTTCTTTCGGTTTGGCGTGCAGTAGCGCATGTTTGAATCTTGAAAATTACAGTTCACGGGGGTGGGAAACGTTCGATTCTTGAAAGGAGAAATTCATGATAAAATTACCGTTAAATATTGATTTTACAGGAAAAGTCGTCGTGATTACAGGCGCAGGCGGAGTTCTCTGCGGCACCATGGCAAAAGCCTTCGCACAGGCGGGCGCTAAGGTCGCTGCTCTCGACTTAAATGAGGACGCCGTAAAAAAGACGGCGGACGAATGCAGGGCCGAAGGCTATCTCTGCGAAGGCTACAAGGCCAATGTTCTGGACCCGGAGGCACTGGAGGCGGTGCATGCAAAGATTCTTAAGGATCTGGGGCCCTGCGATATCTTAATCAACGGAGCCGGAGGGAATAATCCAAAGGCGACTACGGACAACGAATATCATCACGAGGCGAAAGAAGGCCAGAAGACGTTTTTTGACCTGGACGCGGACGGCGTGGATTTTGTATTCAAGCTGAATTTCCAGGGAACGCTGATCCCGACCCAGATCTTTTCCAGGGATATGGTGGAAAGAAAATCCGGAAATATCCTGAACATCTCCTCCATGAACGCCTACATTCCTCTGACCAAAATTCCGGCGTACTCCGCGGCAAAGGCCGCTGTCTCCAACTTTACGCAATGGCTTGCGACCCACTTTGCGGGCACGGGAATCCGCTGCAACGCCATTGCGCCGGGATTTCTGGTTTCCAACCAGAACCGTTCTCTTCTGTTCAACGAGGATGGTACGCCGACCGCCCGGTCCGAGAAGATCTTAAACGGTACTCCGATGCACCGTTTCGTGGATGGAGAAGAACTTCTCGGAGCCGTTTTCTTCTTATGTGACGATACGGCCGCCGGCGCAATCACCGGCGTGGCCCTGCCTATTGACGCGGGCTTTGCCGCTTACTCAGGCGTATAAAAACGTTTGGTAGTTACTTTTTTATTTCCCGGATCACGTCAATGACCGTGCCGTCCCGGTATTCCACAACGCAGACCACCCGGTCCGTGGTCTCAATGGGAGCAGGAACTCCCGTTAAAGACTCTGCCAGCTCCTGAAGATACTGGATGGTTACTAACTTCATATTGGCCTTCTCCAGATCTTCTTTCAGCTCCGCGTAATATTTATGGGCCGGATTTAAAGCGATTCCCGCCTCCGTCACGACCGCCGCCACAGTCTCTCCCGGCGTACAGCAGGTAAATACCCGCTTCGTGACGGACGGCGTTCTTCCGCGGACCACGGGCAGGCAGACAATGGAAATATCCGAGCCTGCCGCCACATCGGGACCTCCTCCAAGGCCTCCCATCATCTCGCCGGAAGAACCCGTCAGGATGTTTACGTTAAAATCTGTGTCCACTTCCAGGGCCGCCAGCACTCCGAAATTTAACTTATCCAGCATGGAGCCCTTGGAAAAGGGGTTGGAATACACCGCGTTGTCAATCTCCACAATTCCCGGCTCTTCCACAATGGCTCTGGCCGCGACGGCGTCGAAGCACTGGCTGCACTCTAAGACACGCACCAGGCCTTTTTTATACATGTCCACAATGGCGGCCGTAATACCGCCAAGAGCAAAGCTTGCCTTTACACCCCGCGCTTCCATCCGCTCGGCCAGATAATTGGTGCAGGCAATGCTGATGGCCCCGGCCCCGGTCTGGAAGGAAAAATTGTCCTTAAACAGTCTGGAGGCCGCCATCACATCGGCCGCCCGCTCGGCAATCATTAAGTCCCTGGGGTTTTTGGTCATTCTTGCCGCGCCCTTTCCAATCTTATCCGGATCACCGATCCGGTCCACCTTCACCACATAATCCACATACTGCTGGGAAATACTGGCCGGATTGCAGGGGTAATCCACAAGATAATCCGTAATCACAATGACCTTCGCCGCGTTCGAGACGTCCACAAAGGAATATCCCAGAGAGCCGCAGGCATTGGGGCCGATCTGTCCGGTGGCATTTCCGTATTCATCGGCGGCGGCGGCCCCGATAAAGGCCACATCAATCATAAGCTCGCCTGCCTCTATGGCCCTGGGCCTGGAGCCATGGGTGCGGAGAATCACAGGCTCCTCCATCAGGCCTTCCAGGACCGCGTCCCCAAGCTCGCCGCGGATTCCGCTGGCCTCGATTCTGTCGATGGTCCCGTCCTTTACAAAGTCCACGATAGACGGATTTTTAATGTTCACAACGGCGCTGGGGGCAAACCGGAGATGGCGGATTCCCAGAGCACGGATGGCGGTCAGCAC
This sequence comes from uncultured Lachnospiraceae bacterium, assembly GCA_910586315.1. Taxonomy (GTDB): domain Bacteria; phylum Bacillota; class Clostridia; order Lachnospirales; family Lachnospiraceae; genus CANRXD01. The sequence continues at coordinate 26,298 of CAJUIP010000009.1, read as the reverse complement.
CTGGCCGACGATTTCATCCCCCTCGCGGAAGCTGTGATGGAAAGAAATGGTCATGCCGTCCTTAAGGCCTGCGGCTTTTACTGCCTCCTCGATAGAAGGGAGCATTTTGCAGTCTCCGGAAACATGCTTTCCGGCTGTCCTTAAGGTATGCACAGGCTCACCGGACGGCGACTCCGTATACGCGCCTGTATAGGGCTTAACCACATACCTCCCGATTTTTTCCGGGATTTCCCGTCCCACTGCATTTTTCATCTTACATCACCATCCCTTTCACATGGATACCTGCCGCCTCCGCCTGTGCGAGGGTGGTCAGCGCCCGAAACTCCATGGGCTTGTCGATCATGCCGCCGTCTAAGGTAACGGCTCCCTTGTGGTTCTTCTTTCCCTCTTCCACAGCCGCCAGGACGCGGAGGGCATATTTAATTTCTTTTGTGCTTGGAGTGAAGTAGGAATTTACCGTATCGATCTGTCTTGGATGGATACAGGTTTTTCCGTCAAAGCCCAGATTTTTGGCAAGGGCCGTGTCTTCCATGAGTCCCTCTTTGTCATTGATATCGCTGAATACAATGTCCAGAGCGTCAATTCCCGCCGCGCGGCAGGCCATGAGCACCGCATTCCTTGCGTAAAACACCTCCAGGCCCTTCTTCGTCCTCTGGGCCTTTAAACTGGCGGTCAAATCCTCCGCGCTTACGGCCATGGCCACCACGCGCGGATCGGAATGGGCAATCTCCATGGCGTTTATCACGCCCATATAAGATTCTATATTACAGATTAATTCGATTTTTCCCTCTTCCAGGCCGATTTTTTTCTCGATGGCCCCGATGCGCTCTGAAATATTTTTTACCTCTCTGGCATACTCCACCTTGGGAATGCGGATGGCGTCGGGGTTGGCCCTGACTGCCGCCTGCAGGTCCTCTTCCAGATATTCCGAGTAGATGCCGTTGACACGAATACATACGTACTTGTCCTTGGGACGGTGGTTTTTCACCATGTTATACACTAAAAATCTTGCCGCATCCTTTTCCGACGCCGGAACCGAATCTTCCAGGTCGTAAATCAGCATGTCTTCATTATAAAATACTGCCTGAATCATGTTGACCGGACTGGAGCCGCTGGCGTAAAGGCTGGTGCGTTTTAAACGGATTGTTTTTTCTGCCATTCTTTTTCATCCTCCTTTGACCAGTCATAGCGTTCCTCGGCCCCGCGGCAGATAACGCACTGCATTCTGGATTTTATCACACAGTCCAAAGCCCCCTTATCGCGGATTTCCACTTCAGCGCTGGTGACGCCAAATTCTTCCAGAGTCTTTCTCACCGTCTCCAGAATGGTCTCGCCAAACATCATTTTCACATCGCTTTCCAGGTCAATGTCGATTCCTTTGCCCGGATTGGGGCGGATGGTAATCTGACAGTCGCTGGATTCTAAGGTCCCGGCCACTGCCGGCTTCTTAATTTCCATGAACGTATCTCCTCTCTGCCGTCCTTTGCGGCCGCTCTGCTTAAAATCCGTAGACCTGGGCCGGGTTTTCCACCAGCGCAAGCTGCTTTGCCCGCTCTGACAAAAACCACTGGTCAATGGTCTTAAGAAGCTTCCTTTCCTCCGGCTTCACCTTTTCTGTCACATGAGGGAAATCGCTACCCCACAGCATCCGCTCGGGCGCATACCCGGAAAACGCGCGCGCCACCCGGGCCGCGTCCTCCCAGGGCTCTCCTTCCTTTGTATTCAAATAGGGACCGGACAGCTTTACCCATGTGTTTCCCTTATCCAGTCTCCGGCATATCCAGGAAAAGGCCGGGTCCGAAATTCCAAGCTCCGGTTTCAGCCGTCCCATATGGTCAATGACCACTTTATTCTCCAGGCTCTCTATAATCGTTCCATATTCCAGAAGCTGGGCGGAGCTCATATGGAGCTGGATGTTCCAGCCCATGTCCTTTGTCCGATCCGCCAGACTTTTGCACATGTCCATGGAGACCACCGCGTTGGCCGGGTTCCACACGCTGAACCGCAGGCCCCGGACTCCATGTGCATGAAGATATTCCAGCTCTCTATCGCTTACATCTCCCCTTACCACAGCGATTCCTCTGGCCCGGTCCGGCCCGAATTTTTCAATGGCATCCACCAGGCAGGCATTGTCCACGCCAAAAGGCTTCGCCTGGACAAAAACGGCCCGCTCCAATCCCGCTTCTTTGGCCAGCTTTTTATATTCCTCCACGGTCCCTCTCTGGGCCTGGGCTTTGCCGTCGTTTGGGAATGCCGGGTCAATGATATGTAAATGGGAATTGCAGGCATGGGGCGGCAGCGTCACAAGTTTGTCTTCCATCCTTCGTCCTCCTTTCTGAGTCCTCTCGAAAAACTCTCATGTCCTTTTTCAGGTCTTATTTCAGGCCTTACTTTAGCCCTCATTTCAAGCTTCATTTTAGGCCTTACTTTAGCCTTCATTTCAGACCTCATTTTAGTCCTTATTTTTTCTCCCATTTCAAGCCTTATTTTAAACCCCATTTCGGGCCCCATTTCAAGCCTTACTTTAGACCCCATTTCGGACCTTATTTTAGCCTCCATTTCAGACCTCATTTTAGCCCTTATTTGGGGCCCCATTTCAGGTCTCATTTTTGCGGCGTTTATTTTTCAGATTCTCTTTTCTGTCCTTTCAAATACGGGAACAGCCCTCCGGCTTTCATAATATCCTTTTCCAGGTCACTGACCGCGTCGCCGTGAAACTCACTGCCGTTATCCAGATTCCTGATTGTTCCTTTGTCCATATCCACTTCCAGCATATCCCCATCCTTTATAACGCCGTTTTTAATGGCCTCGGAAAGTCCCCTGGTAAACAGCACCGGATAGCCGTTATTTACGGCATTCCGGTAATAGATTCTTGAACATGTCTCTGCAAGAATACAGGGAATCCCGGCATACTGAAGACAGTACACGGCATGCTCCCGGCTGGAGCCGCAGCCAAAATTCTTTCCGGCCACCACAAAGTCCCCCGGCTTCACTTCCTTTGCAAAATTCTCCTTTCCCGGATAATACTCAAAAGAATACTGGGGCATGTTTTCCGGGTTCGTCTCAGCCAGATATTTATTGTGATAAATCAGATCGGTGTCCACGTCGTCGGAGAACACCCACGCTCTTCCTTTTATAACGCTCATTGCTTCCTCCAATCACCGCCCGCAGGCGGCCTTTCCATTAAAGTATCTCTCTGGGATCCGTAATGCAGCCGCGGACTGCCGTGGCCATGGCCGACATGGGGCTCATCAAATACGTATGGCTCCCCTTCCCGACCTTTCCGATAAAGTTTCTGTTCGTGGTGGAACAGCCGATGTCGCCTGAGGGCAGCGCTCCGTAGTGTTCCGCGGTACAGAGAGAACAGGTAGGGTTCGTGCATACAATGCCTGCCTCCAGAAATGCGGCCAGAATGCCCTCGCGGGCCAGCTTAAGCTGTACCTCGGTGGTGCTGGGGGTGATGATGGCGCGGATGGACGAATCAATTTTTCCTCCCCCCGCCATGAGGACCTCATAGGCCGCTTTAAAGTCTTCGTATCTTCCGTTGGAGCAGGAGCCGATATGAATCTGGTCCACCCTGGTCCCCGCAAGCTCAGAAACCGGTTTCACATTATCGGGCGCATCGGGACAAGATGCGAGGGGCTCCAAGTCACTCACATCATAATGGAGCACCCGGCAGTATGGGGCGTTTGCATCTGCCGACAACATCCTTACCCGTTCCCTCACTTCTTCTCCGGCGCGCCCGCAGAGCCATTCCAGCACTTCGCCGTCCGGCATGATAAGAGGCACCTTTCCGCTCATTTCCGTCACCATGGAACAAAGGGTAATGCGCTCCGCCAGGGTGGCTCTCTCAATGGTTTCTCCCGTAAATTCCACCGCCAGAAAGTCCATGCCTCCGGCCCCCAGATCCCCGACGATTCTCGTCAGAAGATCCCGCATGCAGACTCCCTTTTTAAAGGTTCCCGTCACTTCAATTTTCATGGTCTCCGGCACGCGGAACCAGCAGGTGCCGTTAATGTAGGCCGCCGCAATGTCAGAGTTTCCGTTTCCTGTGGCAAAAGCCCCCACAGCTCCCAGAAGATTCATATGGCTGTCCGTGCCCAGAACCACATCGCCCGGCTTTATAAGGCCCGCTTCCAGCATCACGTGCTGGCCGATGCCGTGGTTAATGTCAAACACATGGCTGATGCCCTGCCTTTTGGCAAACTCGCGGATAATTTTCTGGTTGTTGGACACCTTCTCTGAATGGGACGGCGCCTGTAAATCAAAGGTATAGGCAATTTTATCAGGGTCCCAGACCTTCGCGTCTTTTCCCATCTCCTTTTCAAACTGGAGCACACAGTTGGCCCCTCCAAAGTCGCGGGCGGAAGCCAGATCCACGTTGCACCAGACTCTCTCCCCCACCGAGACGCTGCGCCCGGCGGCCCGCTCCATAATTTTTACAATCGCTGTCTTTCCCATATTCTTCCTCTCCATCCACATTTATACCATTGGTTTTGTCAGAATCTCCATGACCGGCTCCACCGAATTCATGGTCTCCAGGCTCATAATCATGTCGATCAGAGTATTTAAGTCTTCCTCTGTCATCAGGTTTTTCACATTGGCTGTGAACTTGTTTTTAATCTCCTCAAATCCCACCGGATTATTAGGGGAGCCCTTTAAATCATAGACCTCCGTGGACAGCTCTCTTCCATCCTTTAAAAAGATCTTTACCCTTGCGCCCCGCTTCGTGGGATAAACGGCCTGGACATCCGGGTCCTGCTCCACGGTAACGCGGGCCGCCAGCTCCAGATATTTAGAATTTTCTGTGTATTCCGGGTTCAGATGGCAGACACCGAAGCCTTTCTCATAAAGGGCAATGGCAATTCCATAGGCAGAGCTGAACTTGGCCTCGCCGGAATCCTTCGGTCTCTTTATTTTTCCGGTCAGCGTATACGCCACCTCGTGGGTTCCCACCCACACATGGTCCACTTCCTTGGGGGCAAATCCATACTCCTCCATCAGATTCAGCGCGCCTTCGATGGCGGGCTGTGCATGGCGGCAGGTGGGATACATCTTGCTGTATGTATCGGTAATCACGAATTTCTCTCCGAGCCCCTCCAGGACGGTATCCACGTTCACATCCTTTGATTTCGCTGCGAAAAAGCCGTCCTTCCCTTCAAAGACGCTGGTGGTTCCTTCCATGCCTTCCTTCGCGTAATAGACGGCAGCCATCCCGCTGGCGGCAGAATTTCCCACCATAACGCATTTGGAGAGCTGTCCTGTGACCGTGGCTTCCATAAGCCCGGACGCGTAAAGCCCCGCCATGCCTAAGGCGTTCGCAAGCTGCTCCTTGGTGAGGCCGAGGAGCTTCCCGGCCGTGGCGGCCGCTCCCAGTGTGTCGTCGTTGCTGGTGGGGTGAAACCCCTTATCAATCTGGTGGGGCGCCATGGCGGCCGCAATCCTGTATACAATGTCATATCCAAGTACGACAGAGACAATCACATCCCGCCCGGAAAGTCCGTTCTGGCGGGCCAGGGTAAGGGCCACGGGAACCACGGCGGTTCCCGCGTGGGCTCCGGCAAATTTGTGGCCGTCGTCTAACTCCACCGCATGCCCGAAGGTGGCGTCGATCATGGCCGCCCGGGCCGCCGGGAATTTTAAATCCCCCGTGGTGAAAGCGCTGCAGTCGCCCAGTCCCTGCTCCTTGCAGGCCGCAAGAAAGTTATCTCTGTACGCCCAGTTTCCGGCCCCCGCTAGGATAGCTCCCACAGAATCTAAAATCCGCTCTTTTGCCAGGGAAACAATGTCCTTCGGCAAATCCTCAAAATTTGTATTATAAATAAAATCGGCAAATCGTTCCGTCAGCATCCGTTTTCCTCCTGTCTCCCGGCCTTTTTCATGCGGTATCCATCTCATGCCTCATCCGTTTTGCGCCATATCCGTTTCATGCCACACAGAATCCCGCATATCAATCCCGCACGTAAACAAATCCTTCCATAATACGTCTGGCGGTCCTGTCCAGATTGCCACTTAAAACCTCGTGATGCCCATCCTCATAAACCTTTAAGTCCGCGTAAGCATCCATGATTCCCCAGGGATGGCCAATGCGGAGGTGTTCAATTCTATCGGTTCCCAGGGATTCTCTGGCGATTTCATTGACAATGGTGCCCGGTGTATTGGCGGCCGTAACGGTACAGATGGCTCCCGTCCCCATATAGGCATCAATCATCTTCATGCCTACGGAGAACAATCTTCCCACAAAGTTTACATCGCCCGCCTTGATTTCCTTTCCGCTTCCCGCCGTATAATCCACCGGCTTTGTGGCAAAGGCAATTTTGGGAAGGGTCTGGCTGTTGACTCTGGCGTCCTCCAAGTCCTTGGCAAAGCCTAACGTAACGGCCCCGGTTCCGCGGATAATTTCCAGAATCCGGCAGATTTCCTTACAATTCGCAAGCGCGTTAAACTCCGATGGAATCTCTGTTCCCTTTACGCCAAAATCCTCCGGGTGCACGAAGATAACCGGATTGGCCGCATCCACGAAGCTGTATTCATACGTCTTTCCTTCAATTTCAATACTATCCTTCGCATGGCCTGTGGGAAGCAGCTTACCCGAGGCCGCTCCCTGGGGAGCGACAAATTTCAAGGTTATCTTTGCCGCCGTTCCCGGAACGCCGTCAATGGCAAAGTCTCCCTCAGTGACGGCACGCCCGTCCTTTACGGGAACCTGCGCGATGATTTCCTTCTGTGTGTTGGTGTTAAAAATATGTACCTCCGTCATGGGCTCAACCGCCTCGACAAGGCCTTCGTCAATGGCAAAGGGGCCAACGGCGGAAGAAATATTTCCGCAGTTCATCGTCTTTCCCACAATCGGGGCATTGACATCCACCTGGCCGAAATCGTAATCCACGTCGATGCCCGGCCGTTCACTCTTTTTAATCACTGCCACCTTGCTGGTGGAAGTATTTGCTCCGCCCATGCCGTCGATCTGGCGCCTGTCGGGACTTCCGAACGCGCTTAAAATCACTTTATCACGCTCTTTTGCATCCTTCGGAAGATCTTTATCATGAAAGAAAACCGCTTTGCTTGTGCCGCCGCGCATGTAGACGCAGGGAATTTTTCTGTTTGGCTTATACATTGTTTCTACCTCTTTTCAATAATCTTGAAAATCATGCCGGACCTGTGTTAAAATACAAATAACATAACCGTTCCGTACCCTCACAGTTACGGGCAAAAATCCACAAACGATCATCTCGTTCGAGTAAAGGAGTGTCTATGAAAAAAATTGGCGCAATCACGGTGGGACAGACACCGCGAACCGATCTTATCCCTGAAATGGAACCGATTTTAGGAGAATCCATTGAAATTATCCAAATGGGCGGTCTTGACGGTCTTACAAAAGAAGAAATTGCCGCTTTCCGTCCCCTGCCCGGCGATCATGTCCTCGTATCCAGACTGGCCGACGCAACCTCTGTGACCTTTGGGGAGTCCTATGTTCTGCCGCGGCTTCAAACCTGTATTTATGAGCTGGAGGCAAAAGGCGTGTCGCTGATTCTCTTTTTATGTACGGGAGAATTTCCGGATAATTTTAAATCCCGTGTTCCCCTTATCTTTCCCAACAAACTTCTTTCCGGCCTGATTCCCGCCGTTGGAAGCCGTTTCTTTACGGTCCTTACTCCCGCCAGAGAACAGATGGACCAGGGAATGAAAAAATGGGCTCCCCATGCCGGACAGGTCCATATGATCGCCGTCTCTCCTTACGACGGTCCTGACGAGGTCCTTAAGGCTGCTGAAGCCATTCCCGCAGAAACCGATCTTATTTTGCTTGACTGCATCGGCTATACTGTGGAAATGAAGGAACGAATACAGGCCCTTACCAAAAAACCTGTGATCCTTCCCCGTACCCTCGCGGCCCGTATGATATGTGAGCTGGCATAAAAGCTTACGAAAGCTCCCGATCCAGGAAAATCCGTCCTTCTTTTCTGGCCGGGGCCTGCCTGGCCAGAAAGGCCGGATACCCCACGGAAACGCTTCCGAAGATATCTTCCTCTTCTTTTAAACCCAGCCGTCCGAAAATTTCTCTTACGGTCGGCACATCCGTCAGCCAGTGAGGCTGGTTGCTCCAGCATGCCCCAAGTCCCAGGGATACGGCCGCCAGCTGGATATTTTCAAGGCCCGTACAGCAGTTGGCCATGCTGTTTTCATGGTCTCTCGGGGCGACTGCGCTTATGAGTGTGGGAGCATGGAAAATAAAATGGTATCCGTCCTGAAGGGCCCTTCGGATTCCCTTCGCCATCATTTCACCTTCCACAGGCTCTCTGGAAGCCAGCTCGCGGCGGATAACACCATTTAACTCCTCCAAAAGCAGCGGATTCTGAATTACAAGAAACCTGCTGTTCTGTAAATTTCCTCCGGTTGGCGCATACAAAGCACAGGTAAGAAGGGCATCCAGCTCCTCTTCTGTAATCTGCCTCTCCTGATAGGCTCTGACGCTCCGGCGCTTTAATATGGTCTCAATCACAGCATTCATGGCATTTCTCCTGTCCCCGGCAAAGCTGCCGGGATTTAAATACCCGGGGCTGTCGCAAAATGGAAAAATTCATCAAAATAAAAGCTCATTTTGCGACAGCCCCGGCGATTCTTTAGGGTTAAATTTTAAAAATACCGCACAATCCGAACAACGCCGCAACGGTGGTGGCCGCCATCATCACAATGGCAAGAAGGAACTGCTGTTTTACCAGGGTATCGCTTAACTTATCATCGGGAGCCAGTCCGACAAACTGGGCCCCGGCGGTGGAAAACGGCGAAATCGGGGTGGCAAGGGCCCCGATCTGGGCCGCTGCATAGAGGGCCACCGTATTGATTCCTGTTGCCGCCGCCAGCGCGGGAACCATGGGGAACAAAAGCGGAAGAACCACGCTTGTGCCGCTGGCAAAAATGCTTAGGAATGCGGCAATGAAGCAAAATACCGGGGTAATTAAAAATCCGGGGATATTTCCGCCTTCAAACACAGCTACAACAGCTTCCAGAAGCCCCGCCTTTTTGGCAAGTTCCATAAGGAAGCATACGCCGGCGATGGTAAATACCGTACCCATGGGCATCTTCTGCATCACCTTTTTGGGATTTGCCAGATTCATGAAGCTGGCAATCAAGGCAAAGATAATGAGCACTGCCTGGGGTTTGCAGAGAGCGACCAGGTTCTTGAACGCCGGATCTTTAATCTTTACCAGGGTATTGATAATATTCGGGATTACTAACAGACAGAAGGAAACAAGAATTAAGATCATGGTCTTCTTCTGTATCTTGGAGAATTGCTCTGGTTCTTTTTCAAGGATATCCAGATTCTGTACTTTCTGGGTTCCGGCATTCTTCTTTCCTTTCAGGAATTTGAATCCCACATAGAAGAGAACCAGGAATAATACCTTATTAATTAAGAACGTCGCGTAGCTTAACATATACGTATGAATGGCAAGATCAGCAGCTACGCCGCTCTCCTCCACCAGCCCGTAAAGAACGACGCCTGTGCCTGTCCACGGGTTCTGGGTTCCACAGTTGTACCCGGTATCAATGGCAAATACCATAAGAAGCGGGTCAATTCCTGTCTGCGCGCACACAGAGAAGCCAAGAGGCGCTAAAAGCACAATGGTTCCCGGGCCGGCGCCCAGAAGGCCAAGGACAAAGGCAATAAAGGCAAATACAAAGGGCAGGGCCTCAATGCTTTTTCTGAATTTATAAAGAAGCTTGGTGCCGAATAACGTCAGCGTCCCGTTCTCTCTTGCAAAGCCATAGAACATGGCGGATGCCAGAAGAAAGAAGATCAGACTGTCCGGCCAGAAGCCGAAAATAGACGCCGCCTTTTCTCCCATGAACAGACAGCCAATTAAAAACGCAAATGTCATTGCGATAAGACCCATATTGATTCCGGTCTTAAAGCAGATGGCGATGGAAATAACAATCGCTGCTAAACAAAGCAGTAAAATAGTAGTTTCGTTCATAATCCCCTCCTGCAATCCATTATTTTCTGACGTTCTTTAAAAGTTCCTCCCAGTTTTCCGGAAGCTCCACCTTTTTACTGGTGGGCCATCCCATGAAACCATTCTGTGCACCGATAATCGCATGGTCACGGGCCGGATCTCCGCTGACAATCAGCTGGAAATCATTGGGATCGGCCATCATCTGAATGAACCGGTTTTCACCCATATCGGTGAGATTTCCGTTTTCATCATAAAATTCCAGTTTGCCGTCTGTATTTACTTTAAAATCGCCGTACTCTTCTTTCGTACCGATAAACTGAGGCCAGTTGCCCTGCTCCAGGCCGGTCACAAACCGCTCCGCCAGGCGGTTGCTTAAATTCCACAGGCGGAATTTGGCTCCCTTAAAGAAGTGCTCCTTCACCTTTTCTTTCGTATAACCCTCCCGAATCAGGGAATCAATAATGGTGGGAGTTAAAATCACCAGCGGCATCATATGCTGTCCCCGGAAGAAGAACTGAATAAACATATGGTTATCCGCCATACGCTTTTCGATCGCCGTAAGAATTCCTTCCGCCGTCGGCCAGCCGCACTCGATTGCCTGTGTTCTCTCCGTCAGAGTCATAACGGTAATCACATTATCTTCTTTCGCGAAGCCTCTGTCAACGCGGTACGGCTGCCATCCGATCTCTTCCAGATATTCGTCATTTTCCGCCAGCACAATCCGGAAATTGTCGCCGTAGCAGCCCTTGTCCGTCTTATGAGGCAGGAAGCCGCAGACATTTCTCAGATACATCCTCCAGAAACGTCCGATACTGGTGTTGGCCTGGAAGCCCGGACGCAGCGCGCCCTGGGTACAGTTGAAATTTAATTGCTTGACAAGACTTCCGCTGAGGATTATGATACATTCGGTAGCCGGTGTGTGGCCCAGGTTTTCCTGGGCGAAATAAGGATCACACATGGCTTCCGTAATCGCCATGAGAATCGGCATGTACTCCGGACGGCAGCCGCACATCACCCCATTGACAGCGACGCTCCAGACGGTGGCTTTCCGGTTCTCCGGCTTTACGATACCAAGGACCTCATCCGGTTTCCGGTCGGTGAATTTCATAAACGCATCCACCTTTTCCAGAGTCGGCGGCACGATGGGAAGTCCCTCGCTCCACTCCTTCTCAAGGAAATACTCATTCACTTCTTCATAACTGCCGGAGAAAATGATATCTCTCGGCTTTGGTTCTTTCTTCGGTTTCGCATCCTTTGGCTGTATGGTCAGGCCTTTGATTACCATGTCCAGCATAACATCCACGGCGTTTTTATATACCTGTTCATTGGGAGTTGTATTTACATGTCCGGGATGAGTTGCAAACGGAAGATTCGGGTAGCCCTCCCCCTTTGCGGTAAAGCTTCCTGCTGTCTTAAATCCGTCACAGCAGAGCGTTACGGTGGGGATACCCAGTTTTTCTACTACAATACTTGCACGCGTCACGGCGGCGATACAGCTCCCTCAGCAGCCAACACCGCAGATTACCGCATCCACGCCGAACTCCTTGAATTTCTTCGGAAGTTCCGCAAGTACCTCCCTTTCATTGGCTCCGTGAATCTCGCCGAATTCTCTCCAGCTTATCAGTTTGATTCCCGGATACCTTTTTTTAAGCTCCGCCTCGAAAGCCTCGAACATGATGTCCCCTTTAAAGACCCAGTCCCAGAGCTCGGCAACTACTTTTCCCTCCAGGGTATCCAGCCTTTTCGCGAGCTTGGCTCCCTGCACGGTACTCGGGGTCGCGGGCCACACAACTTCATACTGTTCTGCGCTGCTCATGTTTTATCTCCTTTCGTCACTGTCACTAACTGTTCCATGTCCTCACAGTTACCATCAAAAACCACGATTCTGATACTACCCGGTTTAAATACCTTTCTGTTTCGGCACGGATGCCTTTTAAACCGGATTATTCTAATGTATTTAAATAATGGTTCAGGTTCATATAGGCCACAACACCGTCTCCCACGGCCGTCGCCATCTGGGCCGGAGAATTGGTGCGGATATCGCCTGCAGCATAGATGCCGTCTACGGTCGTCTTCATATTTCCGTCCACCACCACATGTCCGCTGGGTGCCAGCTCCACACAGCCCTCTGCGTAAGAAGTGTTGGGAAGAAGCCCGATTCTTATGTAAATGCCTTCCACCGCGAGAACTCTCTTTTCGCCACTTTCCCTGTCTTCGACTTCCACGCCTGTCACCCAGTCTTCTCCCTGAATTCCGGTAATCTTTGTATTGCAGATTACTTCGATGTTGGAATTTTCTTCGGCTCTGTCCAGCATAACTTTCGAAGCCTTCGGCGTCTCCATGAACTCCACTACAGTCACTTTGCAGCCAAGCTTCTCTAACAGAAGGGCCTCCGTGATTCCGGAATCCCCGGCTCCCGCCACAACCACCGGTTTTCCGGCACACTGCGCGCCGTCACAGGTTGCACAGTAAAATACGCCTTTCGCTGACAGCTCCTTCTCGCCCAGCACATCTAAAAGTCTCGGGTGGGAACCGGAAGCCAGGATTACGCCCTTGCAGGTATAGGAACCGTTTGTGGTCTTAATAATCTTATAGCTCCCCTTATCCTGAATGGATGTGACCTCTCCGGTCTCGCACTCAGCGCCTGCGTTGGATGCCTGCTCTAACATCTGGCTTGCCAGGTCCGGCCCCATAATGCCCTCTGCAAATCCCGGATAGTTTTCGATAAGCTGGCGGCTCATCATCTCGCCGCCCATGGCTTCCTTCTCCAGAATGCAGGTCTCATATCCGCCGCGGGCGGCATAAATGCCCGCAGCCAGCCCTGCACAACCGGAACCGATAATCATTACATCATAATCTGTAAACATGCTGCTGCCTCCTCCTGTCCGGACTTCGTTTCTTCCCGTAAGACCCAGACCTAATAAATTACCTTTTCTTCCTTATATATTTCGATTTCTTCCGGAGTCATTCCCAGAAGACCACGAAAAATTTCGTCGTTGTTTTCTCCCATTAACGGCCCTGCCTTCATAATCCTGGCCGGAGTTCCCGAAAACTTCCAGGCCGGATTCATGACCACCTGATCGCCAATTTTCGGATGATGGACGGCTGTAAACAGGCCTCTTGCCTTCGTGTGAGGGTCCCTTAAGATTTCCTCCGCGTCAAAGGACGGCATCGCCGCAACCCCGGCCTCCTGGAGCCGCTCCATCAGCTCATAGTGGGTATGCCCCGCAGTCCACTCTTCCAGCCGCAAATCCAGCTCCTTCCTGTTTTTCCATCGGCCTGGCATATCCACATACTCCTTTTTCCTGCACCATTCCGGTTCTCCCATGACCTTACAGAGGGCCTTCCATTCCCTGTCATTTCCTACCGCGATGCTAATCCACTTGTCGTCTCCTTTACAGCGATAGCAGCCATGGGGAGCCATGATGGCGTCTTCGTTTCCATTTCTGTACGGACTTCGTCCGTTCATGGTAAACTCCATAAGCTCCGGGCCGATTAGGCTGCTTAAGCATTCCGACGAGGAAAGATCTATGTACTGCCCCTCCCCCGTCCTCTGCCGGTGCAAAAGAGCCGCCAAAACAATGAATGCCGAAAGCGTTCCCGCCCTTAAATCCTGGACGCCGCTCATCACGTTGGGCTCACCGTCCCCGTATCCGGTCAGATAGGCCAGGCCTCCAAAGGAGGCAAAAATCGGGGCGAAGCCCGCAAAGCCCTTATAAGGGCCCGTGGCCCCAAAGCCGGAGGACTCAATCATGATGATATCTTTCTTCACCCTCTTTAAGCCGTCATATCCCAGCCCCAGCTTTTCCATTTTTCCGGGCCGCATGTTGGATACGACAATATCGCACTCCGCCACGATTTTTTTGGCAAGAGCCGCGCCCTCAGGCTTTGAAATATCAATGGAAACTCCCTTTTTATTCAGGTTTGCATTATTAAAGGTGGGAGAATAATTGAGCCCGTCAAAATTGTCGGTGTCCATGATAGTCCCTTTCCGGGTCTGGTCAATCCGGGCCCGGCTTTCGATTTTTATGACCTCCGCCCCCATGTAGCCTAAGAGGGAGGCCGCATACGGACCCGCCCAGATCCAGCTGAAATCCGCCACCCGGATCCCCTTTAATGCATCCTGAAACATTGGATTCCCTCCAAAATTAAAGTCGTTTGTCGTAAGCTTCCCTGGACACCAGCTTAACCACGTAATCCGTCTTTGTATGCAGCACGCCGTCCTGGTTCTCACCCCAGACGTTCACAAGAACCACATGGTCTCCGTCCTCGTCAATGTACTTCTTTGCAACTTTGCCCTTTACATAGGTCATGTCGCCGAAGAATACCATTCTTCTGTCCTGAGAATCGGCGGATTTTACAAAGCCGTCGTCTCCCATCCAGTCGGTGATTCCATGAACCAGCATCATCTCGTTCTGTGCACCTGCGGAGTTGGCATAAGGGTAGCCGAACAGATGGGCCGCATGGTCGGTGTAATGCCAGTCACGGCGAAGAATATACTCGTTGGTCTCCGGATCCCGCGGATGAGCCTGTAAATGATTTCTCATAACGGCCCACTTGATGGCGTAGGCATAAGGGTAGCAGCTTACCATGGTGCGGGCGCAGGCATCGGACACGTCAACCGGCCCCTTAATAACCGTGGGAATCTCATCCCCCTCGTTTACATCCTCCCAATAACGGATCTTCGCGCCGCGGCGGTTCTTTCCGGCCAGCTGGTCGTCGTAGGCCGCGTGAATCATCTCAATCTGCTCATCAGTGTAAGGCTTTCTCACCTTATCCTGGTACATCTTGGCTTCCTTTTTCTTTCCGCGTTTTCCCGGAGGTGTGGCCATGTAAATGTTCCGGTGAACCTCAATGGCGGCCACCTCATCCCGCTGGTTGATGTAGTAGCGGGGAGCGCTCTCGATAAACATACGGTACGGCTTGTTTGTCACTTCCTTCTCCACAAAGCCCTCGTATTTGTCATAAATAGTAAAGCTGTCGCCAGGACGGATGGGCTGTTTATAGATGTGCTTGCTGCCTCCGGCCAGTCTGGCAATTCCGGGCACCCGGAGACGTCCGCCAAAAGAGGAACCAAAAGCAATGCAGGTCTCAAACAACGGCGGTGCAATAAATCCACCCCAGCGGGTACTTTGAATATAGGTAGGATCTCTCCAGAAGGGGTTGGGATCCCCGCACGCGTCGGCAAAATGACGGATCAAATCTTCCGTTACATACTTGTAGTTAATGCCTCTTACATATTCATCGTCCATGACTGCGAAGGATGGCGGCGGAATGACAACCTCCCCGCGGCCTTCATTAAACTCCGCAACCTTTTCATCCAGTTTTTTATTCCAATCTTCATCTGAGAGATTGTCCCAGTCGTTTCTCTCATCATAAACTCCTGCCATATGTAAAATCTCCTTTCATTCTTTCTTTGCAGATGTTCCGTACTTTTTCAGCTATGTGCAGCACAGACCTGCGGAACAGCTGCCGCCGCGCCGAAACTTACCATAAAATCTGCGCTTCCTCCAGCTTTCTTACCTCTTCTTCTGTCATTCCAAGAAGTTTTGTACACACATCCAGGTTATCTTCCCCAAGAAGCGGTCCCGGCTTTCTTATTCTGGCCGGAGTTTCAGAAAACTTCCAGGCCGGATTCATCACATGCTGTTCTCCCAGAGCCGGATGATCCACGGTTGTAAACAACTCCCTGGCCTTCGTGTGGGCATCCGTCAGGATTTCCTCGGCGTCAAAGGACGGCATAGCCGCCACTCCGCCCTTCTGAAGCTTTTCCATAAGCTCATACGCGGTGTAATTTTTGGTCCACTCCGACATTCGGGCGTCTAACTCCTTCTGGTTCTGCCAGCGGTCAAACACATTTCCGTACTTTTCATCCCTGGCCCACTCCGGGTCCTCCATGGCATTCCGGAGTGCTTCCCACTCCTTATCATCCGCCACGGCAATGCTGATCCACTTATCCTCTCCCTTTGTCCGGTAGCAGTTGTGGGGAGCCATGATGGCATCCTCGTTTCCATGGCGGAACGGGGAACGCCGGTTCATGGAATACTCCATTAACTCCGGCCCCACCAGAGTACTTAAGCACTCAGAGGAAGAAAGATCTATGTACTGCCCCTCTCCCGTCTTCTGCCGGTGAAGCAAGGCCGCAATCAGTACAAAGGCCGATGTGGTGGCCGCCCGCATGTCCTGGACGCCGCTCATCACATTGGGAGCGCCGTCCTCGTATCCAGTCAGATAGGCCAGACCGCCGAAGGAAGCAAAAATCGGTGCAAAGCCCGCAAATCCCTTATAGGGACCCGTTGCTCCAAATCCCGAGGATTCCAGAACAATAATGTCCTCTTTTACCTTCTTAAAGTCCTCATAGCCAAGCCCCAGCTTTGCCATTTTCCCCGGACGCATGTTGGCGACCACAATATCACATTGCGAAACCAGCTTTCTGGCAATCTCTGCGCCTTCCGGCTTCGTGATGTCGATGGAAATGCTCTGTTTGTTTAAGTTGGCATTATTGAATGTGGGGGAGGAATCGTAGCCGTTGAAACTGTCCCCGTTCATGATGGAGCCCTTTCTCGTCTGGTCCACGCGGCCCCGGCTCTCAATCTTAATGACCTCCGCTCCCATGTAAGAAAGAAGAGAAGTGGCGTAGGGGCCCGCCCATACCCAGCTGAAATCTGCGATTCTGATTCCCTTTAAAGCATCCTGAAACATCGTTTCTCCTCCTCTCCTAAATTACTCCGGCTTCTTTTAACCGTACCAGATCTTCTTTTGCATATCCAAGACGTTCTGTATAAATCTCCTCGTTGTGCTGTCCTAACAGGGGCGCGCCATGGTTTTTAGAAGGCGTCATGGTGGAAAGCTTATAGGGAAGTCCCGGATACATCAGCTTTCCTGCCGCCGGATGATCAATTTCCGTAAAGAACTCTCTTGCCTTTGTCTGAGGGGAATTATATACCTGCTCCGCGGAACAGATGGGAGCGCACGCCGTTCCCTCCGCCTGAATCTTAAAGAACAGCTCCTCTGTATTGTATTTCATGGCCTCCTCGCGAAGATGCATCTTCACTTCTTCAAAATGCTTATCCCTCTCCTTCTGCTCAAGGAAGGGGGCATGATTGGCCCAGTCGGGATTTCCAAGGGCCCTTACGATGCCCTCCCACTGCTTCTGGGGATAGAGAACCACGATGATATACCCGCCGTCTTTACACTGTAACAGCGTATCCCGGACACGGTTCACGCCCACACGGGACGGGCTGGAGCCGATCATATAGTAACGGACAATGTTCATTCTTTCCAGGCACATCATGGCTTCCTGCTTGGAAACGTCAATGTACTGGCCGGTGCCTCCTGCGTTTCTCCAGTAAAGAGCCCCCATGAGGCTCACGGCCGCGTAAACGCCCACGTCGCTTTCTCCCACATAGCCGCCGCCCTTAATTGGTTCCCTGTCTGCGTTGGGGGAGGCCGCCGGAAGCACATATCCGGCCCCGCTGGCATGGTAAATATTCAGATAATATGCCTTGTAATCCCTATAGGGCCCCGTCTGTCCAAAGGGCGTCAGGGAAAGCATAATCAGATTTTCATTATCCTTTTTTAATTCCTCGTAAGTAAGGCCCAGTTCCTCCATGGTCCCCGGTGCCGTATCTTCCACTAAAATATCAGCCTCTGCGGCCAGCCTTTTAAAAATACTGCGGCCTGCGGGCGATTCCAGATTTAAAGTCACGCCCTTCTTATTCGTGTTATGGTAAAGAAACAGTCCGGACAGCTCCGGATTCGGGTTATCATGTAAGAACGGGCCTCTCTTTCTTGCCGAGTCGCCTTCCGGTCTCTCAATTTTAATTACTTCCGCGCCCAGATCGGCAAGCAGCTTCGTACAATAAGGTCCTGAAATGAAGTCGCAGTATTCCACTACCTTTACTCCGCTCAAAGGTCCTTCTGCCATTTAAAACACTCCTTTCCGCTTATAATCCAAAATACTAACGATGTTAGTTTTATTGTAAGCTAACATCGTTAGTTTGTCAATATCTTTTCTCCATATTTGTCATGATTGTGCACATTTTTTATGAAACCCAACCAGCCATTATGAACGAACAGCCCCATGCGGTCAAGCTTGTTTACATCTCCTTACCTCTCTGACTGCCAGATTGGAAAAACAAAAGGCGCTGCCCGAAGGCAACACCTTGAAAACCGATAACGCCTAAAAAGACGCATTTATACTATTTTTCTAAAACCAATGGTACAAATTCCGCTTCCAGCTCCTGTATGTCGCTTTCAAGCAATTCTGGAAAATATTCTCTGATTTCCTCTGCTTTCCAGATGCTCCTTCAATATTCCCGCTTTGAGAACAGCAAAAATTCATTCCCATCATCTGCACGCTCCAGCCGATGTATCCAGTCGATATACCCCTGAATTAAAAATTGGAAGCTTCCCTCCACAGGAACGTTCTTTCTGGTATAATACCCGGCTATCTCATAAGAAACAAAGCCGTGGAGAGCGCCTCTTAAGCACCTGGAAAAGTTGACGGCATCCTCCTCCGAAATTTTATACTGGTGAACCACCTTTCTCATGACAAGCAAGCTCTCCCTCCCCACCCGCAGGCTGTCATTCTGATCCAGAGAGGGAAGCCCCATGATGGCCTGATACAGTTCATAATTGTTTTTCGCAAAGTGACGGTATTCATGAGCCAGGGCTTCCAGGGCTTTATCGCTTTCCTTTCCCATGGAGGCCGCCTCCAGCTCGTCATTCATCCGCTTTGCAGCCAGCTTTCCCACCTCCCGGTTTACATCATCGAAGCTGTCGATATGATTATAGAGAGAAGCTGCCTTGCATCCCAGCTTCTGCGCCAGCTCTCTGACGGAAAATTTGTTATATCCCTTTTCCACCACCAAAGCAGCGGCGGCATTGACGATCGCATCCATAGTCAGTCCTTTTCCTCTCATAATTCCTCCCATAGCTAACGTTGTTAGTTGTTATTTTACTGAATACTCTCTATTATGTCAACCCTATCATTGTCACATTTTCTTAGCTTAAACCGGAAAAAGAATTCTGTCAACGCTAACTTCGTATTCTCACATAGATATAACGAATAAACGCTACTGTTCACGGGAGAGGGCATCTTCTTGCCTGTTTTTATCCGTTTTTTCCCGCCCAGCGAATTGTAACAATAAATATTCCACTTTTGGAATCGTACAAACTATGATATACTTCTATATAAGTTGGGATTTATAAGGACAAGGAATTGGGAAATGCTATGAATGTTATGATACATGATTTGGGAGAACATTTTTTTCAGAATCCGGGTGACGATTTTGAAGTAGTCAATGCTAATGTTAAAGCTGCATCCTGTCAGGGCTGCTTTCAGTGTTGGACAAAAAACGCTGGATATTGTGTGTACGCTGACGCATTTCAGCATAACGGTGCTGTGGTTGGCAACAGCGAAAATGTAGTAATTATCAGTAAAATTTGCTATGGCGGATACAGTCTCGCAGTCAAACGCTTTCTTGACAGGAGTATATCCGATTGTCTTCCATTCCTTACATTCCGCAATGGTAAAACTTATCATGCTGACCGCTATAAAATAAGACGAAACTTAACCGTGTATTTTTATGGGGAATGCAGTGAATTTGAAAAGGAAACAGCCGTAGAATATGTGGCTCGACATGCTGTCAATATGGGGGCTGACACACATAAAATAATTTTTGCAGAACGTTTCGAGGATATAGGAGTAATCAAACTATGAGAGTTTTGATATTAAACGGAAGTCCCAAAAAGAGAAGCAGCACTTCAAAATTTCTCGGCAGAATGGCCGGGCTGTTTCTGACAGGCTGCAAGATTCAATACGCTTCTCTACGCATGAAAAGCGAATACCCTAAAATTATGCAATATCTGAAAAATATTGACGCTCTTATATTGGCTGCGCCTTTATATGTGGATGGTATCCCTTCTCATGTTTTGGAATTTCTGCAGCCTGCCGAAAAATTCTGCACAGAAAACGGCTGTTATTTTAGGGTATATGTAATATCAAACAACGGCTTTATTGAGGGAATTCATAACAAATCCCATTTGAAGATGTATGAGTGCTGGTGCAGGCGGGCAGGTCTTGTATGGGGCGGCGGTGTTGGTATTGGAGGTGGTGAGATGTTCCATTGTCTTGCGGTTTATTACCCTGTCGCTTTTGCGGTACTGATTGCAATAAATATTATAAAGTACACATTGGGGACAGAAATCACATTTTCCGCATGGCTGCCCCTTATAGAAAATATAGGAATATATCTGTTCTTTAACTGCGGCGTGTTTTATTGCATCGCGAGACTGTCTGCAAATGTGAGAAAACTTCACCGGACAAAAAATCGTTATACACGCATTATGGTTCCTGCCTTTTTGTTTATACCAATGGCAGATATTTTTATGACGATTGCAGCATTATTCAATGGTAAAATAATTTTTGCGTTGTTGAAAAAAGATGAATATGTTCACAGGGCAAAGAAATAACTTTTGTTATTCAAGTTCTCCCGGAGGTCTTTTTATTCCACGAACATCATATTCCCCGGAAGCCTGCATTCTGCGGCCGTTCCGCCCTCTGTCAGGGTTCCGTCCTCTTTTCTCTTATATCTCACGATTTTATCGGAATCACGGTTCATGACGAACAGAAACCTTTCATCCGGCGACATACAGAGGCCCCTGGGATTATTCCCTCCGCACCCGATATTCTGAATCAGCTTAAGGGAGCCGTCATGATTTACGGAAAAGACGGAAAGTACGTCAAGCCCCCTGACGGACGCATACAGATACCCTGCATCCCCGTCCAGGATAAGATCCGAAGCGCCTTCCGCCGTCCAGGCCGCCGCAAGGTTTTCATCTGCCAGAAGAGAAATTTTCTGGAATTTCCGGATTTCTCCCGTCTCTTTCTCATACCTCCATACAAAAAGAAACGCATGATTTTCACAGTTCTGATAAAACAGCGGAATCCGCGGGTGGAAACGTCCGTACCGCGGATGGACGCCGTCCTCCACAAAGATATGCCTCAAAGGGATAAGCTTCCCATTCTCTCTGTCCAGCCGGTAGCTGTGGATCTTATCTGCCCCTTTATCACAAAGCAGATACAGTTCCCCGTCCGGCGACTGTTCACAGCAATGAAGATGGGGGAGTTTTACAATTTTCCCCTCCTCTCTTTCCGCCTCATGCCAGGACACATCACACAGCTCCCCGATGCTGCCATCCATATTGATTCGAAACAGCGCCACCGTATCGTCGTCAGCGCAGGTCTGCATGCCGAAGGTTCCGTCTTCCTTTTTTATGGTTCTGGTCACCACATTTCCGGCTCCATGATGGGAGACCAGAAGATAGCCGCTGCGGCAGTCCAGACTCATGTAGCAGGGAGAAGTGGCAAGGGTGTCTTTCTCATTCACCCACTCCGGCTCCCCCGTTTCCCTCTGAAGCCTGAAGCACAGGATCCGGCCTCCCCCGCCGCGCTCTCCCGGCCGTTCCTTTCTCTCATCGACAATATAGCAGATGTCTCTTTTTTTATCATAGATTCCTTGCCCCACGTTGATTTCCGGGCGGAAATTCCCTGTCAGTTCCAGCCTCCCGGCCTCCGGCTCATAAGAGAACACATAAATTCCTTTCTTTGCGTTAAGCCTCATGGCAAACCCGCCTACAACTGCATATATCTTTTTATTCATCTGACTATCCTTCATCCATCAGGCAAGGGGAGGCCTTTTCCCTGCTCACGTCGCGGCCCACACCCCGCTTTGCCGGCATATCCCCTTCGGCGATATACTCCTCTTTAACGATATACTCTTTTTCGGTTACATATCATCTTTAGCGATATACTCCTCTTTAGTTACATATCACCATTGGCGACATACTCCTCTTTGGTTACATATCCTTTTGGGTTACATATCACCTTTGGCGGCATATCCCCTTCGGCAGCATACTCCCCTGTGTGAGTCTGTTGCATAAAAAAGAGGCGCACTGGCGCACAATTCTTCCGCCGCCTTCATCACTTCCTTAATCTGTTCCCCGGTAATCCCGTCCACATGGAATCCCCCGGTGCATACCACTACAACTCCCAGTCTTTTGCAAAATTCCTCCGCCAGCATCCGGCAGATGGCTTCATCCTTATGGCCTGTAAGATTTAAGACGGAGGACGTGGCGCCTTTTGACCCGTCTCCCGTCAGGGAGGGCCTGGGAACCGCCTGCACCGTACATCCGATATGAGGGCTGTCCCCGCCCTGGACACAGAGGAAATAATCCTCTCCAAGAAATCCTCCCTGTATTTCCAGACAGGAAAAGGACAGCTCCTTTTTCACCCTTAAATTCCACTCCATCTCCGATACTCCTTTGCTTCGATGCCAAACGGTTCCACCAGCTTCGCCGCCACATGATACACCATCTCATCTATAGACTCCGGCCTGTGGTAAAAGGTCAGCATGGGCGGAACCATCCGCACTCCGGGAATCATGGAAAGCTCCATAAGATTGCGAAGATGAATCGGACTTAAGGGCGTCTCCCTGGCCGCCAGCACAAGGGGGCGCTGTTCCTTTATGGTCACATCCGCCGCCCGCAAAATCAGATTTTCCCCATACCCCGCATGAATCCCCGCAATGGTCTTCATGCTGCAGGGCACAATCAGCATTCCGGCCGTCTGAAAGGACCCGCTGGCAGGACCCGCCCCGATTTCTTCCGGTGAAAGGGCATGATCCGCCATCCGCTCTATCTCCTCTTTTGTAAAATCTGTCTCCTGTCTCATGGTCAGCAGGGCGCTGTCGCTTAAAATCAGCCAGGATTCAAAGCCGTCCGCTTCCCGGATAAGCTCCAGGCACTTCACCAGAAGAGGAATCCCGCTGGCTCCGGTGGCCCCCACAACGATTCTTTTCTTCATGTCTTCTACTCCATATCCGGCAGCCATTTTTTCGGATCCACTTCCATAAACTCCGCCCTCTGAAACCGTTCCCGGAGGGCAAAGGGCACCGTGCAGTCAAAAATGGTCTTGCAGGAAATTCCTTTATCCAAAATACTTGTGCTGTAATCAGGGTTCGAACTGGGGTCTAAAGGATGGCAGCGCACTCCGGGAATGGTGATAATATCTCTGTCGCCCTGGAATCTGGTATTCATGGCCCACAAGACGTCATTGGTATCAAAAATATCCACATCCTCATCCACCAGGATCACATGCTTAAGCTCCGGAAAAGCGGAGAATGCCAGAAGGGCCGCCTGCCTCTGCTTTCCCTCATCCGTATGGACCGTCTTTTTGCACTGGAGCACCGCCATATATTTTCCGCCTCCCGCCGGATGCGCGTACACATTGACGACTTTGCCGGGAAGGGCCTTTTCGATCATTCCATAGATACTGGCCTCCGTGGGGATTCCTGCCATATTAACATGCTCTTCACTTGGACCAATGCAGGTCTGCATGATGGGGTGGATCCGGTGTGTTACCGCTTTTACCTTAATCAGCCAGCATTCATGGGAGGCCGCTCCGTTATATCCCGGGAACTCCGGTATGGCATATCCGGTATGAGAATTCTGGTCCTCCACCACCCGTACGCCCGGCTGAATTTCCCCCTCAATCACGTACTCTGCATTTGCAATGCAGTTTTCATTGATGGAAACACATTTATGAAGCTTCACAGGCTCTTTCCTCAGAGCGCCTGCGATGGAAAGCTCATTGAAGCCCAACGGCGTGGTCGGAGGTTCAAAGCAGGATGTAATTTCAATTGCCGGATCCACGCCGATACTCACGGAAATCGGCAGAGGGATTCCCAGCTCCTCGGCCCGCTCCGCCATGGCCCCGATATGGCGGGAACCCGGCTGAAGGAAGATGGACAGCTCATCCTTTCCCTGAATGCACATGCGGTGAATCGTCACGTCCGACCGTCCGGTATCGGGATGGGTGGCATAACACATTCCCAGCGTAATGTATGGCCCTGCATCCACCGGCGTGTTTGTAGGAGCCGGCACCAGCCTGTGAAGATCAAAATCCGGTTCGGAAGCCAGATGAACTACCTGCTGGACTGGCGCCTCTTCCTCTGTCACCACAGGCTCAACGGGATTTTTTGCACATTCACACAAAAGCTTTCCCAGCTCGTGGATTTCGCAGCCAAACATGGCCGCCACCCTCTTTCTGCTTCCCACAACGCCGATAGCCACTCTCGCATCCTCAAATCCCTTAATTTTATGAAACAGCATGGCCGGGCCGTTCACCTTTGTGGGACGCATCACGGTTCCGCCGGCCCCCACATGGCGGTAGACACCGGAAAGCTCTGCCTGAGGGTCCACTTCCACATCGGTCTCCACCAGTTCTCCCGGAATTGTCCTTAAAAGTTCCAGCGCGCTTCTTAAGTCCCTGACATTTTTTATATCTTTTACATCTTTCGCATCTCCTGCATCCTTTCCTGCTCTTTCTGTTCTTTTTGTTTCTTCCATTTTTTCCTCCTGTTCCCTGTATCCGGACTCTGCCTTATGAAGATTCCGAGTAAGGCTGAGTTATTACCTTTTCTTTTATTTTACAGATTCCTTAGTGGCCAATCAATTCAAAATATGGTATAATACATTCCAAATTGGAATGTATGTTACAATTCACGGGGCGGGGAAAAACGGATAAAAACAGGCGTCAAGCTTACTTGTAAGACTGATTTTACCCGTTTTTCCACATCGGGTGAACGCCCGATGCTTCTTGTCCGCTGAATGCGGGCAAGAAGATGCCCCCTCCCGTGAACAGTAACGAATGTATTAACCTCTGCCATATTTCCAGGAAAGGAGTTTTTTATGACCTTCGAACAGCTGGAATCGTTCCTGGCCGCCGGCCGCTATGATACTTTTTTTGACGCGGCCGAATCTCTACATATTACCCAGTCCACCCTGTCCAAGCACATCAGGAAGCTGGAACAGGAGCTGGGGCTGCCCCTATTTGACCGTTCTAAACGCTCAGCCTCTCTGACCGCCGCCGGCAGGACCCTCTATGAAGAAGCTCAGACTCTTTGCTCCCAATACCGCCGGACCTTAAGCCGCATGCAGGAATTTAAGACCTCCTCCCGCAAGTCCCTCCGCCTTGGAACTCTTCCTGTCCTGTCCCAGTACGGGCTCACCAAAATATTAAAAGACTTTTCTTCCTTGCACGAGGAGGTCCGACTCATCATCGAGGAGAAAGAGGAGCAGGAATTAATGTCCGGGCTCTTGCAGGGACAGTTCGATCTTATCATCGCCAGAGATCTTTTTCTGGATAAATCCCGCCTCTCCTTTTATCCTCTGGCCAATGACAGGCTCGTGGCCGTTCTTCCCGAGGACCACGCCCTGACCGCCTTCCCCTCTCTTTCCATTGAAGAGCTCGCCCGGGAGCCTCTGATTCTCATGCACCCCTATACCTCCATATACCGGCTCTGTCTTTCCATCTTTCAGGACGCCGGAATCCGCCCGCAGATTATCCGCACCGCCCGCATGGAATCCATCTTAAGCGCGGTGGCGTTCCACGAGGGAATCAGTCTGTTCGCGGAGGAGAACTTCAATCTGTTTCGTCATGATTCCGTGGTATCTGTTCCACTTTCCCCTTCCCCCGCTCTTCCCATCGGTGTGGCCGCCAGACGTGAAAAAAAGCTTTCTCCTGCGGCGGCGGAATTCTTAAAATTTGTCCGGATTTCATCCGTTTCTTCCAATTCGTGGCGGGTCAATTCGTAGCCCGTTCATTTATACATTTATAATCTTTACTAAAAGCACAGTTCATGCCGCTTAATTTTTTATGCCGATAAAATAAAAGCCCGCCGATCGGACGGTCAATCTCCGGCTCAGATATTTTACAATATCAAAAGCGTTCTTTTTGCTGGAATCTTTCTTGCATATATTTTTATACTATGGCATAATATAAGTAAGAAATTCTTACTTGAAAGGGGAATAAGCAAATGAGTACACAAATATTGACAGTTTCTTCCAAAGGACAGATTTCATTGCCAGTTAACATCCGAAAACTCCTGTCGATTGATACTGGTGATAAACTGGTGGCATACACTTCAGGAGATGTTATCATTCTTAAAACTTTAAAGCTTCCTTCTGCTGAAGAATTTGAATCCTCACTGGACGAAGCGCAAAAATGGGCAAAATCTGTTGGGTATAATGAAAATGATGTTGATGATATAATCAAATCGTTTAGAAAGAAGAAACGAGTATGAGAATTGTGATAGATACAAATGTTTTGATCTCCGGTGTGTTTTTTGGCGGGTTTCCGAGAAAAATTCTTAGTGCTGTTGTTGATCAGAAGATAACAGCCTGCGCTACGACAGAAATTATTAACGAATACGAAGAAATCGTGTTGGAAATGATTGACAGAAAACAAGGGCATATTAATAGAACAATATTAAGCCCGCTA
>CAJUIP010000008.1 GCA_910586315.1 uncultured Lachnospiraceae bacterium | reverse complement strand
TCGTAAATATGCCGCATACTTTATTTTTTATTATTCTTCATGAAACAACCCTGAAGCATGTATCGCATATGCCCATTTAAGACTGCCCGTGCTGCTCTTCCTTCTCCTCTTCCATCAGTCTTTCCAGAAACTGCTGTTCCTTTTTGGAAAGCTCCGCGTTTTCCAAAAGCTCCGGCCTCCGTTTTAACGTCCGGATGATGGACTGCTCCCTGCGCCATTTTTCCACATTGGCATGATGGCCTGATAAAAGGATATCCGGAACCTTCTTTCCCATGAATTCCTCCGGCCTGGTGTACTGAGGATATTCCAGAAGATTATCATGAAAGGATTCAAATTCTGCGGACACCTGATTGTTTAGAACTCCCGGGACCAGTCTGGAAATGCAGTCAATCATCATCATAGCAGGAAGTTCTCCTCCGGTCAGCACATAATCTCCCGCTGACAGATAATCGGTTGCAATTAACTCTAACACCCGCTCGTCCACACCCTCATAATGGCCGCAGAGAAACACCAGATCATCTTCCCTGGACAGCTCTTCTGCAATTTTCTGGTTAAAGACCTGCCCCTGAGGGGTCATATAAATGACACGCGGGGAATGTCCGATTTTTTCCCTGACAGCCTCATAGGCGCGGTAGATGGGTTCCGCCTGCATTACCATTCCCGCGCCGCCCCCGTAGGGATAGTCATCCACCTGGCCATGGCGCTCCAGAGTATAATCTCTGATGTTAATTGCCTCAAAGGATAACAGCCCCCTGGCGGCCGCCCGTCCCAGAATACTGGTATTTAAGCCGTTCATGACCATTTCAGGAAATAATGTCATAACATGAAAATTCATGATCCCTCCCTGTAATGTTATAAATCCAAAAGGCCGTCCAATACATGGACCAGCATTTCCTGTTTTTCCAGATCCACCTTTAAAATACAGTCTTTAATGGCCGGAAGGAGAATCTCCTTTCCGCTCTCCGTCTGCACACAGTATACATCATTGGCGCCTGTCTGTATCACATCGGTCATAACCCCCAAAGCCTCCCCCTCGTCTGTCACAACCTTAAGTCCAATCAGGTCCACAATGAAATTCTCGTCAGGCTTCAAGGTCACAGCCTGGTCTCTCGTGATCAAAAGGTCTTTCTGACGCCAGGCCTCTGCCTCATTCATGGTATCAATGCCTTTAAATTTCAGTATCACCATGTTTTTAAAAAATTTGACATGCTCGATTTCCAAAGTTTTCTGTTCTCTGCCCAGATCCAGAAACACCTTTTTAAGCTTCTTAAACCGGTTCATGTCGTCTGTGGTTGGGTAAACTTTGACCTCGCCGCAAACGCCGTGGGGAGAAGTGATAACACCGACTCTCAGAAGATTTTCCATATATGAACCTCCGGATTATAATTTTGCCTGATATCAAAAAGACCGCAATCAAATTTCTTTGATTACAGTCCTTTTTGTTACTGAATCTCAACGATGACTTTCTTTTCCATCTTGGAAGAAGCCGCCTTGACAACAGAACGGATTGCTTTCGCAATTCTTCCCTGTTTACCGATGACCTTTCCCATATCGGAGGAGGCCACTTTAAGCTCAATGACAGTTTCGTCTTCTTTTTCTGATTCTGTAACCACAACCTCGTCTGGATTATCAACCAGTGCTTTGGCAATAACTTCAACCAATTCCTTCATGAAAAACACCTCGCATTACTGGGTGATGCCGGCTACCTTTAAAAGCTTGCCAACAGTCTCGGTCGGCTGCGCTCCTGTTGCTAACCACTTCTTAGCTGCTTCCTCGTTGAATTTCACTACACTCGGATCGCAGTTCGGATCATAGTATCCAACTTCCTCAATGAATCTCCCATCTCTCGGGGAACGGGAATCTGCAACTACGATTCTATAAAAAGGAGCCTTCTTCTGACCCATTCTTCTTAATCTCATCTTTACTGCCACTTTTTTCACCTCCTTGAAATTTTCCTTATATAGCCATGCGGAAACCGCATCTGCTTTTTCTCTAAAACGGCATTTTAAATTTTCCCATCATGCCGGAAAGGCCGCCCTTGCGCTTACCGCCCATCAAACCGGGAAGCTGCTTCATCAGCTTTTTGGATTGTTCAAATTGTTTCACAATCCGGTTGACTTCGGCAATGTCGACGCCCGCGCCTTTGGCGATCCGCTGTTTTCTGGACGGATTCAAAAGAGACGGATTGGCCCGCTCTTCCTTTGTCATGGAAAGGATAATCGCCTCCACCTTGTCCATGGACTTTTCATCAATATCAACGTTTCCCTTCATCTGGGCCATTCCCGGCATCATGTTTAAAATACTGCTCATGCCGCCCATTTTTTTAATCTGGTTCATCTGATCGAGAAAATCGTTGAAATCAAATTCGGCTTTGCGAAGCTTCTGGCTCATTTCTTTTGCCTTCTCTTCGCTGACCTCAAGCTCGGCCTTTTCAATTAAGGAAAGGATATCCCCCATTCCTAAAATCCTGGAGGCCATACGGTCCGGATAAAACTGCTCCAGATCAGAAAGCTTCTCCCCCATTCCCACATAAAGAATCGGTCTTCCTGTGACAGAACGGATGGAAAGGGCAGCACCGCCCCGGGTGTCGCCATCCAGCTTCGTAAGAATTACGCCGTCAACACCGATCTTCTCATGAAAGCTTCCGGCCACATTGACGGCATCCTGGCCAGTCATGGCATCCACAACCAGAATGGTCTGATCAACAGCAACTGCCTCCTTAATATTTACCAGTTCATCCATCATGGATTCATCAATCTGGAGGCGTCCCGCAGTATCCAGGAACACAAGATTACAGCCTGTTTTTTTTGCATGTTCCAGGGATGCCTTGGCGATATCCACCGGGCTCTGATTATCACCCATGGAAAATACCGGAACATCCACCTTTTCTCCGTTTACCTGAAGCTGTTTAATGGCAGCGGGACGGTAAACATCGCAGGCCGCCAGCAAAGGCTTTCTGCCCTTTGCCTTAAATTTTCCGGCAAGCTTTGCCGTCGTGGTGGTTTTACCGGCGCCCTGGAGACCGATCATCATAATAACTGTAATCTCATTTTGTGGCTTTAGGGCAATCTCCACAGTCTCGGAGCCCATAAGCGCTACAAGCTCCTCATTTACAATTTTTATCACCATCTGTCCGGGAGTCAGGCTTGTCAAAACATCCTGCCCTACTGCTCGTTCCTGAACAGAACTTATAAACTGCTTTACAACTTTAAAGTTTACGTCGGCTTCAAGAAGGGCCATCTTCACTTCCCGTAAAGCCGCTTTCACATCAGCTTCGGTTAAACGCCCCTTGCCTCTTAAGTTTTTAAAGACATTCTGCAATTTATCGGCCAGACTTTCAAATGCCATGTAACCTCTCCCTCTATGGTCAAAGCTGCCCGATTTTCTCTGACAGGGCCTCAATCCTGTCAATAAGGGCCTCCTCTTTGCTTTCCTTGTAGGCCCCGGCCAGCTCCTTGATTTCTTCCACCATCTTTTTGGTCTGGTTGAATTTCTGAATAAGGTTCAGTTTCTCTTCGTAGCCGGAAAGAATCTTATCGCACCGTTTCACGAGATCATGAACCCCCTGCCGGCTGATTCCCTGTTCCTCGGCAATTTCACTTAAGGACATATCGTTGAAAACGACGTCCTCATAAATGTGCCTTTGATGCTCTGTCAGCAGCTCGCCATAGAAATCATACAGCAAACCCTGTTCTACTATTTTTTCCATATCAGGTCACCTGGGTAATCATACTACAAAGGAAGCTGGCTGTCAAGTGTTTTTTCTTGTCAAACAGGTGTTCACATGGAGTTATTTGCATCTCTTATTCAAAACACGAAAACCAGAAATCAATTGTTGCTTTCCACATCGGGTGAACGTCCAATGCTTCTTTACGAACTTTCGTTCGCACTGTAAAGCCCGACTATTTTAAATGAAATTCCTTTTTTAACGTGTCTACCATTACATTCACTGGGGCTTCCACACCCGTCCACATGGTAAAATTTAACGCCCCCTGATTTACCAGCATCCCCAGGCCGTTGATGGTCTTTGCCCCGCGCTTTTCTGCCTCCTGCAAAAACAGGCTGTGGGGATCATTAAAAATAACGTCGGTGACTGCCATGGAGCCCTTGACCGTATCATAGTTGATATTCGGCTTCTGATCTGTATTGGGATACAGTCCCACACTGGTGGCGTTGGAGAGGATCTCCGTATCTTCCGGAATATTGATAGCCTCGTCCCACATGATAAATTCCGCATCGGCTTTCGTTTTTGTCCGTATTAGCTCCACAAGCTCCTCGCCCTGCTCTCTGATAATGTTGGCGATATAAATTTTCTTCGCGCCTGCCAACGCACATTCCACACTGATGGCACGAGCCGCTCCGCCTGCTCCCAGAACCGTGATGGTCTTTCCCTTTACGGAAATGCCCGCATCTGTAACGGATTTCAGATAGCCCTTTCCGTCCGTATTCTCGCCATAAAGCTTTCCGTCCTTATTGACAATCATATTGACCGCCCCGATGATGGAGGCCGCCTCTGAAAGTTCATCCAGGTAATCCAGCACTTTCACCTTGTGAGGAATCGTGATATTGATTCCTTTCATATTAAATGCCTTTACGGCCTTCATGGCATCTTCCAGATCATCCTTTTCCACCTTCACGGTCAGATACCGGTAATCCAGCCCTTTTTCTGCGAATGCAGCTTCTTCCATAACGCCGGTTGGATTCTCATCAATGGGGCATCCGAATGCTCCCACAAGCTCTGAACGATAACATTTTGACATATTTTTCTTCCTTTCTTCCCGCCGCATTCCATGCATACGGCCGGTTACATATATTTACACAGACTGGCTGAACTCAATCTTTTCTTTTCCGGGCCCTGATATGGTAAAGAAACGTACCCGTCTTTTGCCGAAATCAAGGAGCTTTATCTCTCCCTCCAGCGCCTCATATCCAAGCTTTTTCATTCTGTCAAATACCGCCACGATATCCCGGACGGAAAGGGCCACATGATCAATGGCTCCTGCTTTTTTTGCCGCCTCCGCCTCATAGACCTCCAGCACCACATTCCCAAGGCCGAGAAAAACCACCGGCCGGCCATTGGGCTGAAGAAAATCCTCTAGCAGAGTAAACCCTATTGTTTCAAAAAACTGCCTGCTGGCTTCCATATCCTCCGTGGGGATCCCGATATGGGCCAGACCGGTGATCGTATCCTCGTACTCCATATCGTTCCTTCCTATCTTTTATTCAGAAAAATCAGCTTATCCATCGTGATATCCTTTAAGGTACGGCAGTTGGCAAGACGCATGATGTTTTGCAGCTCCCAGTAGATTTTCTGCGTGTAGATAGATGCGCCGTCTTTTCCGCCTCCGTAAACAGCCACCACATAAGGACGTCCGATCCCTACCGCGTCCGCGCCCAGCGCCAGCATCTTGAACACATCCTCGCCGCTTCTCACGCCGCCGTCCGCGAATATCTTAATAGAATTACCCAGCTCTTTCCGGATATCGGCAACCACGTCGCAGGGGGCCATGCTGTTCTCCACAACATTTCCGCCATGATTGGAAATCAGAATGCCGTAAGCGCCTGTTTTTGCTGCCTTTACTGCTGCCTTTACGGACATAATGCCCTTGATGACCACAGGCACGTCCACAGCCTGGACAAATTCCTTAAGTTCTTCCACATTCCTCGCGCATACGCCTTCATTTTTAGAGCCCACCTTGCCGGAATACTGGTATCCCAGCCCAATGGCATCCAGATCCGTGGCGATCGCCATGGCCCCCACCTCCTGGCACCATTTCACGCGCTTCCAGAATTCATTTCTGTCCGCCCAGGGCTTTATTGTCGGAACGCCGACGCCGTCTGCTTCCTTTATCGGTGCGATCTGGCCTGGGAAATATCCCTCCTCCTTATTATCTCCGAGCCATGCCATTCCGCCCGCCTCATAACAGCCCTTGATGAGAGCGTCCGCATAAGCGCCATTGTTATTAAAGAACGGGCTCTTAAACTCATAATCTGTCAGGATCTTCGCAATCGGGGAGGCGAAAACCGGGAGGTCGAAATGATGGCCGAACAGCTCAATGGAGGTATCCGGATCATAATCGTCGTGGATCACATCCAGCTCGATCTTAATGTCCTTTAACGCGTCATACGCATGGATAAAACCGTTATTATTTCCCTTGGCCCCAAACTCCAGAGAGTTGGTATATCTTCCGGCACAGGCCCGTCCGTTGCAGACCTTGCACACATGGCAGGAAGGATTTAAAACCTTTCTTGCCTCATCCTGGTACTTTCCAAATTGAACTAACACATCATTCAGATTCATTGTATGTTCCATAATCATTCTCCTTTTTTTCAGACTGCCATTTCCAAGCTGTCATTTTACAGACTGTTATTTTCCTGGCTGCCATTTACAACCTGTCATTTTACAGACTGTTATTTTTCAGGCCGCCATTTACAGCTTGTCGTTTTACAGACTGTTATTTTCCTGGCCGCCATTTCCAGCCTGTCATTTTACAGACTGTACTTTCCTGGCCGCCATTTCCAGCCCGTCATTTTACAGACTGTTATTTTTCAGACCGCCATTTTCTAAATTGTCATTATTCAGATCGTCATTACTTGTTAAAATCCGGATAAAACTCCTGTAAAAACGCATCCGCATTGTCTGTGCCCACGATGGTTCCGCCTGTTGCGTAATTCTCCTCGATCTCCTTGCCGTTTAAGTAATCCACAGCGGCCTGTACGGACATGGCTCCCTGATCGAACGGTCCCTGGTCAATGGTGAATTTCAGTCTGCCGTCCTTGGCCGCGGTTGCGCCCTCCGGAGTGCCGTCAATACCGATAACATCAATGCCGGTGCGGCCCGCGCCTTCGATTGCCTGTACACAGCCCATGGCTGCTACGTCGTTGATGGCCCATACCATATCAATATCGCTGTAAGCCTGTAAAATATTTTCCATCGCGTTCATGGATTTCTCTCTGTTTGCATAGCCCGGCTGACGGGTGATGATGTTCACATCCGGATACTTCTCTGCCAAATCGGTCACGGCACGGGTACGCTCAATATTCTGATAGCCTGCCGGATCCCCTTCCAAGATAACAAGATTTCCCTTGCCGTCATGAGCTTTGATAAGTTCTTCGGTTACACGGTAGCTGGCATCGTAGTTATCAACGCCGACGAATGTGATATTGTCCTTGAAATCCGGAACCAGAGTATTGAATATAACGACCGGAATCCCTGCTGCCGTCGCCTTTTCCAGCGCCGGAACAATGGCGGTGCTGTCACAGGACGCGATACAGATGGCGTCCACTCCTGCGGAGATGGAGTCCTCGACCATAGATAACTGTCCTGCGGAATCCGTATAGGAAGCCGGCGCGTACTCGATCACTTCAACGCCCAGCTCTTCTCCCTTTGCCATAGCGCCCTGGACCACATAACGCCAGAATGCGGTGGTACTGTCCTTTGTGAATACGCCGATCTTGTAGGATTCGCCGGATGCCGCTGCTGCGGTATCACTGCCTGCCGCTGCAGAGGACGCCGGTGCGGTTGGCGCGCTTGAGGTACATCCCGTCATTACGGCTGCTGCCGTAAGAATTGCCGCCATGGTTAATGTTGTTTTCTTCATCATAATTTTTTCCTCCAATAAATTTATTTTTTTAGATCGTGTTTAAAAATTGGTAACAGTTCAGCCTTGCATCTTCTTGCCCGCGTACCGC
This sequence comes from uncultured Lachnospiraceae bacterium, assembly GCA_910586315.1. Classification (GTDB taxonomy): domain Bacteria; phylum Bacillota; class Clostridia; order Lachnospirales; family Lachnospiraceae; genus CANRXD01. The sequence continues at coordinate 89,710 of CAJUIP010000008.1, read as the reverse complement.
GGACAAGAAGATGTGTGTCACAGTTTGCGGGATTACTTCGTCTGCTACTTTCTCACCACATAATCCAGAAGAACGGCAACGATAATGATGACACCGTTTACGGTTCCCTGCCAGTAAGAAGAAATGTTTAAAAGGTTCATCCCATTGATTAAAATATTTAAAATCAAAGCCCCGATCACAGCGCCCCATGCGCTTCCCGCGCCGCCCGCAAAGGAGATGCCTCCGATGGCTACGGCACTGACACACTGAAAATGAAACTGGTTTCCAATCTCCGCTTCCGCCGCACCGAGCCGCCCGAGATAAACGATTCCGGCGAGGGCCGCCAGAGCTCCCGAGAGGACAAAGCCCAGGATTACGGATTTCTCTGCCTTAAGTCCTGAAAATTTTGCCGCGCTGGGATTGGCGCCTACCACATAAAGCTCACGCCCCATTCTGGTATGCTTTAACATCCATGCTGTCGCAGCTGTCAGCACAAGGGCAATGATGATCTGCGTGGGGATCGCGCCGAAGGCGAATCCGGAGCCCATGAACATGACGAACTTATGGAATCCGCTGATGATGTCTCCATCCATATAGAAGAAGGCCACGCTTCGGATGATCTCGCGGACGCCGTATGTAACCAGGATCGCCGGAAGGTGAAGGTAAGAGATCAGTACGCCATTGATGAGGCCGATAAACATTCCAATGACCAAAGCAATCACAATGCCAATCAGAACGCTTCCCACAGTATCATTGCTTCTTAAAAATCCGGCTGCCACACAGGAAGTGAGAGAAAGCGTCGCGCCGATGGACATGTCCACACCCCGTCCAAGAAGCATGGCGCATGTCATTCCAAGGGACATAATAAGAAGCATGGAAGACTGTCTTGCCACATTGAGAAGGTTGGAGGGTTTTAAAAAATCCGGTGATGCGATGGATACGCCTGCCATGATCAGGACCAGAATCACAATTCTGGAATATTTCATTAAAAAATCTTTCCCCTTCATCACTTTGCCTCCTTTTTCGCGACATCCAGGGCCAGGATCACAATGAGGATAAATCCGATGACCATCATCTGCGTGAGGATCCGGAAGCCCAGCATGTTCATGCCATTTCTTAAGATACTGATCGCAATCGCTCCAAGGAGCGCTCCGAATACGTTTCCTCTTCCGCCTCCCAGGACGATACCGCCAAGAACTGCCGCGCAGATACCGTTTAATTCAAGTCCGTTTCCCTGGGACGGGTTGGCCGCGCTTAAACGCGCCGCATAGATAAAGCCGGCACAGGCGGCCAGAACCGCATTGATCAGGTAAACGCTGAGCTTCATTCTCTTTACATTGATTCCGGAGGTCCACGCCGCATCCTCCTTGCCGCCCACCGCATAAAGATACGTGCCATACTTGCGGTGTTTCAGAATGTAGTTCATGGCGATATAGAGAGCCGCCACCAGAAGCGCCGGAATCGGGATATAGAGTATGTTTCCTTCGCTGAGCAGCTTGAAGCTTTCATAGGGAATATGTATCGTGCCTCCCTGGAGCACCATACCAAGGCTCTCCGCGATATTCATGGTTGCCAGCGTGATAATAAAGGTAGGAATTTCCGTGTATCCTGCCAGGACCCCGTTGATGGCCCCGATCGCTAATGCCGCCAGAAGTCCGATGAGGCATCCAACAAGAACGGAACAGCCTCCGTTCATGGCTTTGGCTGCCACACAGGCCGCAAAGCTTGAAATGGCGCCGCAGGATAAGTCTGTCTGGTTCGTCAGGATCGCCAGACAGGAGCACATGGAAATGAAGCAGAGTACTGCGGACTGTCTTGCGATATTGGAAATATTATGGAGCGTAAAATAGTTGGGAATTACCAGAGAAAAGCACAGCACGAACAGAATAATCCCGTATATGGCGCCGCTGGACGGTAATTTCTTTAAAAGACTGGATTTTAGTTTCATTCTCTACCTCCTGAAGCATAGCTCATGATCAGCTCCTGGCTTGCATCTTCGTAATTGATCTCCCCTGCGATCCGTCCCTCCCGCATCACATAGATACGGTCAGAAATCGTTAAAACCTCCGGAAGGTCGGAGGAAATCACCAGGATCGCGGCGCCTTCCTTTGCCAGATTGTCGATGATATGATAAATTTCCTCTCTGGCTCCCACATCAATTCCTCTTGTGGGTTCATCGAAAATCAGCACATCGGATTCCGTAAACAGCCACTTTCCGATAACCACCTTCTGCTGGTTTCCTCCGGACATATACAAAGGTTCCAGTTCCGGGCCGGTGCAGACGATGTTCAGCTGTTTGATATACTTCTCGGCCACCTGCCGTTCCTTTTTCAGGTTCAGGATCCCCCGTTTCGTAATCCTTTCCATGGCAGCCTGGGAAGTATTCTGAAAGATCGGCAGGGTCAGGGATAAACCGTTTTCTTTTCTGCTTTCCGGCAGGAGCCCAAGACCGCTCTTCACACATTTCCCCGGTGTGGGTTTTTCCATTTTCTTACCTGAAATTTCGATTTCTCCGCTGTCGATTTTATCAATACCGAAAACCGCGTGGACCAGCTCCGTACGGCCGGCACCGACAAGACCGGCCAGGGCTACGATTTCGCCCTTATGGACTTCGATGGATACGTCCTTTAATACATTTTTCCGGTTCAGATGGCTGACCTTTAAGGCAACCTCCTTCCTGGCTGTGTTTTCCAGTCTGACACGTTCCTGGGATACCTCACGTCCGACCATCCGGTGGACCAGCTCGTCCATGCTGATTTCCTGGATATCTTCTGTACAAATCGTCATACCGTCGCGCAAAACCGTCACTCTCGTACCGATCTGCTTTAACTCCTGAAGACGATGGGAAATATAAATGATGGAAACGCCGCTCTGCTGAAGGCGCCTTATAGTTTCAAACAGTCTCTCGATCTCGCTGTCGCTCAAGGTTGCCGTCGGTTCATCCATAATCAGGATCTTTGCGTCCTGGGACAGAGCCTTTGCCACCTCAACTAACTGCTGCTGGGCCACTCCCAGCGTAAAGATCTTCGCATCCACATCCACGTTGGCCCTCAAAAATTCCAGATATTCCCGGGATTTCTTCCTCATTTCCGCCTGATCGATACTTCCGTTTTTCTTTAACGGCTCCCTTCCAAGGAAAATGTTCTGGGCCACTGTCAGATATGGTACAAGATCGAACTCCTGATAGATAATGGAAATTCCCAGGTTCTGGGAGTCCTTGGTATTTCGTATCGTAACCTTTTCTCCGTTCACATAGATATTTCCCGAATCCACGCTGTACAGGCCGGAAAAAATTTTCATCAGCGTCGATTTCCCTGCACCGTTTTCTCCAAGAAGAATATGTACTTCGCCCTTTTCAAGATCAAAGCTCACATCCGACAACACTTTGACGCCCGGAAACGATTTGTTGATCTTTTCAGCTCTCAATACGACTTCTCTTCCCACTTTCTTTCCCCTCCTCTTTTTTAGTTTTTCTGTACGTCCTGCGCCGTAACTTACGACATATGTTTGGATTTTCTCTGCCGTTCCTATGCTTTTTCGTACATTTTTGTTCTTGTAATCGTTTGCGTAAACGTTTACGTCTTTGTGTTTTCATATTACACAATTTTTCCCCTATTGTCAATTGGTCTGTTTTTATATAAATATCCTCTGTTTTTTGTGCATTTTATATAATTTTTAATCCTTCATTGACTTTTTTCCCCTTATGTTCTATACTGGAACTATATTTATTAAACGTTTAACTAAGGTTTACTCCGCGTAAAGTAACAGTTCAGAGGGGGTATCTGAACTGCTGCACAGTTAATTTTACTTGATTTTCAGGGGGTGTGTTTTATGAGAGCAAGTATGAAGGATGTGGCAAAGCATGCCGAGGTGTCTGTTGCGACCGTCTCCCACGTCATCAACAACACCCGTTTTGTTTCTGAAGAGACAAGAAAGAAAGTTATGGACAGCATTGAAGTCCTGGGATACGTTCCGGATCCCACTGCCCGAAGCTTCAAGACAGGAAGAAAGAACCTGATCGGGATCGTGGTGCCCGATATCGCCAACCCGGTCTGGGCAATTATCATTGAAGAAGCAGAAAGCGTCCTGGCAAGGGACGGCTACAAACTGTTAATTGTAAATACGAAGGAGACCGAAAGCCGGGAGATCGAAAATCTGAAGCTGCTGTCCTCCGGTCTGGTGGACGGCCTCATTATTGCTTCTACGCTTACGGATTTTTCCTCCATCCGGCCCCTGGTTCCCGAAAAGTTTCCAATGGTCTTCATTGACCGCCAGCTTCCCGGCTGTCCCTGCGATATGATTATCCCTCAGGACTATCCGGCGATCCACGACGGCATCTGCCAGATGATTTTAGAGGGCCGCCGCCGGATCGGATTTATTACGGGACTGATGCGGTTATCCACCAGTGTGAACCGGCTGAACGCATATAAAGAAGCACTTGCGGAATACGGGATCCCGGTGGAAGAAGACCTGATTCAGATAGGAAACAGCCTTTCCCGGAGCGCGGTGCCCCTGGTAAAGACGCTGCTTGACAAGAAATGCACGGCCATTGTGGCCTCCAATAATATGATGTTAGACGATGTGCTGTACTATCTGAACTCTCAGAAAATACAGCTGGGAACAGACCTTGTTCTGCTTGGACAAACGGTGGAAGGACGGAAGAACTATTACACCAGGGATGTCCGGATGGTTTTACAGCCCTCCAAAGAAATCGGACAAACGGCCGGAGAACAAATTTTAGAGCGTATCCGGAATCCGGAGGCGCCAGTGCGGACTACAGTGCTGCACAGCGTCCTGCTCTGAATCCTCAATTACTGTTTTTTGTGACAGACTCAAAAAAAGAACCGACGACTGTGAACCTGTATTTCACAACTCATCGGTTCTTTTCTGTTAAAACCATCAAAAGCCGCTCAAAATATTCCGGCCTTGGAGCCCGAAATTCCAGATATTCCCCCGTTCTTGGATGGAGGAACCCTAAAATTCCCGCATGGAGCGTCTGGCCCTCTAAAGCATAGGGACATTTCGCAGGGCCATAGACTGCATCTCCCAAAAGAGGGTGACCCAGATGGGCCATATGGACGCGAATCTGATGGGTGCGCCCGGTCTCCAGCCGGCATTCAATATGTGTAAATCCCTGAAACCGCTTCAGAACCCGGTAATGGGTCACAGCCGTTTTCCCGTTCTGGTAATTGACGCACATCTTTTTTCTGTCCCGGGGGTGCCGGCCCACAGGAGCGTCCACAACTCCCTCGTCCTCTTTTATGACGCCATGGACAATGGCCTCATACCGTCTGGTGATGGTGTGTTCTTTTAGCTGGGCGGCGATGGAATTATGGGCCATGTCGTTTTTGCAGGCAATCAGGACTCCGGTGGTGTCCCTATCAATCCTGTGAACGATTCCCGGCCTTAAAACGCCGTTGATCCCGGACAGATCCTCCCGGCAGTGATACAATAACCCATTGACCAGGGTGCCCGTGTAATGCCCCGCGGCCGGATGGACCACCATTCCCTTGGGCTTATTCACCAGAATCACATCATGATCTTCATAGAGAATATCGAGAGGAATATCCTCAGGCAAAATCATGGATTCCACCGCCTCCGGCGCCTCAAAAGAAATGAAATCCCCTTCCGACACTTTAAAGCTGGCCTTCACCTGCTTCCCGTTTACCCATACCTCGCCGGATTTTAAGAGTTTCTGCAGAAAGGAACGGGTAAACTCCTCACACTGCTCAGACAGAAACTTATCAATTCTGTCGCCGGCCATCTCCTCCGTCACTAGTATTTCCTGTTTCACTGGCTGCTCTCCTTTTTCGAAAGGAACTCAAACTCTTCTTCCTTATAATAAAAGCCGGTGAGGAGAATAAGCAGAGCCGCAGCCACCACCACATAGCAGTCGGCCACGTTAAAGATTGGAAAATCAATCAGTTTAAAGTAAAAAAAATCCACCACGAACCCCCGAAACACCCGGTCAATGAGATTTCCCAGAGCGCCGGACATCAAAAGCACCAGACAGCCAAACAGCGGCAGATACCGTTTCCCGGAAGGCATTCTTCCAAGAAACAGCAGCACCACAATAAATACGGCGACGGCCACCAGAAAAAAGAGTCCCTGTCTTCCCTGAAGAATCCCAAAAGCTGCGCCGCGGTTTTCTGAGTACAAAAGCTCAAATACTCCGGACCACAAAACAACAGGACCATTGACCCGAAGTCCTCCGTACGCCAGCCCTTTCGTCCACTGATCAAAGGCCGCCAGGAGAGCCACAAGAATTCCAAACAGCCCGTACCGCTTCCATATGTTATCCATATCTCTCTCCTCACATAATGGCAGAAAGGGCGTTTGCCATCTCCGTTTCCGTCACTGTCCGGTCAATATATGCCTGCCCCACTTTTTTAAGAAGAATGAATTTGATGATCCCGGCCTCCATCTTCTTATCGTTTTTTGTGGCGGCAATCACATCCGCCCGGTTTAATCCTTCCACCCGGACCGGCATTTTAAAGTAGGCCATGGCTTCCTTATAATCCGCAACCTCCGCTTCAGAAACCAGCCCCCGTTCCAGGCAGAGGTTCAGGGCCGCCAGCGCCCCCAGCGCAACGCAGTGTCCGTGGAGAAGAGAAAATCCCTTCAGCTTTTCGATCGCATGCCCCAGCGTATGCCCAAAATTTAATGTGGCCCGCTCATTCTGTTCTGTGGGGTCAATTTCCACAACTTCCCGCTTGATCTTGTTGCTTCCCAGAATTAACATCCGGCAGGTATCCGGATCCCTTTCAGAAATTTGCTTCTTATGTTCCATGATCCACCGGTAATATTCCCTGTCACGGATTAAGCCATGCTTTATGACTTCTCCCATTCCCGCGGAATACTGCTCCTCTGTGAGGGTTTTCAGAACACTGACATTGGTATACACCAGTTTCGGCATATGAAAGGCGCCCACCATGTTTTTGTATGCGTCAAAATCCACTCCCGTTTTCCCGCCGATGCTGGAATCCACCTGAGCCAAAAGGGTTGTGGGAATCTGGATAAAATCAATGCCCCGAAGGTATGTGGCAGCCGCAAACCCGCAGATATCTCCCACCACTCCGCCTCCTAAAGCAACCAGAAAATCCGTTCTGTCAAATTTGTTTTCTATGAGGAATTCATAAATTCCCTTCACTGTGTCCAGATTTTTATTCTCTTCTCCGGCAGGGAACACATAAGTAAGCACTTTCTTCGCACAGCCGGACAAAAGCTTTAAAACCTCATCTCCGTAAAGGGGCGCCACATGGGAGTCTGTCACAATACACAGCTTTTTTGTCCGGGTTCCAAGGCCCCTCATCTCCTCACAGAGCTCTTTAAAAGTTTCACTTATTACGATATCATAAATTGACGCTCCGTCTTTTTGGACCGTCATTCGGTTTTCATTTTGGATATCCATATTTCTCCTTTTTGCCTATTTGTATTTTAAAAGTGTCACCACGGTGCGCCCCTTTTTTGTCTGTCCGCCGGCGCCGGAAAACAAAAATTTACCGACTCCGCGAATGGAAAGGAGTTCTCCCTCCTTTACGGTTCTGGATGGAGCAAGCGCCGGCTGGCCATTTACAGACACCTTCTCCCCCTCAATATATGCCGCTGCCTTTGTCCGTGAAAGACGTCCGCACAGGGCCACAATGCTGTCCAGCCGTATGGAACTTACTGTGCCACAGATTTCCTCAAATTCCGGCTTTAAACATTCATCTACATCCCTGCAGACAGACACGCGAACCGTTGTATGACGGACAGAAGTTAGGGTTTCTGCCAGATACCGGCTCATTTTCTTCATCACAAATACATAGGCCTCCCCCTCCTGCAAAAAAATGTCTCCGATCATGGACCGTTCGATTCCCAGGCTCATGACAGCCCCCAGGAAATCCCTGTGGGACAGTCCTTCGGCAAACTTTTTGTTTACCGGCGCTATATTCAGGCATTCAAAGGGTGGATCCCAAAGTTCCTCTTCATAGGATGGAAGAAAACAGACAACTTTCCGCTCTGACAACGCCAAGCCGCCGGAAAGAACAAATCTTACCGGCGGCAGGCCGCCAGAAATACTCTGGAAAATTGTCTGCTCATTTAACGTTAAAAAGTCTGTATTTGCAGGCACGTCCCGGCAAAAACAAATCTCTGCCAGTTCCTGAACCCTTTTTCTGAAAAGCTGCTCCTCTTTTTCCATATCTTTCTCTTATAAGATGATTTTTTTCGTTTCGTGACAGCCTCAATTCCTATAGATGAATGTTAAGTCCGGAGATATCCAGATTTCCGCTGTTAAAAAGGTCCTGGAAGTCGCCGGACAACTCAACGGACTGCGGTGTGGCAATAAAAATATAGTTAGAAATCTTCTGGAGGTTTCCATCCATGGAATATGTAGCTCCGGAAGTAAAATCAATGATTCTCTGAGCAGTTTCCGTATGGATTCCTTCCATGTTAAGAACAACGGCCTTTCCGTCCAGAAGATAATCACAGATTTCCTTCGCATTATCCAGGGATGTGGGCTTAATCAGAGAAACCTCCATATTCCGGCGCATGGGAACCACTTTATTTCCACTGGAGGAGCCTCTGGGAAGGAACCGCGGCTTGGCCGGCTCCGGCTCATCATAATCATCGGCATATGTATCCGCCGATTTCTTAAACATCGGCTTCCTTGCAGGCTTGTCCTCATCCTCGTAGTCGTCATCTAAAAAATAATCGTCATCTTCATCGTCGTTTAAACGCATTGTATCCATCAGTTTACTCAGGAAACTCATATTTTCTATTCTCTCCCATCTATCTGGAACCAAAAATTCCAGTTCCGACTCTTATCATGGTAGCCCCTTCCTCGATGGCAATCTCATAATCTCCCGTCATACCCATGGAAAGCGCATCCATAGTACCATTATCAATGTTTTTACTTTTGATGTCAACATATAATTGAAATAATTTTGTAAAATATTTTCGATTTTCTTCTACATTTTCGACATTTGGAGCAATAGTCATAAGGCCTTTTACACGAATATGGGGGAATTTTCCAATAACTTCCAGCGCCGGAATTACCTCCTCCAGAAAGAACCCATACTTACTTTCTTCTCTGGCTGCATTGACCTCCAGTAAAATATCAGATATCAGGGAACGCTTTCCCGCTTCCTTTTCAATTTTTTCAGCCAGATGGATACTGTCCACGGAATGAATCAGCACGGCTTTGTCAATCACCTGGCCCACCTTATTCGTCTGAAGATGGCCGATCATATGAATTCTCGCATCTTCTGGCATCTGCGGACGCTTTTCCAGAATTTCCTGCACCTTATTTTCTCCAAAATCCCTGGCTCCCGCCTCATAAGCCTCTAAAAGCATGGAAACCGGCTTTGTCTTACCGACGGAAATCAAGGTCACATCCTCCGGGTTTCTTCCAGCCCGTTCACAGGCCCTTGCCATCTTTTTTCTTACAACCTCTAAATTCTCTGCAATCTTCATATCTTCACTCCTCCGGTTATTGATAGATAACGCTTCCGTTGGCAGTGACCGCGGAAGCATCAAGCACAATATGATCATAGACGGAAAGCCCGTAATCCGTTCCCCTCTTTACCGTATAGTATTCGTCATTGGATGTCAAAACCTCAATTTTTTTAAATACTGTATATCCCCGGTTAATGTTATAAACCCCCTGAAGGGTGGCCATGGTCCCTACCTGATACCTGTCCTGTGAATTTTCCTTTACAATATAGTCTCCTGCTTTAAATTCACTGTTTTCCCCTGTTTTAATGTAATAATATTCATCATCCGAATTATAAATTTCACAGTTCACGAGGGTGACGCTGGGGCCGTTTGACGTGTAGGTTTCTTTATAAAAGCCGCGCGTTCCCGTTACAAGGAAATCCCTGGGTATCAGATAGAACTCCACATCCGTAACGGCGCTCCTGGGAATTTTAAGTCCCGTTACCTCCTCGGTGACGATTTCAAAATCCACAAAACGCTCTGAGACAAACTGCTCCATATATTTCGTGAAATCCAGTTTCCCGTACCGTTTTCCGTCGGCACCGGAAATTGTGGAAAATGCCCCGACTGCTTTAAGGCCCCTTCCGGCAAATTTCACTGTCAAAGCCGTTTTTCCATTATAAAGGGAGGCCTCTTCTTCATCCATTGGAAACACAATGGACCAGTCGCTGGAGGTAATCAACTTATACGCCGGGGTTCCCTGCTCCACCAAATCCCCGGATTTTATAATATTTTTCGTATACGCCGTTTTGTCAAACATCGCTTCCGTCACCTGAGACGGAGCAGTGGTTTCCATGGAATCCACCGTATAAGAGACAATCCCGGACTCGTCCGCCCGTACCTGATCAAAATTTACACCCATTTCGGCAATGACGCTGTCCAGATTCTTTAAAGCGTCCACATTCACATACTCCAGTACCTGGGAATCCAGGGTATATTTGGTGTCGTATACGGATTTAAAATCTTCGTCCGTAAAGGTCTGGCTGAAGGAGGAAAGCTGCTTTTTCAGGGAAGACAGATTATCTTTTGAGAGAGAAGCCGTTTCACCTGCATTTTCTGCAAGGAGCCTGGATAAAACTCCCGTCTCATCAATGGAATAAATCCTGGTGCCTACGGCGGCCCTTTTGCCTTCCCTTAAATAAAAATTGATGTTCCCCGAGTGCTCTGTGTATTTCGTGGCTTCCGTGCGGAAAATCAGTCCGGTGTGCCGTCTGTCATTTACGATACTGCCCTCCACCACTTCATAGAATTCAATTTTCTCCCGTCTCAGATACGTATAAACATAAAAGGACATGTACGCAAAAATCAATGCGAAAATAATCATTCCGACGTTGATGTTAAGAGGCCGGCGATACCGTATCACCTTCTTGTTTTTCTTTTTGGCCATGAAACTTCCTCCAAAAAATATCTTCGTTTCTTTCACTCTTTGAGGTGTTTTAGAATTACGGGGGCACGCAGTGCAGAGCAATCCGCAGTATTATCATTATATATGGCCTGAGGAAAAAGTGCAAGTCATTCCAAAAGTGCGAACGAAACTATTGTAACAGTCTCTTCAAATGATCCGGCATCTGCAAAAGCCGGCGCTCCACAATCTCATAGACAAACAAATCCCCCGAAAATTCTTCTTCGGGCACCTGGGAGACCTTTTCCCAGTTGATGCTTGTGACCTCTTTAAAATACCGGCACAGGGATGTGTTCATGGCATCGCCGAAGGAGTCCCGGACCATCACAAGCTTTCTTTCATCGGCAGGCTTTTCGTTGGCAGCTTTGCGGATTCCCCTTCCGGAAAGGTCCTCCACAAGAACAGAAACATTTGCCTCGTCATAATATCCTGTAAAAAACGGATCCTGATCCTCATAATACTGCTCCGGAAGATGAGCCAAAAGAGCCAGATCTCCTGCCCTATCCTCTTCCCTGGAAACGATAAGCTCAGAGAGGCTGCAAGACCTGCCGCCCAGGCAGTCAATCAGAGCCTGAACGCCCACAAAGGCTCCCAGACGGTTCCAGTGTGTATCCGTTTTATAATAGAGCGGAACGCTTCCCTCCGCCTCCCGTTTAAGCTCCTCCACAGGGTATACCACCCGGATATCGGAATGCTCCCTGATATAGCGGACCAGCTCTGCCGCCCGGGAGGTATTCGTCTTATTTTCATAGACTTCCGGAAGATATTGACTGTATATTTTCTCCTTATCCGGCGCCACAAAAACCGCGAAGTCCTCCGGACGGTCTGCGTACCGTTCTCTCACTGCCAGAAGGTTCCTAAGAATTTCCTCCATTTCCGCTTCCGTAAATACGTGCACGCCCAGCATTTCGTCGACCGTACCGTCTCCCGTATAGAAAAACCAGCCTTCTTTTCCGACTATCACCTGTTCGTTATCCACGCTGCCAAAAACGCGGTAATTGAAAATTGCGTAAGCATTCAGCCACTGGCTTCTAAAAGGCGCATGATCATTGAGCCATTCCTCAAACTGCGCCGGTTCCCCGGAAAATTCGGCCAGAGTCCGGTTCTCCAGATTTTCCTCCTCCCGCCCCGCGTGAAAAACCATGGCAATCGCTCCGGTAACCAAAAGGATCCCAAAAAACAGAACCGGGAGAAGTGTACCGCATATTCTTAAATTTTTCTTCTGAGCATCCATTTTTCCCCTCCTATTGCCCGTATGCCGCGGCAAACGCATGCGTTTCCCGGAGCGTGTCTAAAACCTGAGTGTCTAAAACCTGAAATAAATAAAGGGATTATACGTGTTATTAATTAGCATCATGATGCAGAGCAGCAGCAAACTTGTCAAAACAGCCAGATCCGCCGCACAAATCCGTTCCGTCTCCTCCGCAAAACGGCCCAGGGGCTTTACAAACGCCTGCAAAGGGCCGCAGAAGAAAATCCCCAGGATCACCCAGAACCAGACTCTCGCATCCATAAACATGGCCGTCTCATAAAACTGCGACCAGCCCAGAATCAGTTTTTTCAAAAGCAGCTTGTACAGGAATAAATCTTCCAGGCGAAACAGCATCCACCCAAAGTACACCACAGTCAGGGCATATATTCTGTTTACTATGCCAAATCCCCGTTTTTTTAAACGGTCCAGTAAATCTCCCAGAAACAGTCTCTCCGCCACAAGAAAGATTCCATGGTAAATTCCCCACAAAACAAAATTTTCCCCAGCTCCATGCCACAGGCCAGTGATAAGAAACACCAAAAGCAGATTCCCATACGTCCGCAAAGCCCCTTTCCGGTTTCCTCCCAGAGGGATATACAGATATTCCCGAAACCAGGTGGAAAGGGAAATGTGCCACCGTCTCCAGAACTCCCGGACGGAGCCGCTTAAATAAGGGTAACGGAAGTTTTCCATAAAGGTAAATCCAAACATCTTTCCAAGTCCGATGGCCATATCAGAATAGCCGGAAAAATCGTAGTAAATCTGAAGGGAGTATAAAAGCACCGCCATGAGAATCATTCCCCTGCTGAGCCCTTCCACATAGGGAGCGGAAAAGGCCCGATCCACCACTGCCGCAAAAGTATTGGCCAGTAAAACTTTTTTGGAAAGTCCGAAGATGAACCGCTTGATCCCACCGGCACATCCGCTCAAAGTCACCGTTCTGCTTCCAAGCTGCATTTCAATGTCATGGTATTTCACAATGGGACCCGCAATGAGCTGAGGGAAGAAACTGATGTACAGCGCCAGCTTCCACAGACTTTTCTGGGGCTTTATGGTCCCACGGTGCACATCCAGCACATACGACAGGGCCTGAAATGTGTAAAAAGAGATTCCTATCGGCAGCGCAATTTCTCTGGGCGCGAGAAGCTCCCTGCCAAAAACGGCAGCCAGGAGCTTCAGAAAGAAGTTAAAATACTTAAAATACCCCAAAATTCCCAAGTTCACAGCCACGGCAGCCACCGTGACAAAGCGCGACCGCCACGCGAACAGCCCAAACAAATAGTTGATGCCAATGGACAAAATCATCAGGTACACGTACTTCGGCTCCCCCCATCCATAAAAAAAGATGCTGGCGGCCAGAAGCAGGGCATTTTTCCAGGATATCTTTTTTAAAACCAGACACAAAAAAAATGTGGCCGGAAGAAACAGCCAGAGAAAAACAAGCGAACTGAACAGCATATATCCTATCCCTTTCTGCCCCGTCAGAACGTGCGGGCCTGGAGCATGTTTGAAAATTCATTCCCATCATCTGCTCGTCTGCAAAGTGACGGCGTAGTGGTGCCATGTCCAGTACTACAAAAATGGCATAAACAAAAAGCGTTTATGCCATTCGTATCCACATTATAAGGAGCGGTCATTTATAAGGCAACCAGAACCATACCCTTTAAAGAATCCGGAAGCTCATCTCCATCCAGGGAAACGCTTAATACAAAGTTTACATGATACTTTGCGCTTACCTGCTCTAACTCAGCGATTGTTGCACAGATATCTTCTCCCTCAAGGCTGGAGAGCTTTAAGAAGCTGTCAAGATACATAACTTCCAGATCATGATCCTGGGAAATAATTCCACAAATAAAACCAATAAAGCCCTCAGAGCTATGTATGGGGAATTCAGCCACATTGATTAAACGGATTTTATTGCTGAGCTCATACATGTGCTTAGAGCTTTTATCTAAATAAACGATAGAACCCTTGGATTCTTTGATAGCAGCGTTTGCCATATCCAGTAAGTATTTTGTTTTTCCCTTTCCTTTTTTACCAGCGATAATCTGCACCATAATGATCTCCTCCTTGGATTTATATAATTTGTATAAAAAATCATACGTTTATGATATGAGTATAGACTATTTGCCAAAAAAAAGCAACATCTATTTGACAATTTTAGTAATTATCTTCGTCATATCCTCATAAAGGGCATCTCTGCTGTCTGCGTCCATAATAACAGAAGCAAATTCTTTCCCGTCTTCTGTCCGGCTTCCCATGATCAAACAGTATCCGGCAGCCATTGTTGTACCTGTCTTTCCGCCGAAAACCGTAAGGCCCTCCGGGGTTTCTTTTTTGCCGTTCATATAGTAATTCCCCACCGTCCATGTAGATGTTTTCTCTGTTCCCTCCCCATCTTTATATATGGCCGTATGGGCGCCTGCGCCGATTATCGTCCGGAACTCCTCATAAGTTAAGGCTTCATGAAACATCAGATACAGATCATAGGCGGTCGTATAATGGTCCGGGTCCGTCAAACCATTGGCATTGGCAAAATGGGTTCCTGTGGCCCCAAGCCTGGCCGCCTCTTCATTCATCATATCCACAAAACCCTCAATGGATCCGCCCACGTGGACGGCAATGGCATTTGCGGCATCGTTTCCCGACGGAATCAAAAGGCCATATAAAAGATCTTCCAGGGAAATCACATCTTTTGGCTTAACCCCCGCCATGGAAGAACCGGCCTCCGTAATGACAGCATCCTCCGTCACCGTCACCAGATCAGAAAGCGTACCATATTTTAAAGCCACAATGGCCGTCATAACCTTGGTAGTGCTGGCCGGATTCATTCGTTCAAATGCGTTTCTGGAAAACAGCGCCTCTCCCCCGTCAAGGCCAAAAACGGCGGCGGCCTGCGCTGTTAATTCCGTCCCGTCGTCCTGAGAGTCATCCGCCACCGAAAGATCCGCGGCAAATGGCTCAAAAAATCCATTTTCTTGCTTTTCTTCAAAAGAATGCACACGGCTTTCAAAAGAGTATGCGTGCTCCAATTCGGCGGTCCGCCCGCACCCCGCCAGAAAGAAAACAGCCACCAGGGTCCCAAAAACAGTCCGGACAGGTAAACTTATTTGTACATTTCTCTCCATTCCATATCTCCACGGTCCAGTGCTTTAATCAGAAGTTCCGCCGTCGCCAGATTAGTGGCAAGGGGAACATTATGAATATCGCAGAGTTTTACTGCCTTATTGACATCCGGCTCATGGGATTTCGGGGACAAAGGGTCCCTCAAAAAAATAACCAGATCAATGTCATTGCTTTCAATCTGGGCTCCCATCTGCTGTTCGCCTCCCAGATGTCCCGGCAGAAATTTATGAATCGACAAATTCGTAACTTCTTCAATGAGCTTTCCTGTGGTTCCTGTGGCATAAAGCGTATGTTTGCATAAAATGCCCTTATAGGCAATGCAAAAATTCTGCATCAGTTTTTTCTTGGAGTCATGTGCAATCAGTCCAACATTCATAAGCGTTCCCTCCTAAAATTCCGGTTTCATTTGCTGAAGTCCCACATTCAAAATAATACCTGTCCCTATATATAGACTCACCAGAGAGCTTACACCATAGCTGATAAAGGGTAAGGGAAGTCCGGTGTTGGGAAAAACCCCAGTGGCAACGGCAATGTTCGTAAAGGCCTGAAATCCCACAAGCGCTGCCATACCTGTACAAAGAAGCTTTCCTGAAAGATCACCTGCCCGTCCTGCCATCCGCAGACATTCAAAAACAAATATCAGAAATAAGCCAAGAACAATCATACCTCCCACGAAGCCCAGTTCTTCCCCAATGACGGAAAAAATAAAATCCGTATGATCCTCTGATAAGAAATTTCCATTTTTAACGGAAATGGCCGTGTCGTTAAAAAGACCTTTTCCATAAAGCATCCCGGAGCCAATGGCCATTTTGGAATTATCCTGCTGCAAATTCAGTCCCGCATACTGCTCCATTTCCGGATTGAAAAAAGCAAGAATCCGGTTTACCTGATACGGTTCCAGAAAAGGCACCAGATCAAGCCGTGCCAGATACAAAATGAGCGCCAGCATAGGAACTGTTACGGCCAAAGCCCCAAAAATCCACCTATAGCTGATCCCCGATATGAAAATCAGGCAGAGAATAAAAAACATAATGACAATGCTGGTGGAAAGATCCGGCTGCCTCATAATGAGAAGCAGAGGAAACGCCGCAAAGACCCCCAGCATAATTAACGTCGACGGCTGATTGATCTTTTCCTGGTTTTTCTGAAGATACCAGGAAAAGAAAAGAATCATGCCGATTTTAACAAATTCAGACGGCTGGAACCGCCCAATCACCGGAAGATCAATCCATCGTCTGGAACCGGCCCCGAAGCCGCCGAGCTGTCCGGCCAGAATAACCGCCAGAAGAATGCCGATACATCCCAGATAAATCACTCCGGATAACTTCATCCAGAAACGATAGTTAATGAGAGAAAGAATAATCGCCATCAAAACCCCGCCGAACAGGCCGATAAGCTGGCGGTTGATATAGCTTTTGTCTCCGGCCACTGCGCTGTTGATGACCAGAATCCCGATACAATTCAGGAATAGTACGCAGATCAGCAGCCGGAAATTAAAGTTTCTGAAGTTGTACTCTGAAAACATTACAGATAAGTCCCCTTAGTAAGTAAAACACGGATGGGGATACTGGCATACAAAATCGCAAGGCGTTCGGAAACATCCTCATCTTCCACCTGAGTGATCTTGATTTCCAGCCCATTCGTATCGATTTCCATGTATTTTGATATCGCTTTTATCATATCGTCCTTAATCATTTCCAGTATTTCCGGTGTACATCCGGCTCTGTCCGAAATAAGCAGAAACTGGAGCCGTTTCTTGGCGATGGTTCCGGAATTTCTCCTGGTCAGGATTTCAAAGAGATTCACCATGCTTATGCCCGCTTCAAAAGGCCGGCAACTCTTGTTAGGAATCCTTTGTTCCTCTCAAGATCCATTAAGGGTACCTCCTGACCAAGCACCCGTTTACAGATATTGAGGTAAGCCTGTCCGGCAAAGGAAT
Source organism: uncultured Lachnospiraceae bacterium (assembly GCA_910586315.1). Lineage (GTDB taxonomy): Bacteria > Bacillota > Clostridia > Lachnospirales > Lachnospiraceae > CANRXD01. The sequence continues at coordinate 72,535 of CAJUIP010000008.1, read as the reverse complement.
TCATTCCCACAAGCGGTTCTCCCTGATTGGTGGAAATGACAATTTCCTCATCGTCGGGAATTGCCCCAAGTATCGGGATTCCCAGGATATCCGTCACATCTTCAATGGACATCATATCCCCCCGGCGGACCATGTCCATCCGGATTCTGTTGACAATCAGTTCAGCTTTTGTAATTTCATTAGCCTCCAGAAGTCCCACGATCCGGTCCGCATCGCGGATAGCGGAAACCTCAGGAGTGGTGACCACAAAGGCTCTGTCCGCTCCGGCAATGGCATTTTTAAAGCCCTGCTCGATTCCGGCCGGACAGTCCAGTAAAACGTAGTCAAAGTCTTCTCTCAAATCGTCCACCAGCTTTTTCATCTGTCCCGGGGACACAGAAGACTTGTCCCTGGTCTGGGCGGACGGCAGTAGAAACAGGTTGGGATATCTTTTGTCTTTTATAAGGGCTTGCTTCATACGGCAGTTTCCCTCCACCACGTCTACCAGATTGTAGACGATGCGGTTTTCCAGGCCCATAACCACGTCCAGGTTCCGAAGTCCAATATCCGTATCGATCAGAACTACTTTTTCTCCCAGCATGGCGAGGCCGGTTCCGACATTCGCAGAGGTTGTCGTCTTGCCTACACCCCCTTTACCGGATGTAATCACAATGACTTCACTCATAAGAATATCCTCCTGTATTCAGTTGTCTTTTGGCGTAAAACGCCGGGGAGCATGGATAACACGCCCCTGCCTTTCTATTCTACATGAAAAGCAGAAAATTTTCCAGTGTTAAATAAAATTTAATGCACTTAAAAAGCTTTTTTTTATGGGTTCGACACAAATTCGCCCGCTTTCTACAAGAATCATCATGGGTCCCCGCCCCAGGACCCGCCCTTTCTCTGCCTTCTGAAAGGTCAAATCAGAAATTTTCACCTGAGAGGGCGCCATCTCGAAAGCCACCACCACCGAATTTAAGTTTCCGGAGATTCCGGCGCATACGGAGCCCCTAAGACTTCCAAGAACAATCACATTTCCCCTGGCCATAACCTTTGCACCTTTCTCCACATCACCGATAATCACGATGCTGGCCTCCGATTCCAGGACATCCCCGGCTCTTAAATTCCCCTTATAAAACTGCCCTGTGTTGGAGGACAGCTCCATAAGCTTTTCGTTTAAAGCCTTCTCACACCGTTCGATACGGTTGGCATCGGAATCAATAAGGCAGAGAATTTCGATGTCAGAATTCTCAGTAATGGTGTTTACAATGGCAACTTCCTCTTCCGCCGTCAGCTCTTTTCCCTCCAGGGTCAGAGTCATCTGTGCGGCCCCCCAGAATCTGGCGGTTTCCCGGAATTTCTTTTTCACTGCATCCAGAAGCTCTTCAAAGGCAAGCTCCGGATCCAGATACACAATCATTCCGGCTTTATTCCCCTTTATTACAACGGCATTTCGCATAAAAGAAGCCCCCTTTTAATCTCCGATTTCCACATTGAAAACATTTAAAGCGCTGTTGTTTAAGATGTAATCCAAATCCGTATATCCATAGTAAAAACGGTAGATATTCTTGGCCGCCGTGGCGGCATTGGAAGACGAGTACCCGTAAGGAATATTGACAGTCACCGCAATCTCCGGGTTCTGATAAGGCGCAAAGGAAACGAAGAATGCATGGTTGATGGTGTGTCCGTTTTTTACCTCCTCCGCCGTACCGGTCTTTCCTGCGATATCCACCTCCAGATCTCTGAAAATCCGGTTGGCGGAGCCGTTAGAAATTACTTTCCGCATACCGCTCTGGACCACATTCCATGTGGAATCGGCAATATCAATCTTTGACCTGATTTCGGGAGTAAAATCCTTTATGAGGTTTCCCTGAGAATCGGTCATTTTGTCCAGAAGACTCAGTTTATAGACATCTCCCCTGTTGGCAATGGCTGTGATATAGCGGGCAAGCTGCACATTGGAGTAGGAGTTTTTTCCCTGTCCGATGGAGGAAGCCTCCGGTTTTTCCGTGGTCATCTGAGGAGCTTTTTCGGAAATTTCGATTCCCGATGCCTCGTTTAAGCCGAACATGGACGCGTACTTCTGTATTTTTTCTATTCCCAGATCCGGCAGATAATTTCCATTTTCATCAGTGGAAAGCCTGTGGCCTGCCTCCGCAAAAAACACATTGCATGAGTTCATGATTCCATGCTCCACATCCAGGGGGCCATGGGAACCCGGATAGATCCAGCACCGCATATAGGGGGTGATTTCCTGATACAGTCCCGTGCAGGTAACGGTTTCCGTGAGGCTTATGGCGCCTTCCTCCAGGGCCGCGACGGCAATGATGGGTTTAAAGGTGGAGCCCGGCGCCTTCTGAGCCTGAGTGGCATTGTTAAACAAGGGCAGCGACAGATCGTTATTTAAACGGCTGTAATATTCCGCGTCCACGGAACCGGAAAACTTATTATTATCATAACTCGGATAGGTCACTAACGCCTTTACTTCCCCGGTATTCACATCCGTCACCACACAGCTTGCGGAACATGGATCCAGAGCAAGCTGAGACGGAGTGATTTCTATGTCGGAAATTTTCTGTCTGATAAATTGAAAGGCGTACTCCTCTCCGTTTGTCTCCAGCATCCGCACCTCAGATTCGTCAAAGGCCAATACATTCTGGGCATAGAGAGCCAGACAGAGCTCTTTTCCGGTGACCGTTCCGTCATTCACCAGATAACGGTAAATTCTCTTTGTGAAGGCGCTGTCCGTTTTCAGATCATCCATCACATACTGAATGATGACCTGATAGATTTTATCCGCGTCAGAATACCGGTCCTCTATGTTAAGCCCTGTGGTATTAATCCAGCTGTCGGCAATTCCTTTATAGAGGTATTCCCTGAGGCTTATGGAATCGTTCTTCCAGGCCCTGTATTCTTCAGAGTTCTGGTCTATTTTGTCTGTCTCAATGATTCCCTGATCCACAAGATAAGAGTAAATATACTGCATATATGCGAACAAGTCCTCCGGCAGCTCGGAAAGCATGGAAGCCTGTTCATTTAAAAGTTCCGCCTGAATCACGGATAAAATCTGCTCCCTGGACTGGCTGTATTTTGCATAGATGGTCTTTTCTACCTGCGATGCCTCCGGGGCGGCAAACGCGTTCATATCCAGCACATTGTTGTTAATCAGCTGGAAATACGCGTCTTTTACGGGAATGGGAATTTGGGATGCCTTTTTATAGTCATTATCCTCCAGATCTCGGTTCACCAGCTTATTTGTAATCACGCCGGCAAGCTGCTGCTCCAGAAGATGATAAATGCCGATCTGGAGCTCCCTGTCTATGGTCAGATAAATGTCATGTCCTGCTTCCGCTTCCGTCTGCTCCACGATTTCCAGAATCCGTCCCACGCTGTCCACATACATGGTCTGGGACCCCTTCTTTCCCTGGAGTTCGGCCTCCATGGAAGCCTCGATTCCTGTTTTTCCCACCAGGTCCGTAAGCTCATAGTCCGGATTGATTTCCTTAAGTTTTCCCAGCTCGTCGTCCCAAACCTTGCCGATATATCCAATGATCGGTGCAAAATAAATGCTGTCATTGTATACACGGATGGTGGATTTTTCAATGCCCACACCCTTTAAATCAGCGGAATTTTCCAGCACATCGGTCATGGTCTCCCTGCTGACGTTGGTGGCTATGGTGGTGGATTCATATTTCCGGTATGCCGTAAAGCTCATGGTGTACCGGATATTGATGATTCCCAGAGCCTCTTCCTCCGTATAAGATATCAGATTTCCACTCTCATCCTTCAGCTGATCCAGGCCATAGTATTTTATTCTTGACTCAAAAATTTCCCTGGGAGTCACATCCGATGGAGTGGAACCGTCAGGCTTGTCCAGCTCTGAAGCAGACTTTAACCCATAATAGTCGCTTAAGAACCTCTTACGGGCAGTTTCGCTGGTGGTGGTGAAAACCATTTCCCCGGACGAATCAAAGCCGACGGAAAATTCTCCCTGGACCTTTTCTCCATGACGGTTTAAGATACGGACCAGCAAAAGCAGCATTCTGTTCTTATCATTGGACCTTGGATAGTCGTTGTTATCCTGGATAGTCACATTATAGGCAAGCTGGTTATATGCCAAAAGGTTTCCGTTTTTGTCGTAAATATTTCCCCGGGTTCCGGCCAGACTCACCTTTTTCTCTGTCTTTGCCATATACGTTTCCTGATATTTTTCGCCTTCAATGATCTGAAGGTGAAACAGCTGAACAGCCAAAACAGCGAACAGAAACACAAACAGGGCTCCAAGAATAAACAGTCTGGAACTCACCAGCTTGCTAAAAAATTCTTTCAGTATCTCCAGTAAGTCTTTAAACAATCGTCGTGTCTCTCCTTTTTTCCATCTCTTCCAGCTTTCTGCTGATAAACAGGAATAACCGGTATACAACGAGGGTAGTTACCACAGTAAATATGGTTTCCGGCAGAATCAAATTCACCAGATAGTAACCAAAGCTTAAACGGCCGCGCACCAGAAAACCGAAAACATACAAGTAAAAATTGTATGCCAGCTCATTGAGCACACTGAGGCATAACGGCAGCGTAATGTAATCTTCATAATAATATTTCGTCCCGATTCCGTTCGCATAGCCCATCCAGATATAAATCAGCGTATGAAACCCCAGAGGGCCTCCGGACGACAAATCCATTAAAAGCCCTGCCACCAGCCCATAGCACATGCCGGAAGCGCTTCCGCGGATAAATCCAAAAGAGAAAATCAGAATGATCATCAGGTTCGGGTACACCGCCAGGAAAGGCATCAGCGGGAACACGCAGGTCTGGACGGAAAAGGCAAGGATAATGAGAATCAGGTTAATGCCAATCTGTTTTAAATTACTATTCATCCAATTCCGGCCCCGCATCCTTTAAATCCGTAATCACCAGTACCTCCTGAAGGCGGTCAAACCTGGCCACGGGAATCACATATCCGGATTTCGTCAGATTATCATTATAGTCCACCGTAATATCCGTGGCATATCCGATGAGAATTCCCGGAAGAAATTTTCCGCTGATGTTGGAGGTCACAATCATGTCCCCGTCCTTGATATCATCGTCCTTTTCCATATAGCGCAGATTCAGCCTGCCATCTTTATAGAGCTTTAAATCCCCGGTTACCATACAGGTATCTCCGGACTGCTGGGCCATGGCACTGACCTGGCTGGAATCGTCGATAATGGCGCGGACCGTTGCGTAATTGGCTCCCACGTCGGTGACAATTCCCACAAGACCGCCTCCGGCAATGACGTTCATGTCTTCCTTGATTCCGTCATCAGATCCTTTATCAATACGGAAAACGGAAAACCAGTTTCCCGAGTCCTTGGCTATGATGCGGGCGCCCACCTTACTGTACTGCATGTATTGATTATCCAGCTCATAAAGATTCCTTAAACGCTCGAGCTCCATCTGTTCGGCCCTGAGCCTTGTATTTTCCTCTGTCAGTTCATCCACCTGGCTTTTCAATTTCTCATTTTCCTGCAGCGCGTCCCGCAGCCGGTTTAAATTACTGGCTTCGTTGTATATGCTGCTGCCGACGGCGTTGATTCCCGACTGGATTGGAACCAGCACATACCCCACCGCATTTCTCAGCGGATTTAACAGGCTGCCGTTTAAGGTGGTGATTCCGATCATGCAGATACAGAAGGCCGACAAACCAAGTAAAAAATATCTGGTGTTTTTCATAGTTACAAAATTCCCCGTTCTTTCAGGCTCACATAGGAAGTATCCCCTATAATAATATGGTCTAACAATGGAATTCCCATTAATTTTCCGGCCTCCGCCACCCGCCTGGTAAAAAGGCAGTCCTCTTCGCTTGGCGAAGCATCGCCGCTGGGGTGGTTATGGAGCAGAATAACGGCGGCTCCCCGGTACCGGAGAGCTTCAATGAATACTTCCCTGGGGGTTGCCAGGGAGGCGTTTACGGTTCCCTTGGAAATGTCCACATCCCTAAGGAGAATATTTTTTGTATTCAAAATGAGAAGTTTTACGTGCTCCTGTTCCATATGGCGCATTTCTTCCATATAGTAATCGGCAACCACCGCAGGATGGCGGCAGGAAAGCGGCTCACTTGTCCTTGCGGCCTTCCAGATTCTTTTGGACAGCTCGCCGATGGAGGCAAGCTGGATGGCCTTTACCCTGCCGATGCCCCGGATTTCCTGATAATCCGGCAGCGTATGATGAAGGAGCCCGGAAAGCCCCGGAGAATCCCCCATTTTTAAAATTTCTTCCGCCAAATCCCTGGCGGAAGCTTTCCTTGCCCCGGTTCTTAAGATTACGGACAGAAGCTCCGCGTCCGATAAGCTCTCCACTCCGTACTCCGCAGCCTTTTCATAGGGCCTTTCGGAAGCCGGAAGCATTTTCATGGTTTTTACTGGTTCCTGTTTCATTTTTCCACCTGGCCTTTCCTGCTCTCCAAGTACACTCCAGGCCCCCTGATGTTTAAATGAAATGGTATGTAAGAATGGCGATAATTACGCCGATGATGCTTGCCATGGTGATCCGGATGCTGAGCCCAAAGGTAATGACAAGGATGCCGAAATTCAAAACCAGCGGATCATTAAGTCCAAAGGACTGGCCGAAATTCAGCCAGGAAAGTCCCGCAACTCCTTTTGTCATCTCCCCGATAAAGCCTCCCAGAACAATTCCGGATAGCAGCATAAGCAAAAGTACCCAGGAATTTTTTCCTCTCATGGTCCTCCGCCTTTCATTGGAATAGGTACAGATTATATCACATTTTTCCAGGGAACACAATGCCCGCATCGGAAAGTTTCTGGAGGGACATTAAAATTCCGAGCTTTGCATGATACCAGGTCAGCCCGCCCTGGAAGTACACGGCATAGGGAGGCTTGATGGGACCGTCGGCAGAAAGCTCAATCGAAGAGCCCTGAACAAAAGCGCCCGCCGCCATAATCACATCGGAATCATACCCCGGCATGGCCCAGGGCTCCGGAGTCACAAAGCTGTCCACAGGGGCAGCCGCCTGAATCCCTTCACAGAACTTAATAACACCCTCCGCTGTTCCAAACGTAATGGCCTGGATAATATCATGACGGCTTTCCCTGCCATTGGGAACCACGGAAAATCCCAGCTTTTCATAGACATTGGCGGCAAAAATTGCCCCCTTCAGGGCGCCTGCCACCACCGTGGGCGCCAGAAACAGCCCCTGGTACAGAGACTGGCTGACACCTAAGCTTGCGCCCACCTCCTTTCCAAGCCCGGGAGCCGTCAGACGGTAAGCCGCCCGCTCAATACAGTCCTTCCTTCCCACAATGTATCCGCCGATGGGGGCCAGCCCGCCGCCCGGATTTTTTATCAGGGAACCGACAATCATGTCCGCTCCCACATCGGTGGGTTCTGTGGTCTCCACAAATTCTCCGTAGCAGTTGTCCACCATACAGATGACATCCGGCCGGATTCCCTTAATAAAAGAAATCAGCTCCCCGATGCGCTTCACGGACAGGGTGGGTCTTGTGGCATAGCCCTTCGAACGCTGAATTTCCACCAGTTTCGTGTTCCCGTTTATGGCTTTTCTGATATTTTCATAGTCAAAATCCCCGTTTTCCAGCAAATCCACCTGGCGGTACGTAATGCCATATTCCTTTAGGGAACCGACGGAATCCCGGATGCCGATAACCTCCTCCAGAGTATCATAAGGCTTTCCCACAGGAGAAAAAATTTCATCTCCCGGCCGCAGATTTCCCGCAAGCGCCACCGTTAAGGCATGTGTTCCGGAAATCAGCTGCGGCCGCACCAGAGCGTCCTCACCGTGAAAGGCCCTGGCATAAACCTCTTCCAGGGTATCGCGCCCCATATCGTTATATCCATACCCTGTGGTCCCCGCAAAATGGATATCGCTGACCCTGGCCTCCTGCATGGCCTTAATCACCTTAAGCTGGTTGTATTCCGCCACCTGGTCTATGGCCTGGAACCGTTCCTTCAGGGAACGCTCCACCTCCTCCGTAAATTGAAGCACCTGCCCGGAAATTCCGAGCTGCCCATACATTTCTGTCAATTCCATATCGTTACTCCTTTATCGCTACTCCTTTATCGCTACTTTCGTATTATTGCTCCCTTAATCATCGCTCGCTTACCATTGCGGGTTTATTACTGCGGGTTTATTACCGCTCTCTTATCACTGCCTTCTTAATATTACCCTCTCTTGCTTCTGTCAAAAGTTTTCTAAACATATTTGCCGGTGGGATTTGCTCCAGCATTTTACTGTCAGCCAAGTTGCAATGTCTGAAAATACTTTTCAAATTTTTCCCTGGAATATGTATGAACATTTCTGAAATACAGCCTTTCATATCGTTCTAGGTCAAAAAGAATTACTTCCTTTTCCGCTTTCTTCATAAAGTAATCTGCAATAGAAACCCTCGAAGGTGTTTCCTGCAGCCGACCTTTTTTTATCTGATTAGGCAAAGGATTCTTTTCAAGGTTATAAACCACAACAAAATCGATATTGCTGCGGGAAAAAGCTATCGTTCCCCCAATAATTCCAAGGAAAATCAACAGGCTGTCCCGTGCTTTGTCTTTAATATTTCGATTATTAACCTTCCCGTTTTTAAATTCGACAAACAGGATTCCATCCTCATGCGGGACAATCGCATCAACGGATGCCGCGGCTTCTTCAGAAAGCCCAAGTTCATTTACGTAATGCCTTTTCACCAAGTCAAAATCTATAACTTCTGCCTCTGAAGATGTCATGTACTGAATACCATTCGCATCGCTTTCGTCTTTCGAGGTTTCTCTGAGCGATCTTCTATTATCGCAGAAAATCGGGTATAAATCCAAATCAATCATAGGCGGCCTCTTTCGTTTTCTAACTCCTGCAGCGGCCCGGCCAGTTTCCTGTAAATAGCCTCAATATGATTCGTGACATCTTCGATGCTGGAAACATCGTCCTGTGAAGAAGCCAGATAGTATTTGCATTTATCGTCCACGCCGTGTTTTGCCGCATAAACTTCTATCGCATTCAAAAAATATGGACTATGCGTGTTTAACAGGACATGGATGCCAAATTCCCTGTGAATCAAGACAATCAGTTCTGCCAGTACAAGCTGCCATTCCGGATGAAGGTGAATTTCCGGCTCATCCAGAATAATAGTCCCGCCTTCTTCAATCGCCCCATTCATCAACAATGTTTTCAGAATTAGAAATGTTTTAAACCCCGTTGAGATGTTGGACAGGGCGATAGGCGTCTCATACTTTGAAGACGCATAAGCATAACCATAACCATTTTCGTTCTTTGCAAGAGTCCCTTCGCATATATGGTTTAAAATGTCAAAAATCTGCTCTAATTTTTCAGATACAATCATCTCTTCCATCACATTGCTCACAAGGGATCTGCTGCGTTTTTGTGTAAGCATCTCTGTCAGGTCCGCCCTGTGATTTTCGGAATGAACAACTATAAAGGGCAAACTACTTGCCAGTTCATCAATAACAAAAGGATCTTCGAGATAGGCCAGGCTGCTGTAAACATCAATAGAAGATCGGATATGAATCGCTTCGTTATTTGTCACTTCAACATCTATACTCTCTTTACCATGAATTTCCAGCACCATTGAGCTCGGTAACTCCCGGGCGTTTACATGGCTGATCTGCATATTAAATTCCGACCGCAAAATATTCCTCAAAACATTCGCTTTAATCGTAGTATCTTCCAGTTTCAAATATGAAAGGACTTTATTAAAAACAGTATCTATATCATCTTCAGCAATAATTTCCATGCCCATGTCACGGGAACGGTATGTTTTATACAGCCTTTCCAGATAACTCCTTAGTTCGTCTGTGTTTTCCATGTATTTTATACGGTCTTTGCAAAGTTCTTCTGCGATTTTCCTGAAGTTACCAAGGCCTGCGCCTGTACTGGTACGCCTGTTTCTGAGTGGATTAGAAATTGTCCGATACACGGACAGGCTCCGTTCTTCTTTTATTTTATCATTGATATTATGAAAAGCACGAAACAAACAGTACAGTGCTTTTCCAACCGTACTTTTGCCGGTGTTGTTTTCTCCGGCGATTACTGTAATGCCGTTGATTTCAACGGAAGCTGCCCCTATTTTGCCAATGTTTTTCAAAGTTAGCTTCATAATGCGTCCTCCTCTGCCACTGGTGCCAAACCATGTTTCATTCGCTTAAACGATATCCCACAGCCTCCAAAGACACCTGAAAACAGTCATTCTGATATCGCTGCAAATTCATGCTGTTCTTCCTGCTTATTATTTCCAAAAACGCTGTCCCTATCATGATTCCTTCAAAATCCCCCGCCTTTTCAGATCCCCAAGCATCCACGCAAGGATTCGTTCCCTGTCACAGGAAAATTCCTCCTGGTCAATCCAGGTCACATCCCGCTCCCTTTTAAACCAGGTAAGCTGCCGTTTGGCGAAATGTCTGGTATCGCGCTTTAAAATATAAACGGCCTCTTCCAGACTTATGTTTCCATTTAAACAGTCCAGCATCTCCTTATAACCAAGGCCCTGCATGGACACCATATCCCTTGTACAGCCCATAGCCTTCAGCTTTTTTACTTCCTCTTCCAGTCCGTCAGAAAGCATCTTATCCGCCCTGGCATCAATACGCTCATATAAACGCGCCCGGTCCATGGTTAATACATAATATGCAAACTCATAGGGAGATTCTTTTTTCCTCTCTGCTTCGTTGTGCTCGGAAATTCGCTTCCCTGTCTTTTCATAAAACTCCAGGGCGCGGATTACCCGCTTTATATTATTTTCATGAATGGCTTCGGCCGAAGGCGGATCCACATTTTTAAGCATCTCATGGAGAACACCGGGCCCCTGCTCCCTTGCCAGCATTTCCAGGCTGCGGCGGTAATGCATGTCCCCGTCATTTTCCGTAAAATCCACATCATAAAGCAGCGCCTGGATATAAAAGCCCGTACCTCCGGCCACAATGGGAATATGGCCATTCCGGTATATCTGTTCTATGGCTTTTTCGGCCATCTCCTTGAAGATTACCACATTAAAAGCATCCTTCGGCTCCAGAACATCAATCAAATGATGGGGAATTCCTCCCATCTCCTCTTTTGTCACCTTCGCAGAACCCACATCCATTTGGCGGTACACCTGCATGGAATCGGCGCTTATGATTTCACCGCCAATCCGCTTTGCTAACATCACAGAAAGAGCTGTCTTTCCTGATGCCGTGGGGCCTGTCAGAATAATCAAAGGCTGTTTCATCATACAATCCTCTTAAATCTCTTTTCCATCTCATATTTGCTGATGGACACGATCGTCGGCCTTCCATGGGGGCAGGTATATGGATTTTCCAGCCCCAGAAGCTGGTCAATGAGTTCGTTGGCCTCCCGGTCTGAAAGGCGGTTATTACCCTTTACGGCCGCCTTACATGACATAGCGGCAATTCTGTTGTACACCAATTCCGAACCGCCTCCCGCTCCATCCTCTGTAAGGCTATCTAGCATTTCCAGAAGCAGCTCCTTTTTAGCCAGCGAAAACAAATTGTCCGGCACGGCTCTTACTGCATACTCGCTTCCGCCGAAGTGTTCGATTTCAAACCCCGCCTGCGTAAATACATCCATATGGCGTTTTAACAGCTCCTCCTCCTGCATGGACAGCGTCAAAATGATGGGAGGGCTGATGAGCTGGGAAGTGTATTCTCTGGACTTTAAGGAGGCGAAGGTACGCTCAAACAAAATCTTTTCATGGGCAGCGTGCTGGTCAATGATATACAGGTTTTCATTATATTCCACCAGCCAGTATGTGTCAAATACCTGGCCGATAAGACGATGGCGATATCTGGCCTTTTCTGACAAAAGACGCCCGTCAAACATTTCCAGCTGTTTGGGCACTTCTTGTTCTGATACTTCTTGTTCTGTTGCTTTCAGGTTTAATACTTCCCGTCCGAATACTTCCCGCTCCAAGAATCCATGTTTTACAGCATCTGTCTCCGGAGCATTTTGTTCCTGTGGCCTTTGTTTTAATACATCAGATTCTGACATTTTTTGCCCCGGTTTTTCTTCTTTTGATATTTCTAATTTTGGTACTTCCTGCTCTGTCATTTTCTGATTTGATACTGTTTGATTTTGATTTTTCGGATTTGATACTTTTTCTCTTGGTGTTTTCAGATTTGATATCCCAAAATTTGGTATCGTTAAATTTGATATTTCAAGGTTTGAAACTTCCTGCTTTGATACCTCCAGGTTTGCGGATTCCGAGCCTGACGTTTCACACTTTGACTCTCCTGCCCCATAAACGCCGTTCCTTGTCTGCTCGTGCTCCTGCCCGCGGGGAGTCCTCTCCTCCCCATAGGGCTCTCTCCCCTCCCGGACCCCCATGGCGGCCAGCCGCTTTTTTTCAAAAGGTTCTGGCTTTTGCTCCGGTCTCCTCGTATCCGCCGTCGGCCTCCATGCTTTCTTCTCAAGCCCTTTCAGACCTCCCTGGCCCTCCGGGTCTGCCTCTGTAAGAGAAACCTCGGGTATCAGCTCCCTTCCGGAAAGAGCTCCGGAAACCGCCTGACATACCATCCGGTACATCATCTCCCCATCCTTAAAGCGCAGCTCCATTTTGGAAGGATGCACATTCACGTCTATGTACTCTGGTTCCACCGTAAAATGCAGCATCGTAAAGGGATATTTGTGCTGCATCATATAGCTTTTATATCCATCCTCGATAGCCTTTGAAATCAGCCCGCTCTTAATATATCTTCCATTGATGAAATAATTTTCAAAGTTTCTGTTTCCTCTGGCAATCACAGGCTTTCCGAGAAAGCCCTCCACCCGTGCCATCTCATTTTCTGCATGGACAGGAATCAGATTCGCCGCAATTTCCCTGCCATATATGGTATAAATAATATCTTTCAGATTATGGTTTCCCGATGTATGCAGCTTATTCTGGTTGTTCACAATGAGCCGGATGGAAATTTCCGGATGAGAAAGGGCAATCTTTTCCACAAGATCCGCCACATGGGCCCCTTCCGTGGCTGCAGTCTTTAAGAATTTCCTTCTGGCAGGAGTGTTAAAAAAAAGATTTCTGGAAATGAAAGTGGTTCCGTCGGGGGCTCCCACCTCCTCAAGCCCCTTCTCTGTTCCACCTTCCACCTGATACCGGGATCCGGTAAGGCTGGAAGCCGTTTTTGTGATCAGCTCTACCTGGGATACGGCCGCAATGCTGGATAACGCTTCCCCGCGAAAGCCCAGAGAGGACACGGTAATTAAATCCTCTGCAGAACGGATTTTGCTGGTGGAATGCCTCAAAAAGGCAAGAGGAATCTCTTCCCTTGAGATCCCGCAGCCATTGTCCGTGATCCGGATAAACTCGATCCCGCCTTCCTTAATCTCCACGGTAACTGCTGTTGCTCCTGCATCAATGGCATTCTCCATTAACTCCTTCACCACAGAAGCAGGACGTTCTACCACCTCGCCCGCGGCAATCTGATTGATTGTATTCTGATCCAGTACCTGTATGGCCATAAACTCTCCTTTATCCATAAAAAGTATGCACTTTCATGCACGAAATACCTTTTGTCTACCAGCGGTTTTTAAGCTTTGTCTGGAGTTTGTATAAGGTATTTAAGGCGTCAATCGGAGTCATGTTGGAAAGCTCCAGCTCTCCTAACTCCTTAATGATGTCATCATCCTTTACTGTATCAAAAATTGTAAGCTGGTTTAAGTCCACCTCATCCGGCCTGGCGATGGCTTTATGGGGAATTGTGCCTGCGGAAAGCCTGGCAATCTCTTTTGCATGAGATGTGATGTCGGCGCTTGAAAGCTCCTCCACTAACTCCTTCGCCCGGCAAATCACCGAATCCGGAACCCCGGCCAGCTTTGCAACCTGGATCCCGTAGCTTTTGTCAGCGCCGCCCTTTACAATTTTTCTTAAGAATACAATGTCATCTCCCTGCTCCTTCACCGCGATGCAGTAATTGTTAACGCCGCTTATGGTGCCCTCAAGCTCCGTCAGTTCATGGTAATGGGTGGCAAAAAGCGTTTTGGCTCCCAAAAGCTTTGGGCTGCTAATATGTTCAATGACAGCCCAGGCAATGGAAAGTCCGTCAAAGGTGCTCGTTCCCCGCCCGATTTCATCGAGAATCAGCAGACTATTCCTCGTTGCATTTCTTAAAATATTGGCTACCTCCGTCATTTCCACCATGAAAGTACTCTGGCCGGAAGCCAGATCATCGGAGGCGCCCACGCGGGTGAAGATTCTGTCACAAATGCCGATATTGGCCTCGTCGGCAGGAACAAAGCTGCCAATTTGGGCCATCAGAACAATCAGTGCCGTCTGCCTCATGTAGGTGGACTTACCGGCCATATTGGGGCCTGTAATCACGGAAATTCTGTTTTTTCCATTGTCCAGATAAGTGTCATTGGCTACAAAAAGGTCATCCCGGATCATTTTCTCCACCACAGGATGTCTGCCGCCCTTAATGTTAATGATTCCCTTTTCATTGATTTGGGGCTTCACATAGTTGTTTTGCATGGCGACTGCGGACAGGGAGGTAAATACGTCGATGCCCGCGATGGCTTTGGCTGTGCTCTGGATTCGCTCCACCTCTTTCGCAATCGCATCGCGGACCTGACAGAACAACTCATATTCCAGGGAATACAGACGGTCCTCCGCCCCCATAATGATGTCCTCCAGCTCCTTTAACCGCCCGGTCGTGTACCGCTCCGCATTGGTTAACGTCTGTTTCCGGATAAAGTAATCAGGAACAAAGTCCTTAAAGGCGTTTGTTACCTCAAAATAATATCCAAACACCTTGTTGAACTTAATTTTCAAATTCTTGATTCCCGTTTTTTCCTTTTCTTTTGCCTCCAGTTCGGCAAGCCAGCTTTTCCCTTCTGTCTTGGCCTTTCTGTATTGATCAGCCTCCGCGCTGTATCCGTCTTTAATGATATTTCCCTCCCGGACCGTAATGGGCGGCTCCTCCACAATGGCCCGGTCAATGAGCCCGCAAAGGTCGGAAAGTGTGTCCATGTCCTCATTGATTTTCTTTAAGAGATCACAGGAAAACTCATTTAAAAGCTGCTTTATGTGCGGAACCATGGTCAGGGAATTTTTAAAAGCCAGAAGATCCCTGGGATTTGCCGTTTTATAGGAAATCCGGCCCAGAAGCCGCTCCAGGTCATAAATGGCGTTCAGATATTCCCGGATTTCCTCACGGGAAATAAAGTTCATATTGAGCTCCTCGATGGCCGCCTGGCGCCTCTCCATTTCCTTTTTGGAAATTAATGGCTGCTCGATGAATGTCCTTAGCATTCTGGCTCCCATGGCCGTCTTTGTCTTATCCAGCACCCACAAAAGGGAACCTCTCTTTTGCTTTTCCCTTAAAGTTTCCACTAACTCCAGATTTCTCCTGGTGGAAGTGTCAATGACCATATACTGTCCCGTGGTATAGGGCGTCAGCTTATTTAATTGAGGCAGCTCATTTTTCTGGGTCTCATAAAGATACTGAAGAGCGCACCCTGCGGCAATCATGCCGTTTTCATACTCATCAAGCCCAAGCCCCGCAAGGCTCATAACTTTAAAGTGCTCTTTTAAAATCCTGCGGCAGGCATCATCGGAAAAAAAGCGGTTTTCCAGGGCGGAAACAGCCATATGATAGCGGTTTCTTAAATCATCCATATCGAGACCCGACATATAGAGCGGCTCATTGCAGATTAACTCCGATGGAGAAAACTTATTGACCTCATCCAGAAATGCCCGTTCAGAGGATACCTCCGTAACAAAAAAATCGCCGGTCGTTATATCAACCGTCGCTATCCCGTAGTTATTCCCCATATAGACAACCGCCATCAGGTAGTTGTTCTTTGTCTCATCAAGCGCCTGGGCGCTTAAAATGGTTCCGGGCGTCACGACCCGGATGACCTCGCGCTTTACAAGGCCCCTGGCAAGTTTGGGGTCCTCCATCTGTTCTGCAATGGCCACCTTATATCCCTTCTGGACAAGGCGGTTTAAATACCCCTCCACCGCGTGATAAGGAACGCCACACATAGGTGCGCGTTCCTCAAGTCCACAGTCTTTTCCTGTCAGTGTAATTTCTAACTCCCTGGATACGGTTTCGGCATCCTCAAAAAACATCTCATAAAAATCTCCAAGACGATAAAACAGGATGCAGTCCGGATACTGTTTCTTCGTTTCCAGGTAATGCGTCATCATTGGTGATAATTGTGCCACGTGTCTCCCTCTCTTTACTCTGCTTTCACATTCGGGTCCGTCGGGTCATACCTCTGGTCATTGGGAATCAGAACCACGTATGGCTTCATAAACGGGGACGGAATATTGGGATCCTCGTAAATGGTCACCTGAGTTCCGATTTTGCAGTTATCATAAATCCACTTGGCATTGCCGCATGTTAAACGAATACAGCCCGCGGAACGCACAACGCCAAGCCCGTTATACCCGTTTGTATTTAATGTATTGGGGTTGGCCGTCTCATAGGTGATGGAATGGAACAGGAATCCGGCTCCCGCCTTGATTCTTGTGGCATACTGGGTGTAGGTGTCATTTACCATCAGTCTCCAGCGGTATTTTTCTGGTGTGGTAAAGGTTCCGATGGGGGTATCATCTCCCACAGAGGTAAGCATTGCCTTCACCGGAATGGTATATCCGTTTTCCCCGTCTTTAGCATAGACCGTCAGGCAGTTCAACGTTTTATTCACCTTAATGATATAGGACTCCTGGGCGCCGATTAAGTCCTCCACATCCTGGCGCAGCTCGCCGTTCGCCTCGAAGAAAAACTTAAGTCCGTCCACATAATGCCAGCCGCTTAAGGTACATCCGTTTTCAAAATAGTACCGTCTCATTCCCCAGTCGGCCCATCCCGTATACGGCGTACCGTCCTCATTCATGCAGTAAGCCGCCGTCTCGTTGAATCCGATTTTTCCGGAAAATTCGTTAAAATATGTATCCTTTGTGGAGGCCGGGGCTCCGGTTCCCTTAGGAACCAAAACCACCTTGAGGTCCACAATGGAGTCTCCCACATTGATGGCTCCTGTCATGGTTCCTTCCGCCACGAACCCAAGCTGTCCCCTGTTTGCCGTGGTCACCGCATAGTAAAGGTCATAGGTTTTAGAAACCTCCCCTGTCAGATGCATCTGGATCCCCTCCACATACGTGGAGCCCTCGGTTCCTCCTGCCGGTTCGCCGTCGGAATAGAATTTCAGCCATCCGCCATGGTTTACATAAGGACGGTAGGAAAGCTTTCCATGATACCCATCCTTAAGTTTTGCGGAAATCCAGGTAAACTGGGTCGGAAGATTTGCCTGCTGCCCCATTACCTCCACCGCGTCCCAGATGGCCGCCTCATTGGTCGGAGTTAAATCCACATTGCCGCCGTTTAAAGATGTATTGGGTGTCATTCCCTCAGGGTAAACCACCTGGTTTTCCGTACCAGTCCCCTCAGCGGAAGCTTCAGAATCCGCCGTCTCACCGGAAGCATATGATTCTCCTTTCCCCTGACCGCCAGAGTCTTCCCCCTGACCATTCGAATCTTCCTCCGACTGCCCCGGCGCGCCGGGATATCCATATTCTTCCTCCGAGGCTTCCGACTCATATCCGGGCCCCACGCCCTGATCCGCCAGGGCATGGAAACTCAGGCACAGGGAAAAAGCCATGCATACGGTCACCGCAGTGAGTTTCTTATATGTCAGTTTCATGTTCATACGCTCCTTATTGTTTATTTCAGGCTTCCCATATAATAAAAGCCCTTTGCTTCATCCAGAGAAACATCCACGATTTTTCCCACCAGGGATGCGTCTCCCGGAAAATGCACCACTGTATTATTAGAAAGGCGGCCCGTGACAAACCCCGGTTCATGGGTATCCGGCTCCTCCACAAGCACCTTCTGTACGGTTTTTTCATCCCGTTTTACCACTTCCGAGGCAATTTCCTGAACCTCTTTCAAAAGCCTGTCAAACCGTACCTTCACCACATCATCCGGCACCTGGTTTTCCATGGCCGCGGCCGGGGTGCCTGTCCGTCTGGAATAGATAAAAGTAAAGGCGCTGTCATAGCGTACCTTCCTTACCACATCCATAGTCTCCTCAAAATCCTCGTCGGTTTCTCCCGGAAAGCCCACGATGATGTCTGTAGTAAGGGAGATATCGGGAATTGCTTTACGGATTTTATCCACCAAAAGAAGATACTGTTCCTTTGTGTACCTCCGGTTCATCTCTTTTAAAATCCGGCTGCTTCCTGACTGGAGAGGCAGGTGCAGATGACGGCATATTTTTTTTGATTCCTTCATAACGGCAATTAATTCATCCGACAAATCTTTCGGATGGGACGTCATAAAGCGGATCCGCTCCAGCCCGTCAATGTTTTCCACCCGCTGCAAAAGCTTTGCGAAAGAAACAGGATCCTCTAATGTTTTTCCATAAGAATTCACATTCTGGCCCAGAAGCATCACTTCCACAACCCCGTCCCTCACAAGGTCCTCGATTTCTTTTATGATATCCTCCGGATTCCGGCTTCTCTCCCGCCCCCGCACATAGGGGACAATACAGTAGCTGCAGAAATTGTTGCAGCCAAACATAATATTAACGCCGGATTTAAAGGGATATTTCCGCTCGATGGGGAGCTCCTCCACGATGGCATCGGTTCCGTCCCAGATATCCACCACCATCTTCTTTTTTTGCAGGCGGTCATAAATAAGCTCCGCCAGTTTAAAAATATTGTGGGTACCAAAGATAATGTCCACATGTCCATAGCTCTTTTTTATTTTTTCCGCCACCTGGGGCTCCTGCATCATGCAGCCGCAGAGGGCAATCATCATATCGGGATTCTTCCGCTTGAGGCCGTTTAAATGCCCCAGGCGTCCGTATACCTTTAAATTAGCGTTTTCCCGAACCGTGCAGGTATTGTAAAGGACAAAGTCAGATCTCTCATCTTCTCCGCGCACATAGCCGATCTTTTCTAAAATCCCCATGAGCTTTTCCGAGTCCCTGGCATTCATCTGGCAGCCGAAGGTTTGGATCGAAGCTGTCGGACAGCGTCCGTTTTTCTGCTTAAACGCACGAACCCACTGCCGGCATTTTGCCATGAAATAGTATTGTCTGGCCGGTTCCTCCATGGGTGGTTCCACATTGATGTCTATTCTATCTAAATCAATTCCTTTATGATGCAAAGCTTCTTGATCCATTTTTTCTTGACTTTTTCCCTTTCTATCATATAATCATCAACAAGAAGCGGGGGTTTTACCGTACAGCCTTATGGCTCAAGCGGGGTACTCGCTTCTTTTTTCTTAATCCCAATCGATCGCCTCATGAGGTATTGTTCCGTTCATTTCCCTGTCTTTTCGTCCGGTTCTTATGGCTTCTAATTCCTCTGGTTCAGGGATTACTTCAGGCACAAACTTTACAATCACTCTATACAAAGTATCAATATCCTTTTCCGGAACCAATTCTATCAAATTTTTTAACATCTCTTTACTCATATTCTTTC
Organism: uncultured Lachnospiraceae bacterium; assembly: GCA_910586315.1. Classification (GTDB taxonomy): domain Bacteria; phylum Bacillota; class Clostridia; order Lachnospirales; family Lachnospiraceae; genus CANRXD01. Next base: position 53,108 of record CAJUIP010000008.1, on the reverse strand, counting down.
ACCTACTTCTATAACCATTTATATGCCTGCCCTCTGGGAATGATATTATCAATATATATTGTATCATCTTCTATTGAAAACAACACTCTTAAATCCCCAACTCTTAAACGATATCCATTATCTATGCCTTGTAATTTTTTAATATCTCCAAAAGGAATCTTTTCAATTGCTTCTTTCAAACGTCTTTTTGTTGGCTTGTCAGCAGCATTAATATATTTTGCAGTATTTTTACTATATTCGATTTGCAATAAGCTTTCTCCCTTTCAAACATCTTTTCAGAATCCTGTTTACTCACACGTTCGGACAGCCGAAGGTTTGGATCGAAGCTGTCGGACAGCGTCCGTTTTTCTGCTTAAACGCACGAACCCACTGCCGGCATTTTGCCATGAAATAGTATTGTCTGGCCGGTTCCTCCATGGGTGGTTCCACATTGATGTCTATTCTATCTAAATCAATTCCTTTATGATGCAAAGCTTCTTGATCCATTTTTTCTTGACTTTTTCCCTTTCTATCATATAATCATCAACAAGAAGCGGGGGTTTTACCGTACAGCCTTATGGCTCAAGCGGGGTACTCGCTTCTTTTTTCTTAATCCCAATCGATCGCCTCATGAGGTATTGTTCCGTTCATTTCCCTGTCTTTTCGTCCGGTTCTTATGGCTTCTAATTCCTCTGGTTCAGGGATTACTTCAGGCACAAACTTTACAATCACTCTATACAAAGTATCAATATCCTTTTCCGGAACCAATTCTATCAAATTTTTTAACATCTCTTTACTCATATTCTTTCACCTACTTCTATAACCATTTATATGCCTGCCCTCTGGGAATGATATTATCAATATATATTGTATCATCTTCTATTGAAAACAACACTCTTAAATCCCCAACTCTTAAACGATATCCATTATCTATGCCTTGTAATTTTTTAATATCTCCAAAAGGAATCTTTTCAATTGCTTCTTTCAAACGTCTTTTTGTTGGCTTGTCAGCAGCATTAATATATTTTGCAGTATTTTTACTATATTCGATTTGCAATAAGCTTTCTCCCTTTCAAACATCTTTTCAGAATCCTGTTTACTCACACGTTCGGACAACCGAAGGTCTGAATAAACGCCGTGGGCCTCCGCCCGTTTCTTTTTTCAAGGTCCCGAACCCACTCCCGGCATTTTGCCATAAACCAGTACTGTCTGTCCGATTCCTCCATGGCTGGTTCCACATTTAGATTTATTTTATCTAAATCAACTTCGTTGTAGATTTCCCTTGACTTTGTTCCCTCTCCATTATATAATCAGCGTTCTGCTTACTTATTTCCCCATACGGACTCTACCGTGACCATTATAAACTCCAACTGCAAAAAATGCAACCACAATACCAATTCTGTAAATTTAATGTAATAAATTAGTTATTTTTAATCACTTTTGATACCCAAAATCTGTCAATTAAGGAAGATTTAAACAAAAAGGCGGAGCTGTCCGCCGCCCGGAGAGAAATTAAACCCTCCGGGCTTTCAGACAGCCCCGTCCTCTTCATACGAAATAGCGTTTACTGCACCCATACTCCGTCGGCATTCACATAGTGTCCGTCGATGGTCGTATCAGCTGCCATAGCGCCATGGATACCATCAGAAATTGTATTCAGATAATACCACTGGCCGCCAATCAGCTGCCAGCCGGTCAGCATAACTCCATCGGAACCAAAATAGAACCATTTCTTATAATTGGAGTCAAAAAGCCATCCGACAAGCATAGCACCCTGATTTGCTTCCGCCTCTGTCAGATAGTACCACTGGCCGTCAACCTGCTGCCAGCCGGTTACCATATAACCTTCCGCGTTAAAGTAATACCATACATTGTTTATCTTGCCCCACTGATTCTTAGCATATGCGCCATTGGACAGCTCGAACCACCAGCCTTTGGCATCCTTCTTCCAGCTTCCGGAAAGCGTATCGGCTTTGGCAGCTTTTCTGCCGCTGGAAGAAGAGCTTCCGGAACTGTAATCTTCGTCTCTGGAGCTTGAATTTCCAGTATTACCCGGTTTACCCGGCTTATTGGGCTCCTCAGGTTTGCCCGGCTCTTCAGGCTTCCCAGTGGAACCAGTGGTTTCCACCTTCACAGGAGTATATCCTTCAAAAGCGGCATAAAAATTATTATTATTCTCCAGTTTCTGAGCATCTTCCACTATTTTCCCGTTCTCGTCAGCCCAGCCCTTAAAGGGATGATTTCCGTACATGGCAATCTCTTTAATATGTCCTTCAAACACCTGGACTTTTGCAGATCCAAATGTAGTTCCTTCTTCTGTACTGACACGCTCCACACTGTTCGAAATATAAGTGGTATAAGTTTGTTCGCCGTCGCTACCCACATATTTTGCCACAGGAACACTAAACCAGCTGGTAACGCCTACACGGACGCTAATTCCGGTCCGGTAGGAACCGCCCTCCGGAGTCTTGACAAGCACATTAGGATAATAGGTGCCCAACTCAAGCGTATCGTTGCTCTTTAAAACATTGTTCGTCAGAGAGAATTTATCTTCCAGTCCATAATTCCGGTCTGGATCCAGTTCCACGGACCACTGGTTTTTGGCAGCCCATTGACCGTTCTCCTTCAAATAAACCTGTAAAAGGGCTTCAAAGGAACCTGCTTTCGGAAGATAATCAGGATTCATGTCAATTCGTATATTGCCTACCGTGATCCTAATTGTCTGGAACGAACTGCCGTCTTCTGTGCTGACCGTCAGAGTATACTGACCCAGCGGTAAAATGTCCTTACTCTTCAGCACGCCGTTTTCCAGGGTGAAGAGTTCATTGTCATTGGAAATGCTACTGTCCGTATCAAAGGACACCTGACGATACGTTTTCGTTCCGTCAGCTTCTACGTCATAGTAAGTAATCTTTCCCTCATAGACAGCAGGAGCAGGAATCCGGCCAGGAGAAACTTCCCACTGTCCCATCTGAACGAATTCTGCAGAGATGACAGCATTTCCTGAAACTTCAAAGGAGCTCCAGTTTTGGACATTTATGGTCTCTTTATCAGAAGTTACCTGGCATTCGTCATCTTTCAATTCCCAGTTGGTATCGTCAGTATAAGCGCCTTGAGCCTGTACATGAAGCACTGTTCCAACAGGTATCTCCACTTCCTCACCGATCGGAACATAAGTATACTTATACCCGCCATCATTTAAGGACTCCAAGCTGTATACAAGCAGAGCGCCGTTCTTTACATTCTCCACCTTAATCTTGGCCATGTTCCCGTCCACAGCAGCCAGAATGTAAGGGCTGAAGCCTTTCGCTGTAAAGGACAGAGTATTTGCATTCTTATCCATAACGGCATACTGTACATCCTGCGCTGCGGTTGCCCCATCATTTAAGTGAATCACCAGAATATTATCGTACTGGCCATTAAAGGGATCCGCCATGGTGATTCCTACAGGGCCATTTTGGGCTTTGTCTACAGAAATATCCAGCTGAACCAGAGCATTCTCATTCTTGGACAGTGCTACAGAAGAAACTCCAAGAGCTGTGAGATCCGCCTTAGAGACGATATCGGAAAGAGCCTGGACATCCTTTTGTTTGTTCTCCTCCAGAGCATTGAAAGTTAATGTAACGCCCTCGGTAAGGCCGCTGACCGCTGGATTCTGAACCATTTCCTTTACGCCTTCATCTACAGTAACATTAGCGTTGCTGACCCATCTGGCGTATACATCAGCGTGTCCGTATATTTTGGATTCGGGTTCAAGCCTGGTAGTCAGATCGTCCTTCTTCACATACCATCCGGCAAATTTCATTTCACCATTTTTTGTCTCCGGACCATCCGTCAGAACGTTCCAGTCGGCTTCCGCAGAGGCCGCTGCAGGCTCGGCATCCCCAAAGAGCAGATAATAATATCCGTCGACATCCGGGGTTGTTACCGGACCTCCCACGTCCAGCGTCGTTGATGTCTCCACAACGGGCGTGGCATCGCTTGATGTGGCATTGCTTGGTGTGGAAACTCCAGGGGTTCCAGGCTCCTCAGCGCCGGCAAAGCGAAACTCTCCGCCATTGGCGTTGAGAGTGATCCACGCTTCCTTTCCCTCCGCAACCTCTCCTCGCTTGCCCACATCCTCAGGACCATCCAGTGCGCCAAAGCTGATTCCGGCGTTGGTAAGAACCATGGCTGCGCTTAAGAACAGGGCTGTCAGCTGTTTTCTTTTCATTTCCTTTTTCCTCCTTCTTCATAATTTGTACAGAAAAATTTATTTCACAGGCAGAGAATTTTTCTTCCTGCAGTACAGAGGATGAATCTCTGCCCTGGGGTTTTCTGTCCCCACTGGAAAAGTGCCCGGAATACTCATCCTGCCAATGAAATCAGGGTATTGCTTTATTACACACGAAACGGTCCATGACATAATATAGCTTATCAGAAACCGTGCGGCGGTTACTGATAAAAGGTGTGCTTTTTGCGTCACCAGTCAGATTATAGGAAGCCCATTTTTGCTTCCTATAGTATGTATTATGTCATGGATGAAACCTGTGTTTCTTTATGTGTATGCATACATACTAGCATCATTATCCATATTTTTCAATAGGTTTCTCAAGAAAAATGGTAAAAAATGGGCGGAGAATGTAGTAATTCAGAGGGGTATCTGAACTGTTACCGGGAAATTACAGCTTTTATAATAGAAACAGAGCGGCTGTTCTTTACATAATACATATTATGTTATGGATAGCCGCTCAGAAATTCTGCAGTTTTAGAAAGAAAAAAATTTCACATTATTGTCCCTTTCCACAGACTCAGAACACGTTCCTGAAACTTCTCTTTCTTCCCATCATCTCATAAAGTTCATATTTTCCATAGGCGTTGGGACGGTTAATCGTAGCCAGCTACGCTCCGTTTCCTCCGTCTGCTATATCTCTTTGACGTCAGATTTATTCTTTATCTCCGGTTTCTGAATTAATTCCATCAATCTCTGGCTTTCACTGTGCAGGTTCTATCCGTTCCTGCGTCTTCACTGCATCAGAGGAACCTGCTTTTGTAACAGACAAGACAACATTTTATGCTCATATTTGCTTCGGACGCACTTCCCCCACTTCAGAATAATATTTTTCTAATTGAGTAAATTTATGCAATATGGTAAAATATAATAAAAGGAGCGGATAACAATGAACGATATAAGGATAACAAGCACACCATATGATGATGTGTTCCGCACGCTGCTGAATGATTGCAGTTTCCTTATCATCCCTGTGATAAATGAGGTATTCGGGGAGCATTATTCAGGACAGGAAGAAATTATCTTCTCCCCTAACGAGCACTTCCTGAACCAGCAGGGCGGAAATGAAGAAGAACGGATTACGGATACCAGTTTCAGGATAGAAGGAAAAGAATCCAAAAAATACCATCTGGAATGCCAGAGCAGTGCCGATAACAGTATGCTGGTTCGATTTTTTGAATATGACACCCAAATCGCCCTGGACGAAGGACAAATCAATGGAAATATTCTTACTGTGACACTGCCTCATTCTGCTGTACTGTTCTTAAGGCATCATGCGTCAACGCCTGATACACTGAAAATCAGGATGATAACGCCAGGGGGAACCGTGGAATATGATATCCAGGTGATGAAATCCCAACAATACACCCTGGAAGAGATTTTTGAGAAGAATCTCCTGTTGTTGATTCCTTTCTATATCTTTTCCCACGAAACGCGGTTCGATGAATACGAGAGGGATAAAGCAAAGCTGAAAGCCTTACTGGAAGAATACGAATGGATTAAAAATAAACTGGAAGAGCTCTTAAAGCAGAGAGCAATCAGCGAATACACAAGATGTACGATTATCGACATGTCAAATAAAGTATTGGAGCACATCGCTGTAAAATACAATTCTGTTAAGGAAGGAGTGAAAGCGGTCATGGGCGGAAAAGTTCTGGAATATGAAGCTAAGACAATAAAAAGAGAAGGTATCAAAGAAGGTATACAAAAAGGCATTCAAGAGGGTGAAAACAAACTTTCCACATTAATCACAAAACTGATCGAACACAATCGGCCACAGGATATCATTAAAGCTACACAAGATAAACAATATAGAAACAAACTTTACGAAGAATATCATATTGGCAAATAAGACTCAGAAATCATTGTTTTATTACACACAAAAACTCCCCCGCTACTCTTTCTATAAAGTAGCAAGGGAGTTTTTCTGCAGAATCAGGATATTAGAAAACGGCATGGGAAAAACTCACACTTTTTACGTTTATTCCCGAATTTGCCCATTCCCGTAAATGATATACTTGGTGGAAGTCAGCGCCAAAAGTCCCATAGGGCCCCTGGCGTGGAGCTTCTGGGTGCTGATACCGATTTCAGCTCCAAAACCAAATTCAAAACCGTCCGTGAATCTGGTGGAGGCGTTCACATAGACAGCCGCCGCATCCACTTCGTCTAAAAACTTTTGGGCGTTCCCGTAATCCGAAGTCACGATGGCCTCGGAATGTCCGGTGTTGTACGTATTGATGTGAGCGATGGCCTCATCCACGGAATCCACGATTTTGCAGGAAAGAATATAGTCTAAATATTCCCTTCCCCAATCCTCCTCTGTGGCCTCCTTAAATTCCGGAACAACGGCCCTTGAAGCCTCGTCCGCGCGGATTTCCACCTGCTTTTCATCCAGGCGTTTTTTCATAAGCGGCAGGAATGTATCCGCCACGGCCCGGTGAACCAGTACGGACTCGCAGGCATTGCAGACGCCGATTCTCTGAGTCTTGGCATTAAAAAGAATATCTGCCGCCATGGCAAGGTCCGCCGTCTCGTCCACGTAAATATGGCAGTTTCCGGTTCCGGTCTCGATTACTGGAACCGTACTGTTTTCCACCACGCTCTTAATGAGTCCCGCGCCTCCTCTGGGAATCAGCACATCCAGATACTGGTTCATACGCATGAATTCCCTTGCCGTTTCCCTGCTGGTGTCAGAAAGAAGAAACACGGCATCCTCAGGAATCCCGCAGGAAGAAAGTCCTCTGCGGATACAGGCGACAATGGCCTCATTGGATTCCAGGGCATCGCTTCCTCCCCTCAGGATTACGGCGTTTCCCGTCTTAAAGCAGAGGGCAAAGGCATCCGCCGTCACATTAGGACGCGCCTCATAAATCATGCCGATCACCCCCATCGGAACTCTTTTCTGGCCCACGACCAGTCCGTTGGGGCGCTTTTTCATGGAAATTACTTCTCCGACCGGGTCCTCTAAGCCAGCCACCTGGCGCATGCCCTCCACGATCCCCAAAATTCGGTCCGGCGTCAGAAGAAGCCGATCCACCAGTCCCTGGGCCATGCCCTTTTCCTTGGCTTTTTTTACGTCATTGGCATTGGCTTTAAGGATTTCATCCTGTCCCTTTAACATCTCTTCGGCGGCTGCCAGAAGTCCCTTATTTTTTTCCCCGGAACCCATCTTTCCAAGAAGGAAAGAAGCATCCTTCGCTTTTTTTCCGATCTCCTTTAAATCCATATCCCTCTCACTTTCTGCTGTAACTCCCGCCCGGGGTCACAACCATATCCACAGCTTTGTCATGAAGCTCTGCCGGAAGGCGTTCCAGCATCTGAAACTCATAGGCCAGCGCCACGGTCATATGCCCCGGCTCCTTTGTCAGAAACTTATCATAATATCCGCCTCCCTTCCCCAGGCGGTCTCCCTTAGGGGTAAATGCCATTCCCGGAACCAGTAAAAGAGCATCCGCACAGGACGCCGGGGGGCATTCCATAGCAGGCTCCAGGATATGATAAGCCCCCTCGGAAAGCTCCGAAAGAGAGCGGATTTCAAAAAAGTCCATCTCCTCTCCCAGAACCCTTGGAAGAGCCACTCGTTTTCCCCTCTTCAATAATGCCAAAAGAAGCTCTCTGGTTCCAGCCTCCCAGGGCAGCGCCATGTAACCATACACCCACGCTGTACGTTCCACCTGCGGCAGGGAAAGAACGCGCTCTAAAAGACGGCTGTCCCATTCCCTTTTCTCTGCCTCCGGAACCACCTTCAGCAGTTTCTTTAATTCTTTCCTGAGCTCAGCCTTTTTCATCCCGGCTTCCTGTATCCTGACTTCCTGCATCTTGTCTTCCTGTACCCTGATTTCCTGCATCTTAACTTCCTATATCTTGTCTTCCTGTATCCTGATTTCCTGCATCTTAACTTCCTGCATCTTGTCTTCCTGTATCTCGACTTCCTGTATCCTGGTTCCCTGCATCTTAGCTCTCTGCATTCTGGTTTCCTATATCCTGACCGCCATCGCCTCAGCTTTCTGTGTGTCCTACATTCCCGTATTTCTTTCCCAGGTCTGTGATGGACCCGTCCTTTTCCTTAATAGAAATACTGTTTAGGGTGCCCCGCAGGTTTCTCCGCACCGCCTCAATATATTCTCTTCTCAAAGTTTCCTGCTCCGCCTTCTCCTCCTCCGTCAGCCCCACAGACTGAGATTTATGGTATAAGGCGTTAATTCTGTCAATTCTGCTGCTTTCCATACTTCCTCCTTATGGATGAACGCTCTCGATATAGTCGAGAAGCGCGAAATCCGTACTCTTGTGGGCTGTAAACAGGGTTCCTTTTATCTCACCGTTTAAAATATCCCAGATCACTTCCACATGATCTCCATTGGCAATGACCATATCGGCGCCGCTGTCGGTGGCAATCCGCGCCGCGTAAAGCTTTGCAGCCATTCCCCCGGTGCCCACATCGCTTCCTGTAGTGGATTTTCCCATGGACATAAGCTCCTCCGACAGCTCGTCTACCTGTTCGATGAATACAGCATCGGGGGTTTTCTTGGGGTCATCCGAGTACAGGCCGTCAATGTCGGAAAGCAGAATTAAAAGATCTGCGCCGATAAGGGCGGAAACGATGGCGGAAAGTCTGTCATTATCACCGAATTTCAGCTCATATGTGGAAACTGTGTCGTTCTCATTTACAATGGGCACCGCTCCCAGCTTCAAAAGCTCATCAAACGTATTCCTGGCATTGCCTCTGGACACATTGTCCACAATGGTGTTCTTGGTCATGAGAATCTGGGCCGCTGTCTGGTTGTATTCAGAAAATACCTTCTGATACACCATCATGAGCCTTGCCTGTCCCACGGCCGCATAGGCCTGCTTTTCAGCCAGGGTCTCCGGTCTCTGGCATCCAAGGGCCTGGCGGCCTGCCGCAACGGCACCGGAGGAAACCAGAACCACTTCCTTCCCCATCCCCCTTAAGTCACTGATGACCCGGATCAGTCTCTCAATTTTAGCCAGATTCAAATCTCCCGTCTCCGCATGGGTCAGGGAAGAGGAACCGATCTTAATTACGATTCTGTTTTTATCCTTAAGAAGTTCTCTTGCTGTCTTCTCCATATCTTACTCTCCCGTTTTCAGAAATATTATGATACTCGTGTACTGAAACACTTTTACTTCGGCATCATGCCGTTTATAAGGGTCGGAAACGCCGGATAATCTCTTCAGCCACTTTAAGTCCGTCCATGGCGGCGGAGGTAATGCCCCCGGCGTATCCGGCACCTTCCCCGCATGGGTAAAGCCCCTTTATGTTGCTTTCCAGCCGCTCGTCCCGCCATATCTTTAAGGGCGAGGAGGTACGGCTTTCCACCCCTGCCAGAATTGCATCCGGCCTGTCAAATCCCTGGATTTTTCTTCCAAACTGGTCCATGCCTTCTATAAATGCCTGATTTATGGGCTCCGGCATCAGCTCCCTTAAATCCGTAAGCTCATATCCGCCGCAGACCTTTGGTCCCACATCTCCGAACTTCTCGGAGGGCTCATGCCGCAGGAAATCGCCGTAAAGCTGAAGAGGAATCTTTCCATTTCCCAGAAGGAAGGCCTTTTCCTCCAGTCTTCTCTGAAATTCAATGCCCCCCAGCGCGCCGGGAACCGGAAAATCCTCCGGGGTCACGGAAACGATGATGGCGCTGTTGGCATTTTCACTGTCGCGCTTAAAATAACTCATGCCGTTGACAGCCAGGCGGCCCCTTTCCGAGGAAGCGTTGACCACAAAGCCTCCGGGACACATACAAAAAGAGTATACCCCGCGTCCCGCCAGGGTCTTTGCCGCCACCTTATAAGGCGCTGCCCCCAGGATGCCTGCGTCCTCTCTCCTGTACTGGGAAAGATTGATCATTTTCTGGGGATGCTGGACTCTGAGTCCTACTGCAAAGGCCTTGGGCTCCATGAAAAGCTTTTTTTCAGAAAGTGTTTTAAATAACTCTCTGGCGCTGTGCCCCACGGCAAGAATCACCGTTTCTGATTTAAGGAAACTTCCGTCAGAAAGCGTAACTCCCAGAACGTTTCCGTCCTCCTCTAAAATATCCGCAACTCTCGAGGAAAATCTCACCTGGCCGCCCTTTTCTTCGATCCGCTTCCGTATATTTTTTACCACATCCGCCAAAACATCCGTGCCGATATGGGGTTTGCTGTCATATAGAATCGTGGAGTCGGCTCCTGCCTCCACAAAGATTTCCAATACCTTTTTGTTTCGCCCTGACACATCCTTTACCAGAGTGTTGAGTTTTCCGTCCGAGAAGGTTCCTGCGCCGCCTTCCCCGAACTGGACGTTGGAATAGGGGTCCAGACGGGAGTCCCCGTACTTCCAGAAATCCTCCACCTTTCTGGTCCGTATTTCCACCGGGTCCCCCTGCTCTAAAAGGACGGGGGCATATCCGTTTTCGGAGAGGGCAAGCGCCGCAAAAAGGCCCGCCGGTCCCGCACCGATGATCACAGGCCGCTCCTTTAAGGATTCCGTTCCAGATTTTGGATAGCAGTAAGCTTCCTCATTCTCAATTTTTATATTGGGGCTGGCGGCCTTCTTTACCGCAGCCGCCTCCTTTTTCCTGTCTGTCAGAGTCACATCCACAATATAACTGAAAAGGAGCCGTTCCTTTTTTCTTGCATCAATGGAACGTCTTACAATTTTTACGTCCCGGATGGCGGTTTCCGGCACCCTTAAAAGCTTTGCAGCCTTTTTTTTCATTGCCCCAGGTCCATGCCCCGTTTCCAGGGTAAGCTGGTTTATACGAATCATATGTATCCGTTCTCCCTTCCGGCCGCGGCCGGATTTCCTTTTCTATTTCTAGCGCTGTTCCGGCTGATTTTCTTTTCCCTTCGCGGCGCTCATCCCGGCCAGATGGCCGCTGGACCAGGCCCACTGTAAATTATAGCCGCCGCAGATACCGTCCACATCCAGGATTTCGCCGGCAAAATAAAGGCCGGACACCAGTCTGGATTCCATCGTTTTTTCATTAATCTCTTTGGTACTCACGCCGCCCATGCATACCTGGGCCTTATCATAGGAATTTGTCTCTGTCACCTCAAAAAGGGCGTTCTTGATCACTTCCGTGATCTCCTTAAGCTTTTTGTCCGTTAAGGATGCCACGGGGACATCCGGCCCGGCTCCGGCTGCCTTTAAAAACAGAGCAGCCAGTTTTTTATGGAAAATTCCGTTTAAGAAAACAGAACAGGTTCTGTCATTTAAATACGTTTTCTGTTCCTTTAAAAGAGTGAAAAACTCTTCCCCTGTACAATCTGGATAAAAATCTATGGCCGCAAGAACCCGCTTCTTCTGGTCCAGGGCTTCAGCCGCATAACGGCTCACCTGGAATACCGGAATACCGGAAATACCATAATCCGTAAGCTGCAGCTCCCCCCGGTCGGAGGCCAGAAACTCTTTCCTCTCCCCGTATTTTCCGATGGTATATAAGCTTACGGCGGCTTCCGTACGGACTCCTGCGATGGATTTAAAAAAATCTCCCCTGCATTTTAACTGCACCAGAGCAGGCAGAGGCTTTATAATTTTATGCCCCAGGGCTTTTGCAAGGGCATATCCGCTCCCGTCGGAGCCCGTGGATTTTGCCGCCATGGATCCGGCGGCCAGAATCACAAACCGGCCTGAAAAAGTTCCCTTGCCGGTTTTCACAAGAAAGCCGCTCTTCGTCTTTTCAACGGCGGAAATCTCGCATTCTGTCACAGTCTTTACTCCAAGACTTTCCGCTTTTTCCCTCAGGGCGTCCAAAACCGTCTGCGCCTGACCGGATGCCGGATAGACATATCCGTTTTTTTCGGTGGTCACAACACCCAGGCGCCGGAAAAAAGAAAGGGTTTCCGGAACCGAAAATTTTTCGATGACCGCCATGGGAAACGCCTTTTCCCGGCTCCGGTAACAGTCCTCGGTAACTCTTATATTTGTGAGATTGCATTTTCCGTTTCCTGTGGATAAAATTTTCTTTCCCACCCGCGGCATGTGTTCCAGTATGGTCACATCTGCCCCGTTTTCTTTTGCGGTAATGGCGGCCATCAGTCCGGCGGCGCCGCCGCCGATGACAAGTCCCTTGCAGCCCATGGATTTCCTCCCAACCCGGCGGACGCCGTACACATTTTAAATTCGCTCATTTTTCTCTGAAACATGGCTTCTTTTGGGTATTCTGGCAAAGCCCAGGGCCATGTATTGAAATGCAGGCATGTGATACATGGCCTTTTAACTCTGGAATGTGTCTGAAAATTCCATGGAATAAAATACCCGCAAGGTAGTACTAGTATATCGAGAAGCCGTTTAAATTTCAAGTGCTAACTGGTATAAGATTCCAGATAACTGAAAATTTCCGTCATCGTGGCAAACCAGATTCCCTCCATAAGGCGTTCCTGCTCCGACACAGGAAAATCCGTCAGGGGCATATGGGTAAACATGTTTACGGTTTCCTTATCGCTGTCATATACAATCAAATACCCCTCTTCCGCCACAAGACAATAATTGTCCTTTTCCACTTTCGGCACAACTTCCTCCTGGTTAAGCACCACATGGACCGGGTTCTCCGTTTCAGCCTCCGTTTCGGCCTGACTTTCCGCGAACACAGGTTGTTCCACCGACTCCGTCATCTGCACCTGAGTAGCCTCTTCCGTTTCCACAGTATTGGTGAGAAAAAAAAGCGTCACCAGGCAGCCTGTGGTAAGGCATAAAAAGAAAAGAAAGCAGGATACATATTTTTTCATAGGAAAATCCCTCCTTTGGAAACAGTATCTGCTTTCTTTCGCGATTTTAAACATTTTTCTGAAAAAAAGAGCCCATAACCGCAAATACTGACATTGCGTGTTATTGGCTGTGCGTCTGCAAAGCGACGGCGTAGTGAGCCACGTTGAGCGAATGAGGACCAAATTTCCTGCAAAGCAGGGCGTGCAGATGACGGGAATGAATTTTCAAACAAGCACTAACTAAAACAATAAACGGATATCCCCATAAATACAGATACGAAGTACCCCAATAAAAATCAAATGGATTGGATAATATAGATAGAAAAACCATTTCATCCATTTTGCTTTCCCTCTTTCGCCATTGTATAACTTTAACACAGGATAGACCAGCAAAACACCAATCTGCACCAACGCATAAACCTTGCTCACAAAAAAGAACGATACGGCTGCATATATCGCAACATACAGAAGCATTTCCTTCATTTGTGCATTTAAGTTTCCCCTTTTCTTATACATTTCCAATATTGCCAATACTGCTATACTGCTCCAATCCGCGGGGAAAGCACTCCAAACCAATACAAAGATAATTGCATTCTTTCCCCAATTCTTCATTGGCAAATCATTATCCTGCATCCACATGATTAAAACCGCAACAAAAAGCGGGTACATGACACTTGTCTGATTAAAAATTCCTGTGCTGAATGGGATTGGGTTTATTCCGAATGCAAAGCAATATGCAAAATGCGAAATTATGGCAAAAACTCCCATTCGCAGCATATACTTTTTTACATTATGAGTATAATGATATCCCTCACAAACGAAAAACCACATAATCGGAGCTGTCAGGCGTCCGGCAATATGTAATCCAATTGCCCCCGGTTCAGCCGGAAAACCAGGATAAATCAAATCACATACATGGTCTATCGTCATAGCAATAATCGCAATCAATTTTAAATGGTTTGCATTCAGTTGTAATTGTAATTTCATTTTTCTCTTCTGCCAATCCTCGGATTATTCTTATTCATTGCAAATTTACCATACAAAATAGATTAGGTATCACGCACTCTCATGTTTTGAGATACATTGCCTTCTTACATCAGGCGCATTTTCCTGAGAAGTACCAAAAGTCTTGTGCCGCCCGGCATTTCATAGAGCTCACTTTCGCTCAGACAGCCAAATTTTATAAGCAGCACGCCGTACACCGAAATGGCCGCGATAATGGCTCCCACGGTGCATATGGCATTGCTTTTTACGCCCAGATGAATCAGGTTGTATACGCCGAAAGCGCAGGCTCCCATGACGGCGGAAGCCAGAAGGGGCAGAAAGATGGTCCTTTTGATCTCCTGACGGTAGCGCAGCAGCTTACGAATGGAGCGGTGGTTTAAATAACACATAAACACGGCAAACAAAATATTGGCGTACACCATGCTGAAGATTCCCAGATCAAAACCCAGAGCCATCACCTCCAGGGCCGCAAGATGAAGAACCAAAGAAATCAGGGCATGGATAATGGGAAGGTGCATCTTGTCCACCCCCTGTAAAATGGCATTGGTCACCGTGGATACAGAATAAAATACCACAGCTATGGATCCGTAAAGAGTCATGCGGATGGCCAAAGCGTTATCACCAGAAAATAGAAGATTGTTGACCGGGCCTGCCAAAACCGTAAGTCCCACCGCCGAAGGGATGGCAATGAGAAGGGAAAACCGGATGGCGGCCGCCACCTTAGCCCGTACCATCCTTTTATCTCCAAGGGCGACCGCCCTGGAAACCGAAGGAATCAGGGACGAGGAAAGGGCATTGGAGACAGCCATGGGAACGTTGATCAGCAGGTGATATTTTCCTGTATACACACCCCACTGGGAGACAAATTCTGCGTCCATTCCTTTGGCAGCAAAATTATATGCCAGGATTCCGTTATCCAGCACGCTGTTCACATTGTAAATGGCAGAGCTCACTACTACGGGAATCACTGTAAAAAACAGAGCCTTTGTGATCTCTCCATAGCCTGCCAGACTGCCGGACCGGTCTCTTTTTACCTGACGCCTGATCTGCTTTTTATAGAGAGCGAACACAAACAGCAAAAATGCGAGAGCCATAAACGCACCGGCTCCTGTTCCGATGGTTCCTCCCGCCGCTCCCCAGGCATTTGCGTAACCCGAAGCGCCTTTGCCCTTTAAAGCCTCCACCTTAAGGGCTTCATGAAACAGAATACTTCCCGCCGCCACGCTGACAATGGCATTCATGATCTGCTCAAGCACCTGCGAGAAGGCCGTTGGCACCATGGTTCCCCGGCCCTGATAATAGCCGCGGAACACGCCGAGATAGGCCATGATCCACACCGTAGGGGCCAGTGTTTTTAATGCAAAAGCAGCGTAAGGCATGAAAAAGATCTTTGCAGCGAAAAAATCAGCCCCAAACCAGATCACAAAAGCCGCGATTCCGCCCACCACGGTGGCATAGGCAAGGGACACCCTTAAAATCCGGACAGTGGTCCGGTACTGCTTATTGGCAAGCCTTACGGAAACCATTTTGGAAACCGCTAACGGCAGGCTGTACGAGGACAGCAATAGAGCAATGTTATAGACATTGAATGCCGTTCCGTAATATCCCATTCCCTCATCGCCAATAATGTTGATCATCGGGATCCTGTACGCGATCCCGATGATTCTGACCACAATGGAAGCAATGGCTAAAATACTGCCCTGCACCACAAAATCCGTTCCTTTTTTCGGCCGTCTCCCCGCCGCAGCAGCAGGCTTTCCTCTGCTTCTTCCTTTACTTTCCATAAATCTCCGCCTTGTTGTACTTATCTGCGCCGATAATGCAAATCCAGGTCTTTCCCTTATTCAGGGTAATTTCATTTCCATCCATGTCATAATAGCGGGTCACACCGAATTCCCCGTCTTTATCCCAGGTAATTTTCTGGTATTTTCCATTGGTGAAATACCGACCCTCGTGGCCGGTGTGAACGTTGATATTTAAATACTGGGTGGTGGCATAATGTCCCCACTCCACATACTGGAAAATCACATTTTTCACTGCGATGGCTCCTTCATTTCCCTTATGGACATCTCCGTACTGGAATCTGTGGTACAGGCCGTCGCTTTCCTGATATTCAAACCAGGGCTTGTTGATGGCATAGGCGCCGGGAACCACCTTATAGGCGTCCTCTCCGTCAGGAATAATCTGTTCGCTGCCCCTGGCAAACTTAAAATGCCCGTCATAGGATTCGTCATACTCCGTCCTGTATTTCAAGGTCTCGATGGCCTTTGTAATCCGGCTCCCGCTGGTGTAGGCGTTATGGGGCGCCTTTTTATCCGAGGAGCGGTAAAAGGCCGTGGAGCCGATTCCGTCAATTCCGTTTATGTTGTCCACATTTTTTAAATAGGGCTCTGCAAAGGTGCTCTGGCCAAAATGCGCGTAAACGGCGTCAAACTCCCTTGCAAAGTATGTATAGTACGTCCTGCAGCTTCTCACGGAGCCAATCCTCTCCAAGTCGTCGTAATCCTCAATGAGAGCCATGTACCGGTTCATATCCCCCTCCACCGGGGCTTCATACACCACCGCGGCCCGGTTAATTCCATACTGGGGCAGAGAGGCTTTATCGTTACTCATCATAACGGCCAAGGGCCTCCGGTTTCCCTGCTTCACATCCACCATTTCACCGGTTAAATAGCTCTGGATTTTTCCATCCACCTCAACCCTCTCTTCGGGTTCTGTCTCGGCCTCCGATTCCTTTTTCCCTTCCGTCTCCAGCACTACCTCATGTCTTGAAGACTCTGCTTCTGTCTCCCCGGGAACGGCCGCGGTGGTCACTGAGGCCTCCTCGTATTTCTTACCGCATCCCACAAGAAAAATCCCAAACAGGAGCACAGCCATGACAATCCACAATTTCCCGCCTCTTTTTTTCATCTCCTGTACCCCTTTCGTTCCAGTATTTCCCGCTGCATATCTTCCATCCGCAGCCGTTCCTCTTCTTCCATATGGTCATAGCCGCTTAAATGGAGCATGCTGTGCGCCACTAAAAAAGCCAGCTCTCTGGTCTCAGAATGTCCGTATTTCAAAGCCTGTTCCTTCACCTTTTCCACAGAGATCACAATGTCCCCCAGCATTAACTCCCCTGTGTCCGGATTAAAATATTCCTCCGGGGTCTCCTCTAATCCGGAAAAGTCACCCGGGGTCTCAAAGTCGCACATGGGGAAGGAAAGCACGTCCGTAGGACTGTCGATTTGGCGCATGTCCAGATTGATCTGGCGGATGCCCTGATTATCTGTTAAAAGTACATTAACTTCCGCGTCATAGGGACATTCCACATAATCCAGAGACTCCTCCACCACCTGGTCAATGATATCCTCATACGGCAGGCTGAGCGTTTCTTCCGTTTCGTATTCAATGGTAATTGTCATGCTTTTTATCCTTCCCGGCCGGCCTGTCCGTCTTTTTTATCCCTTTGGCGCGCGCCTCGTAATCATCATATGCCTTAACGATCTTCTGCACCAGCGGATGGCGCACCACATCGTCACTGGAAAAATAACAGATGCCGATATCGTCAATTCCCTTTAAAATCTTAAGGGCCGTATCCAGGCCGGACACCGTCCCATAGGGCAGGTCCTTCTGGGACTGGTCCCCGGTAATGATCACCTTGGAACCAAAGCCGATTCTTGTTAAAAACATCTTCATCTGAGCCTGGGTGGTATTCTGTGCCTCGTCCAGGATGATGAAGGCATTGTCCAGAGTCCGTCCTCTCATATAAGCTAACGGCGCCACCTCGATCAGTCCTTTTTCGGAATTGTGAAGATAACTTTCCGCTCCCATAATCTGATAGAGGGCATCATAAAGAGGGCGCAGATACGGATCGATTTTGCTTTGAAGATCCCCTGGAAGGAATCCCAGCTTTTCTCCTGCCTCAATGGCAGGCCGGGTGAGAATGATCCGGTTCACCTCCCCGTTCTTAAAAGCCTGAATTGCCATGGACATGCCAAGGTACGTCTTTCCCGTCCCTGCAGGCCCCACTCCGAATACGATCATTTTTTTCCGAATCAGGTCAATATATGTCTTCTGTCCCAGGGTTTTGGGCTTCACCGGCTTTCCGTTTATCGTGTGGCAGATGATGTCTTTGTCGATCTCCAAAAGCTCCTCGTCCTTCCCCTCAAAGGAAAGGGCCAGGGCATAGTCCACATTTTGTTCTCCGATCTCCTCCCCCCGTTTCGAAAGCTCAATCAGCGTTGAAAATACGCTTTTGGCTTTTTTCACGGCATGATCTGGGCCGATGATCTTGATTTCCCCGTCGCGCGCCACCATGGATACATGAAGCGTGCGTTCGATTTTCTTTAAATAACTGTCAAACTGGCCGCAGACTTTTCTTTCATGCTCTGCGGGAATGTCTACGATGGTCTCAATTATGCTCATTTACAGTCTGGTTCTCCTCTTGTTTTTCCGGGACCGGAACTTCTTTCGCAATGTCCTCCACAACCGTTACTGTTCCCGTAATGGTCCACCCGGATTCACTTTTCTCTATTTTACCATCATTTCCAAGGATTTGTATACCTTTTTCTGTTAATTTTTCCATATATTCCCCCACATAGCTCCCACAAACGCGAAGAACCGCCTCTCTGCTCCATGCGTTTTCATAGGGGACGTACTCATAGGCAGTGATGATCCCCCCATAAACAGGAAGATAAAAGTCTTCAAAAATTTTAAGCTGCGTCTCTTCTGTGATAAACTCCCATTCCTTTTCCCCATAAGAGGGCATCAGAAAATAAAAGGTTCTTCCGAATGCCTTAAAAAAAGCTCCGTGCCGTTTTTTTCCGGTCCTGGCCCTTACCGTATAGCTAAGCGGCAGACGTTTTTGTATGGTATGGACCGTTTTTGCATAGATTTCCCCGTCTGCATGGATTTCATGACTATTTACCAGTGTTTCTGAATCATCATAGATGGGAATGGTACCATCCACCAGAAGATCTCCGGCCTTCACCTCATCCCCGGCTTTCACCACGGGAAAACCGTTCCGCACCACGCATCTTGTAATTACGCCGTCTTTCCCGGCGGCCAGGTCACAGGGCGTTTCAGGGGCCTTAACGGGCGCCAGAAGAGCCTCGTTTTCCTTTACATGGATGATAAGTCTGGTCCCCCGGATCTCCGCCGAGACCCAGGTGATTTCCGTAAACTGGTTCCGTATTTCCCCCTCCAGGGCTTCACAGGAAATCTCCGACTTTTTCATGCCGCAGACCACCGGCAGAGTTTCCATGAAATGTAAAAGCATCTCATCGGTAAATCTCAGATTCCCCTCAAAAGATATGTCCCAGATAAAAAAAGAAAGGCAGTAGAGCATAAGAAAAAAGGTTATGACTCCGGCGGCCAGAAGCTTCCGTTTCCGATTCCTGTGCAGAAAAAAGGGAAGTCCGTATTTTTCCCGCAGAAAAAGCCTGACTCCCGCTTTTTTCACCAGCGGCTTCATCCGTTTATAATCTTCTGCCGTGGTCCAGAAGGACACCTTTCCTTCCCCGTCTTTCGATATTTCCAGAATTTTAAATTCCCTCTGGGCAGCTATATTAAAAAAACGCTCCTTGTCATGACCGGTGATTTCCGCCTTCACTCCGCCGGAAAAAAAGAACCGCTTCCATGCCTTCAAATTTCCATCCCCTTTTCTATGTAAAAGAATTCGGCTCTGCAGAGTTTACTCAAATTTCACATCCTGAATCTGCCCCACAATCTCCATTTCGTCCTTGTCATAATATCGGATCTTTAAGTTTCTTCCAAAGACAGAAAGCTTATACCGCTTCGCCTGCAGCTTTATGGACGTGTCAGAATAAATCAGAATACTTCTGTAGTTTTCCACGCGCAGGGTGTTCTTTCCGATTGCTGTCAATAAAGTTTCCCCCAATACCGCGTCCCGGGGCAGCCTTAAGGACTCCGCCAGCGCGTCCCCGTCATAGGTTTTCTTCTTCAAGATCAGGCTCCCGCTTTCTCGTGGATTCATGTTAATGTATGCAAAGAAACGCAAAAAAAGAAGATATCCCAAAAAGGAATATCTTCTTAACGACGCGTTTCATTAATTGTATTTACGCTTTCTTGCGGCCTCAGACTTCTTTTTACGTCTTACGCTGGGCTTTTCGTAATGCTCTCTTTTACGAATTTCCTGCTGAATACCAGCCTTCGCACAGTTTCTTTTGAATCTGCGTAAAGCGCTGTCCAGACTCTCGTTATCTTTAACGATTACGTTTGACATAGCTCACACCTAACCTCCCTCCAGTTGTGTAATTGTGCATAATACAACTGTTTGGGTATTTTTTAGCACTGGTATGATTATATCATAAATTACACATTCGTCAACATATTTTTTGAAATTCTTTAAAAATTATTCCTTAATCTGCTCTGAAACGACATCCGTCACTTTTTCAAGGGCCAAAACCACGCCTTCCGGATTTTTGCCTCCGGCCTGAGCCATGTTCGGACGGCCGCCGCCGCCTCCTCCCACCAAGCCCGCAATGGCCTTGATAAGATTTCCCGCATGGGCACCGCGCCTTTGGGCGCCGTCGGTTGCTGTGGCCATCAGGTTCACCTTGCCGTCCAACACAGAAGCGATTACAATAACGCCTTCCCCAATCTTTTCCTTAAGCTGATCGCCCAAATTTCTTAAGCCGTTCATATCCACGCCGTCGGCTCTCACTGCCAGAACCTTGACGCCCTTCACCTCTTTTGCCTGGTCCAGAACGTCGCCCATGGCTTCCTTGGCCAGCTTGCTTTTGAGCTTTTCGTTTTCAGAATGAAGCGCCTTGATTTCTTCCATCATAGCCTCGATTTTAGCGGTCAGAGCGTTTGGCGTCGTCTTGGCAGCAGCCGCCGCTTCGGAAAGCTCCGTCTCCACCGCCTCATAATGACTTAAAAGGCCATCAGAGGTCAAAGCCTCAATGCGCCGCACTCCGGCGGCGATTCCCGCTTCCGAGAGAATCTTAAAGGAGCTGATGGACGCAGTATTGTCCACATGGGTTCCGCCGCAGAGCTCTGTGGAGAAATCCCCCATCTTTACCACGCGGACGGTGTCTCCGTACTTTTCGCCAAACAAAGCCATGGCCCCGGTCTTTTTGGCCTCCTCCAGACTCATAATATCTGTATGAACCTCAAGACCCGCGCGGATTTCCTTATTTACAATCTCCTCCACCTGCCTGATCTCTTCCGGAGTCATGGCGGAGAAATGGGTAAAGTCAAAACGCAGCCTGTCGCATGTCACAAGGGAGCCGGCCTGCTCCACATGCTCACCTAACACGGTGCGGAGGGCTTTATGAAGAAGATGAGTTGCGCTGTGGTTTCTGGCGGTCAGGGCGCGGTTTTCTTCATCTACCTTTAAGGTAACCGTCTCGCCCACCTGAAACATACCGCTTGTCATCACGCCCGCATGGCCCACTTTGCCTCCCTGAAGCTTAATGGTGTCTTCCACAATAAAAGTTCCGTTCTCCGATACAATCCGGCCGATATCGGCCTGCTGGCCGCCCATGGTGGCATAAAACGGAGTTTCCTCCACAAGAATGGTTCCTCTCTGACCATCGGTTAACGCTTCCACAATCTCGTCTTCCGTGGTCAGGACTGTAATCTTAGAATCATGGACAAGTCTGTCATAGCCCACAAATTCAGAAGTGACCGAAGGATCGATGGACTGGTAAACGGTCACGTCGGCGCCCATGTAATTCGTGGTCTTTCTGGCCTTTCTGGCCTTTTCCTTCTGTTCCTTCATGCAGGCGGCAAAGCCGTCCTCGTCCACCCGGAAATTTTTCTCCTCCAGAATTTCCCTGGTTAAATCCAGCGGGAATCCATACGTATCATAAAGTTTAAAAGCATCGGAACCGGGAAGCACAGAGGCGCCGTTCTTCTTCATTTCCTCTTCCATGTCGGAAAGGATGGCAAGCCCCTGATCTATGGTCTTATTGAACTTATCCTCTTCCTCCGTGAGAACCTTAAAAATCATCACTTTCTTTTCTTCCAGCTCCGGATATCCGTCCTTTGACAGCGCAATCACCGTATCGGAGAGGTTGGCAAGGAATTTTCCTTCCATGCCTAACTTCCTGCCATGGCGTGCGGCGCGTCTTAAAAGGCGGCGCAGCACATACCCGCGGCCCTCGTTGGACGGCATGATTCCGTCGGAAATCATGAAGGTACAGGATTTAATATGGTCTGTCACAATACGAAGGGAAACGTCCGTATCATGGTCCTTCTGGTATTCCTTTCCCGCAAGGGCGCACACCCGGTCAAGGAGGGCTTTGTTTGTGTCGATGGTGAACAGGGAATCCACATCCTGCACCACAACCGCCAGACGCTCCAGACCCATACCGGTATCAATGTTTTTCTGCACCAGATCGGTATAATTCCCATGTCCATCATTATTGAACTGGGAGAACACGTTATTCCATACCTCGATGTAACGGTCGCACTCACAGCCTACCGTACAGCCCGGCTTCCCGCAGCCATATTTTTCTCCGCGGTCATAATAGATTTCGGAACAGGGCCCGCAGGGACCTGCGCCGTGCTCCCAGAAGTTATCCTCTCTGCCGAAACGGAAAATACGGTCAGCCGGAATTCCAATCTCTTCATTCCAGATCTTAAACGCCTCTTCATCATCTAAATAAATGGACGGATACAGACGACTTGCCTCCAGGCAAACGACTTCTGTTAAAAATTCCCAGGACCAGTGAATGGCCTCTGTCTTAAAATAATCTCCGAAAGAAAAATTTCCCAGCATCTCAAAAAAGGTGCCGTGGCGGGCCGTCTTACCGATATTCTCAATATCGCCGGTACGGATGCACTTCTGACAAGTGCAGACTCTGCGCCTGGGCGGAATCTCCTGCCCGGTAAAGTAAGGCTTTAAAGGAGCCATACCGGAATTGATTAAAAGTAAGCTGTTGTCATTGTGAGGAACAAGGGAAAAGCTCTTCATCGCCAGATGTCCCTTGCTCTCGAAAAACTCAAGGAACATTTTCCTCAGTTCGTTCACACCATATTTCTGCATGGTTTTCTGCCTCCTGGTTACTGTTTATTTCTTTTGTCTTTAAATTTTTTACCGCAGACAAGGCCTGCGAACGCGAACGCACAGAGGATCGCTGCCTTAATTACGGTTTCTATAAATGTAGCGAAAAATGCGGACATAAACTCCTCCTTTTCCGGCCGTCTTATTCCTTTCGACGCCCATAGCTTTTTATTCATGTCAAAATGATGCATAAATACCGTTTCTATCATAAGCGGAAATCTTAAAATATTCAAGAGGAAATGAAAAGATTTTATATTACAGTTCACAGGGCGGGGAAAAACGGAGAAAAGCAGGCGTCAAGCTCGCTTGTAAGACTGCTTTTCTCCGTTTTTCCATATCGAATGAACAGTAACTAACACGACAAACGCATGAGAAAATCCTTGAACTTTTTCGCAGATTATGCTATCCTCTAGATAAAGAGGGGGGCCTGTTGGTAACAGACGCCCCCGGGAGCTACCGATAGACGGTTAGCCCAAAATATGTTAAGCCAGAAAGGCCGCTCAGTTTTCCAGACCGGGGCGGCTATTTCTGTGTTTTATGATTATCCTTGCTTCCGATGGCATATCCGAGACCAAACGCTGTCAGCACAAGGCTGACCACTGCTATCAATCCTTCAATCGTCAACATCCACTCAGCCCTCCTTTCTCAGATTCCTTTTCAGGTTTCTATGTAAACGGAGGGTCACAGTCCCTCCAAGGAGGGCTAACCGCCTACCATCCTGGTAGTCCCAAAGAGATATTACCATATTCTGACAGGAATTTCAACCGCATCCATTTTGCGTTTGTCATGCAAAAATAAATATTGTTACCGTTCACGGGAGGGGGTATCTTCTTGCCCGTTGGAGGCGAACCAGAAGCATCGGGCGTCCACCCGGATATGGAAAAACGGATAAAATCCATCTTACAAGCAAGCTTGACACCTGTTTTTATCTGTTTTTCCACGCCTCGCGAATGGTAACAAATATTCTGCTTTTGGAATTATGAAAACTATGCTATAGTTATATATAAATCAAAATTGAAGAGGAAAAGCATGGAGCAAAATATGTATTTGTGGATACATTAAGCCCCAGGCTTCTATGTAAAACATGGGTATGAACAAGTGTTCAAATTGTTTCATTATCCGTATACTGGTACACGTAAAAATTATATCAAACAGCTATAACTCCCAGTTTATCAAACAGATTGGAAAATTTCAAAGACATCAGCCACTATACCCTTATTAAGCTGGCGAAGTTTTACGGCGTGACTACCGACTATCTGTTGACATAATTTTCCTCCTTGATAAATAATATTTATGAAGTAATTTGTCAAGTGCTTCATGCACAAAAAGCAAGCGGCAGAGCTTTTGACCCTCTGCCGCCATGATATCTGTGCCGCTGCCCCTGCTTTTTCCCTTACAACAGCTTCGAATTTCGTCATGAAAGGCGCAGACCTTCAGGGCTCCGACTCCCGGTCCAGGACATCAGAATACTCTTCATAAAGTTCATAACAGCGTTCCCTGGTATATCTTGCCATCACCTTTACATAATCCAGATTCTGGTTCTGGTTCGCGGCAGAACGGATAGTTTTATCGGCGGCCATATCCCGTTCCTTCATCCATTCCAGTTCGGAAAGTTTTAAAGTGTCCGCTTCTTTCTGCGACATGCGGCTTGCGACGGCATTATAAATCAGGTTCCGCTCCCTGTCCCAGAGGGCATATTCCTGTTTCGCTGACGCATAAGCGGAAGCCAGATTGGACTCCACAACGGATTCCTGGCACCGGGAGGCCTGCGATTCCGCCTGGGCCAGACGTTCAGAAATATCAGCGGACGCATATGTGATGGATATCTCCGTATCCTCCGCATATTTTTCCTCTCTTACTTCCGGATCCAGCGGAGATTTCACAGTCTCCGGCGCCTCCTCCAGAACAGATTTTGCGCCGGCCGTATCCCCGCTCCCTTCTGCGGCAGCCATATCCACCTCTGCCTCCACGGCGGCGGCCTCCATGTCTTCTTCATAATTATTTGTCTCAGCCTCCGCCCCCTTGGCGGCAATTCCCTCATCATAGGAAAACTGCTCCGCCGCGGCCGGCTCTGACACAGACTTTGCCGCACTACGGCCTCCCGACAAAGAATTATCCTCCCCGGCAACCGCAATCTCAGCCATATTGGCGGATACAAAATCACTATTTATTTTTGTAATACCCATGCCTGCCGCCAGAATGCACAGCATCGTTATCCACATGCCTGTTCGTCTGCTCATGTATCACTACTCCATATTCTAGTAATCTAAACATAACACAAACGAAACTGCTTGTGAATCAAAAAATGAAATAAGTAATATTTTGTAAGATTATCGTAAATTTTACTATGAAAGTTCAGCGCCGGAACGCTGAACTGTGCGAAAACGGGGTCACGAAGTGACATCTTCCACTCCCGTTTTCTGCACATCCGCCGGAGGCTCATAGGAACCCCCTTTCATTCATGGTGGTGCCTGCATGCGCGAATACTATACCCCCGGGTCCGTAAGGAGGCCTGTCCCGTCGGCCGCTCCTGTGGCAAGTCTGTCGCAGCGCTCGTTTTCCGGATGACCGTCATGGCCCCGTACCCAGTAAAAGCTCACCTGGTGGGGCTCCATGGCCTTCAAAAGCCGCTCCCAGAGATCCACGTTTTTCACCTGGCCGCTCTTTGGCCGCTTCCATTTATTTTTCACCCAGCTTTCAATCCATTTCTGGTTAAACGCGTCCACCAGATATCTGGAATCCGAATAAAGCTCCACCTCGCAGGGGCGTGTTAATGCCTCCAGTCCCGCAATCGCCGCCATCAGTTCCATCCGGTTATTGGTCGTTTTCACATATCCGGCGGAAAGCTCCTTTTCATGGAGCACGCCCTTTTGGTCCACATACTGGAGCACTGCTCCGTAGCCGCCCGGCCCGTCAGGATTTCCGCGGGCCGCGCCGTCTGTATATAATGTCACCTTCATATTCTGAGAAAATCCTTTCGTCTGTGCCGCCCTGCCAGACGTCCCGCGCTTCTTGTCCGCCGCTGCTGCGTTTCGTACGGTCAGCACAGGGAACGCGCAGACCCATTTGAATCGTTACTGCCCGCCATGACCATTCAGGCAGCTTCCTGAACGGTTACTGCCCGCCATATCAGAAATCCCACTTATCGCAAAGAGCATTGACATCGGCAGTAAATTTTTTAATGTCTTTATTGGCGCACTCTCTGTTCTTCCTGATTACGCGCATTAAGCGCTCGCCTGCCGCCACCAGAAGCTCAAAGATACTCCTGTTCTCCTTCTGGCGTTCCGTCTCTTTGCGAATAGGAATCCCAACCGTCTGTTTAATCCATACGCCTTCTGTAAGGTCATACACGGAACCGGAAAACGGAGCGTCCACTTCGTAGCCGTATTCCGTTCTTAAAAGATTGGAAAAATTCGTGCAGGAGGCATCATCACCGTGTACCAGGAACACGCGGTCCGGCTTTTTCTGAAAGGCCGAAAGCCAGGTGATAAGTCCCTCCTTATCGGCATGGCCGGAAATGCCATCCAGTTTTTCGATGCGGGCCTCCACGTCGATGACTTCACCAAAAAGCCTCACCTCTTCGGCTCCGTCTATGAGGGAGCGGCCCAGGGTTCCCACAGCCTGGTAGCCTGCAAACAAAATCGTACACTCCGAACGCCACAGATTATGCTTTAAATGGTGGCGGATTCGTCCCGCATCACACATTCCCGCGGCGGAAATGATTACCTTCGGCGTCATGTCAAAGTTGATATTTTTAGAATCCTCGCTGGTGATGGAAAGCTTAAGGCCCGGGAAGCTGATGGGATTTATCCCCTTTTCCACAAGCTCCATGGCTTCCTCATCGAAGCATTCCATGATATGCTTCGTAAACACATGGGTGGCCTCCACAGCCAGAGGGCTATCCACGTAAACATCAAAATCATCGTGGCCGATAATCATGTGATCTTCCTTTATTTTTCTCATGAAATACAGAATTTCCTGCGTACGGCCAACGGCGAAGGCCGGAATCACCAGATTGCCTCCGCGGTCCAAGGTTTCCTGTAAAATTCTGGCCAGTTCGCCGATATGCTCATGCGTCCGGTCGTGGGAACGGTCGCCATACGTACACTCCATCACCACGTAATCCGCCTCATCAATGTAGCAGGGATCCTTGATTAAGGGCTTGTTTTTATTTCCGATATCTCCGGAAAAGACAATCTTTTTTGAAGTCTCCCCTTCCTCCACCCACACTTCAATGGAGGCGGAACCGAGAAGATGGCCCACATCCGTGAAACGGATTCTGATGCCGTCCGTGAGGGTCAGAATATCGCCATAATGGCAGGGGACAAAATGTTTCAGAACACCTTCCGCATCATTTAAGGTATAAAGCGCCTCCACCTCCTGTTTTCCGGCACGCCTGGCCTTTCTGTTTTTCCACTCAGCCTCCATTTCCTGGATATGAGCCGAATCCTTTAACATAATATTACAGAGATCACAGGTGGCCTGGGTAGCAAAAATCTGACCTTTAAAGCCCTTTGCATAAATTAAGGGCAGGAGGCCGGCATGGTCGATGTGAGCATGGGTTAAGAGAACATAATCCACATCGGAAAACGGGATGGGAAGATCCGCATTTTCGTATACGTTTCCTCCCTGTTCCATACCATAGTCTACGAGAATATGTCTGCCGCAGGCTTCCAGATAATGACAACTGCCGGTTACTTCGTGGTCAGCGCCGATGAAGGTTATTTTCATATGTTTGCCTCCTTGCATGTCTTTGGTGAAAATCTGACGTATTTTGTATCAATCATCAGAGAGTCAAAGGGGTGTCCCGGAGCACGTTTGAACATTGTTTTCCCGCAAAGCGGGGCATGCAGATGACAAGAATGAATTTTCAAACACACTCTGGCTGGTTATATGATAATTATACCTCTTTTCAGATAATAATGCAAATCATTCCTCCGTTGCTGTCATTGATTATTTTTTGCAGGGTATCCTGTAACTTTACCTGGCAGTCCTCTGTCATCTGGGAGATTTTTGCCTGCATGCCGTCCTCCACGATCTGCTCCACCGATTTTCCAAAAATGTTCGTTTCCCACACACCGTCCTCTGTGGCCTCACTGTCTTTTATGTACGCGATTAAATCCTTTGCCTGCTGTTCACTTCCCACGATGGGGGCGATTTCCGTCTCAATGTGGGCCTTTATGAGATTGATGGAGGGCGCCTGTGCATGAATTTTTACTCCGTATTTATTTCCGTGCCGTATAAGCTCCGGTTCCTCCAGAACAATTTCCGATTTATCCGGCATCACAATGCCGTATCCCTTAAGACGCACCTGGCTTAAAGCTTCCTTTACCTTCTCGTACTCCCCCTGCATTGCCGATAATTTCGTTAATGTATGGAACAGCTCGTATTCATCCTGAACTGGAAGACCTGTAAAATCGCTGATCACCTGAAAATAGCAGTCGTCGTCTGTCTGTACTCTAAGGGATACGGTTCCATCTGACATTTCCATTTTGTCAATGGCGATTTCCTTTATGGAATTTCCCTCCGGGGTTAAGCTTTGGGGAATAACATCCTTCATCTGACTTACCCTGCCTAAAATTTCTCTGGCATTTTCAATGGCTTCCGCCTTTAAAGGATGAGTATCCGGAAGAATTTCCATCCATTTGGGGATATAGAAATCCAGTTCCTTTACGGGAAATTCTTTCAGGACCCTGGCCAGAATGGTTTCAATGTCTTCCTTCTTCAGCTGCTCGCAGTTCATGGGAAGCACCGTAACGCCGTGGAGCTCCTCCAGCTTCCCCGCTATCTCCCTTGTTTCCTCCGCATAAGGTCTCGCGGAGTTTAAAAGCACTAAAAAGGGCTTTCCTATTTCTTTTAATTCTTTTATGGTGCGGGTCTCCGCCTCATTATAGTCTTCCCGCTTTAGATCTCCAAAGCTTCCGTCTCCTGTGATGGCAATGCCGATGGTGGAATGGTCACGAATCACCTTTCTGGTCCCGATTTCCGCTGCCTGGGTAAACGGGATTTCATGGTCATACCAGGGAGTCTTTACCAGCCTTTCCTCCCCGTTTTCTTCATGTCCTGCCGCCCCCTCCACCATAAAACCGACACAGTCAATAAGCCGGATTTTAGCGGTGATTCCATCCTCCAGCGTAATTTCAGCGGCTTCCTTTGGAATGAATTTTGGTTCCGTGGTCATAATGGTCTTTCCGGCAGCGCTTTGTGGAAGCTCATCACGGGTCAGGGCCTTTCCATGGCCTTCCGGCAGCTTTGGAAGCACCATCAATTCCATGAACCGCTTAATAAAGGTGGATTTTCCCGTGCGGACCGGGCCCACCACACCTATGTAAATTTCTCCTCCGGTTCTGGCTTCAATATCTTTGTATACATGGAAATTGTCCATAAAAATACCCCCTTGTTATACTGATAGAGTATATGCAGGGGGGATTTTCTTTATGTCACAGGAAAATGGGAAAGGCCCTATTACGTCCATGTGTAAACTAAGCTTCCCATGGAAGATCGCTGTGCTCAATCCGCTTATCGCGCATCATCAGATCCGTAACAGCCTCTCTGGCCGGTTTTCCATCAAAAAGTACCAGATTTACTTCCTCCACAATAGGCATCGGAACCTCGTATTTTTTTGAAAGCGCCAGAGCGGCCCTGGCGGAATATACGCCCTCCACCACCATCTGGACCTCCTTCATGGCTTCCTCCATGGTATAGCCTTTTCCAATCAGAATACCGGCTCTGCGGTTTCTGCTGTGCATACTGGCGCAGGTAACGATAAGATCACCGATTCCCGTGAGACCTGTGAAGGTCTGAAACTTTCCTCCCATGGCGATTCCCAGCCGGGCAATCTCTGCGATTCCGCGGGTAATTAAAGCGGCTTTCGTATTGTCTCCATAGCCCAGGCCGTCCGCAATTCCCGCCGCTAAGGCCACCACATTCTTTAAAGCGGCTCCCACTTCAATCCCAAGGACATCAGGGCTTGTATAGACCCGGAATACCGGACTCATGAACACGGACTGGATATACTCTGCCACCGCCCTTTTATGGGCTCCCGCCACGCAGGTGGTCGGAAGGCCGCGGCTTACCTCTTCGGCGTGGCTGGGGCCGGAAAGAGCCGCCGGTTCACACTGGGGAATTTCCTCTTTTATAATTGCGGTCATGATGGAAAGGGTGTCCTCTTCAATTCCCTTGGCCACATCCACAATAATCTGTCCCGCAGGGCAGAATTCCCTCATCCGCCTTGCCGTACTTCTCACATAGACGGACGGAACTGCCAGCACCAGCAGGTTTTTTCCCTTCATTGCCGTCTCAAGATCCGCCGTAAAGCAGATGGAATCCGGAAGCGTCACCTCCGGGAGGTTTTTGTGCTTATGGGTTTTCCCCATCTCCTCGATTTCTGATGGAATGGCGGACCATAAGTCCACCTGATGACCGTTGTTGCTTAAGAGAACTGCAATGGCGGTTCCCCATGTGCCGGACCCGATAACTCCGATATTTTCCATGGTTCAGACTCCCTCCTGTTTTTCACTTGATACCCTCATAATCTGTTCTGTTTTGCGTTTCATCCCGCATTTCCTTTTCACTGCACTTTCTTGCACATTTCCTTTGTTTTACGTTCTGTCCAGCGTTCTCTTTATTTTATGCACTATCCCAATACCTTCTCTGCTTTGCGTTCCGTCCCGCATTCTTTTTATTTCGCCTTCTGTCCCCACAATTTATTTTCCGTCCCGCTTAACAGACGTTTCACATTGGCTCTGTGGCGCCAGACCGCCATAACCATAAGGACTCCGGCCACACAGAAAAACTCAAATAAATCGCTCTCCGCCACCCGATAGTCTCCCCGCAGGCCGTAGACCACCATCTGGATGAAGAATGTGACCACAACAAGAATAGAACCGAGGGACACATACCTTGTAAGAATTACAGCGCCAAGAAACAAAGAGGCGCATACCAGCGTTACCCGCCAGTCCATGGACACCAGAATTCCGGCCATGGAGGCAATGCCCTTTCCTCCCTTAAATTTCAGGTAGCAGGGAAAATTATGTCCCAAAACCACGCCAAGGCCCGCATAGAGCACATACATGTCCACGCTCTCGCTGTCCTTAAATATCATCCGTATCAGAAGGCAGGCAAAGACCGTCTTAAAAAAATCGCCGAAAAAAACGATCAGGCCGGCTTTTTTCCCAAGAACACGCAGGGCGTTAGTGGTTCCCGAATTTCCGCTTCCGTAATTTCTGATATCAATATGATTCATTTTTCCATACAGATAGCCCGTCTGAAACAGACCGAACGCGTATCCCACTGCCAGGCATAAGATTCTCGACATCATTTACTCTTTCTCCTTCCGCTCGCGGATGATGAATTTCAGGGAAGTTCCGCGAAACCCAAAGGCCTCTCTGATTTTATTTTCCAGATATCTGGTATAGGAAAAATGCATCAGTTCCTTGTCATTTACGAACACCACAAAGGTGGGCGGCTTCACGGCCACCTGGGTCACATAATAAATCTTTAAACGCTTTCCCTTGTCGGACGGGGGCTGCTGCATGGCCACGGCCTCTGTGACAATCTCATTCAAGACTCCGGTTGCAATTCTCAGATTCTGGTTTTCCCTGACCATATCAATGAAGTCGAACAGCTTTCCCATTCTCTGCCCCGTAAGCGCCGATATGAACACATACTCCGCATAGGGCATGTAGGAAAGAATTTCTTTCAGCTTCCTTGTATATTCATAGATGGTCTTATCATTCTTCTCAATGGCATCCCATTTGTTGACCACGACGATGATGCCCTTCCCCCTGTCGTGGGCGATTCCGGCAATTTTGGCGTCCTGTTCCGTAACGCCCTCGGAAGCGTCAATGACCATGAGCACCACATCGGCCCGCTCTACCGCCGTCACCGTGCGGATAATGCTGTAACGCTCAATATCTTCCTTTACCTTACTTTTTCTCCGCAGGCCCGCCGTGTCAATAAACACGTACTCCGTTCCGTTATGAACGATTTCTGTGTCCACAGCGTCTCTGGTCGTTCCGGCAATGTCTGAGACGATCACCCGGTTTTCACCCAGAAGTTTGTTAATGATGGACGATTTTCCCACATTAGGCTTCCCCACAATGGCGATTCTCGGCCTGTCATCCTCCTCATCGCCGTACTGCTCCTGGCTGAAATGTTTGGCCACTTCGTCAAGAAGCTCGCCAAGTCCCAGTCTGGAAGCAGCGGACACAGCAATGGGGTCGCCAATCCCCAGACTGTAGAATTCATAAATATCATTTCCAAATTTTGCGATGCTGTCCACCTTATTCACCGCAAGAACCACAGGTTTTCTGGATTTTCTCAACATATCGGCCACTTTGGAATCCGCATCCACAAGTCCCTGTCTCACATCCACAATAAAAATGATCACATCGGCGGTGTCGATGGCAATCTGGGCCTGCTCGCGCATCTGGGAAAGAATAATATCCCCGGAATCCGGCTCAATGCCGCCCGTATCAATTAGCGTAAAGGTATGGCTTAACCAGCTGCAATCCGCATAGATTCTGTCGCGGGTCACGCCGGGGGTATCCTTCACAATGGAAATGGCACTGCCGGCCAACGCATTAAAAAGCGTGGACTTTCCCACATTGGGCCGGCCGACAATGGCAACTACTGGTTTACTCATATTTTCTCCTCACTTTATAACTGTTTTGTATCCTCACAGTTATTTCTTTTAAAGAATCTCTCCGTCTTCTGAAAAGTTTAAGTCTTTCATGGCAGGCTCGTAACTTCCGTGCTCCGCCGTCTGCATCTTTGCGGCCTCCGGGTCAAGAATGGCATCCACAAAATCATATCCGCTTGATTTTACTATATTTATGGGAATCTGTAAAGCGGCTTCCGCCTGCGCTTTTGTCACATCATCCAGAAAAATCTCCTCTCCATTCTTAAACATGGCTGCCGGAAGAAGAAGCCGTTCTCCCAGAGGCTTGTCCTTAAGCTGTGCGATTAAATCCTGGCCCGTAACAAGTCCGGCTACCGTAATCATTTCGCCAAAAAAATCATTGCGGACAGGATAGAGATGTACCTTTCTCCCCGGATATATCGCGTGTAACTTTTCCAGAAGCTTCCTGATATAGGGACAGGGGAGATATCCTGTCGCCAGGGAAAGCTCTTCTGTCTTTTTATCATCCGTTCTTCCATCCAGGGCGTCCATCACTTCCTCATAAAGAAGCCGTAACATCCCCACACCGTTTTCCAGCTGGATATAGCCGTCGTAGCACTTCTCCTCCGGAAGGCTGCGCTCCGCTAAAATATACCACTCATCGCTGGCATGGATAAAATGAATCCCATGTTCTCTGTAAATTTTTTCCTGCCAGCGCTCAATGGCGTCAATCACCTCACAGGCATCTTCTTTTGAAAAGGGCTCCAGAGGATACAGCCCGTCCCGAAACTTAGAAAGCCCCACAGGCACCACAGAAACGCTCTGCATGCAGGGAATGTAGGCCGTAAGCTTTTCAATGGTGAATTCCAGTTCTTTCCCGTCGTTGACGCCCTTACACAAAACAATCTGCCCGTTCATTTCCGTTCCGGCCTCATAGAGCCGGTCCATTTTCTTTAATGCTTCCCCGGCAAACCGGTTATTTAACATTTTACAGCGAAGGCCGGGATTCATGGTCTGTACGGAGATATTGATGGGCGCCAGATGGAAGCGGATAATCCGGTCAATGTCCCTGTCACTCATGTTCGTGAGCGTAACATAATTTCCCTGTAAAAACGACAGCCTGGAGTCGTCGTCTTTAAAATACAGGGTTTCCCGCATTCCCGGGGGCATCTGGTCAATAAAGCAGAAAATACATTTATTTCTGCAGGAACGGTAGTCACTCATAAGACCGTTTTCGAAGGTCAGTCCCATATCCTCCCCGCCGCTCTCGATTTCAAGCTCCCAGTCCTCTCCGTTCGCTTTTTGGACCACCATCACAAAGGATTCACTGTCAGTCATATAATTATAATCAAAAATATCTTCTATTTCTTCTCCGTCTATCGTAAGAAGAATATCACCCGGCTCCAGCTCCAGCTCCTCGCCGATGGACCCTTTTGCCACTGCCGTGATTTTATGCCCCTTCTTTTTCACATTGTTCCCTTTCCTGTCCTCTGGCTTCGCGTCGTACCATATGCCTGCGGCTGCCACAGTTTCTTACGGTCTGTGTGGTTCACGCACAGACCTAATGTACCGCTATCATAATACCAATGTTCTTCGGATTTGTAAAGAAATGATGTTCTTTTTTCAGAAATCCCGGACTCGCTATTGACGGAAAATACCGAAAAATGGTATAAACAATACGAAAGAACCGAATAATGTATAGATAGCGGAGGAGTCTTTGACATGTCAAATCAGTACGTTTTCAACGACCGGCTTCCCATTGCGCCTTTAAAAATCGCCGCTCTGGAAAGCTGCCATGACCTTGCGAAAAAGGTCAACGACCATATCGTGCACTTCCGTCGCAATGACACAGAGGAGCTGAAGCGCAGACAGCAGAATCTTCAGTACCGGGGCTACGATGTGGATTCTTACCTTTTAGACTGCGCCTGCCCGCGGTTCGGAAGCGGGGAAGCCAAGGGAGTAGTGAGAGAATCCGTGCGCGGCACCGATATTTTTGCCATGGTAGATGTAACCAATCATTCTCTGACCTACAAAATGTCCGGGTATATTAACCATATGTCTCCGGACGACCATTATCAGGATTTAAAGCGCATCATCGGCGCCTGTGCTTCCACGGCTCACAGAATCAATGTCATTATGCCGTTCCTCTACGAGAGCCGCCAGCATAAAAGAACCAACCGCGAGTCCTTAGACTGCGCCATGGCGTTAGAAGAGCTGGTTTCCATGGGCGTTTCCAACATCATCACCTTCGATGCCCATGATCCCCGGGTGCAGAATGCCATTCCTCTATCCGGACTGGACAACTTTATGCCCACCTACCAGTTCGTGAAAGCGCTTTTTAAGCATGACAAAACCTTAAAAATTGACAAGGACCATTTAATGGTAATCAGCCCCGATGAGGGAGCCATGAACCGGGCCGTATATCTGGCCAACAACCTGGGCGTGGATATGGGCATGTTCTATAAGAGACGTGACTATTCCAAGATTATCAATGGCAGGAACCCCATTGTGGCCCATGAGTTTTTAGGAAGCTCCGTGGAGGGTAAAACCGTTCTGATTATCGACGATATGATCGCGTCCGGAGAAAGTATGCTCGATACTGCCAAGGAATTAAAGGACAGAAAGGCCGCCAAGGTAGCCGTATGCTGTACCTTCGGGCTTTTCACAAATGGCTTTGAAAAATTTGACGAATTTTATGATAAGGGCTATATCGACAGCGTCGTTACCACTAACTTAAACTACCGCTCTCCGGAGCTATTCCAAAAAGACTGGTATGTGGAGGCGGATATGAGCAAATATATTGCCGCCATCATCAACTCCCTGAACCATGACGCTTCCATCGGCAATGTCTTATCGCCCACAGAGAAGATTCAGAAGCTGATTAAAAAATACAACGATGGCGGATATGATTACTATCAGAAGCTTGTCTGATTTGACAGAGAAAAAAATGTTTCGGGAAATTCCCTTTCCTTAAGCTATTTTCCTGTCAGCGGCAGATGATTTTTATTTTTCACTTCGCGTACGCAGCCGGGTCTGTCCGGTTTATAAAACATAAAGCCCGCACGAAACCAGATATTGGGGGGTAGTGCGGGCAAATTTGTATTTGTATCAGTAACAAAAACTGCCATATGTGGAACACGATAGGATGTGCGAGAACGTCATGATGCTGGGGTCAAAAGGTCTTTTGAGCCTGGTATCATGTCATTTATGCAATGTTACTACAATTTTCTAAAGGAGGAGAAAAAATGAACATGAAAAAGAATATTATTTTTATGTTTTCTTTCCTGTTTCTCATCGGCTGTACGGCGAATCCCCCAAAAAATCAGACGGACCGGGTCCCTGACATGGAAGAACTTGCTGCGTTTTCGAATTCCCATTCCAAACAGGAGTATGAGGAGGAGCTGCTCAGAATTAAAAATATAATAGATGCCACGGCCTACGGGGAAGTTTGTGGAATCTATGAGGAAAGCTTAAACAAATGGGTAACAGCGCAGGAGGAGCTAAAAATTGACCAAACTGACATTTCTTTCTCCCGGGATGCGCTGTTAATGGATGAGCAGAGTGGCAAACGGCTGTACAATAATTTTTTCGTAGAGGTGAACATTTATCTGGAAAAAGAGGAAGAGCTTTTAATGGGCGATGAGATGGACGGACTTTTTTATCAGGTGCAGGACGCCTTAAACAAAACTCCGTATGTAAGGTTCACAATGAATACCTTAACGGTTTTCTGTCACGGAAACTATTCCGGAATCCATGATTTAACCGATTTCAGAACTGCCTCCTATGCAGTTTCCGGTTTCAAATTTCAGCCGACGCTCGATGAAGAAGAATCTGAAATGCAGACACAGGTATATGAGTACCTGCAGGAATTTAATCGTGAAGTATTTGAGGATGCCCGGTATGGCGGCTCTAATGTAACACTGAAGCGTTTTGGTATTGAGAAAGAATCGCAACGACTATATATGGAGATTCCTATCTATTCGGCCCCCTTTGACATGGACGAAGAAAGTTTTAAAAAAGAACTGGATATCCGGAGCGATGAATTATATCAATTAGTCGCCAAAAAAGACAGGTTTGTAAACTATTTAAAAGAAAAAGACGTCATAACTGTGACGATTGCCCTGTATGTTCCCTGGGACAAGGATGCAGAGGATTCTTACAGAGTCTACGATTATAATTTGTAAAAATATTAACTAAACTGTTACGCTGCTGGTATTGGTTATATATTTCGATATCATACCAGCAACAGGAAACACACGCAGGAGGAGCATACGGCATGGCGTTAGAAAATAAGTTAGGTATCACCGACTCCGCAAAACTTGCCAGAGAGGAAGAACTGCTCAGTAAGGCAAGGGCACTGGAACTGTTTGAGAAGAGGCGGCTGGATACCTTTGAAGTCGGGACATTTCAGGGACTTGCACAAATCCACAAGTATCTGTTTTGCGAGATATACGATTTTGCGGGGCAAATCCGCACCGTGAATATCGCAAAGGGGAACTTTCGTTTTGCCCCTGTCCTTTATCTGCAAGCGGCATTGGAGCATATTGGGCAGATGCCGCAATCCACTTTTGACGAAATCATTGAGAAGTACGTAGAAATGAATGTGGCGTATCCGTTCCGGGAGGGCAACGGCAGAAGCACCCGGCTTTGGCTGGACGCTATTCTGAAAAGGGAACTCCGTCAGGTTATCGACTGGAGCCAGGTAGACAAAGAAGATTATCTGCTGGCGATGGAGCGCAGTCCTGTTCGGGATTTGGAGCTCAAGACACTTTTGAAAGCGGCCCTGACCGACCGGATCCATGATCGGGAGGTTTATAGGAAGGGCGTGGATGCCAGTTACTATTACGAAGGCTACGATGTTTACAGGATGTCGGATATAAGTGGTGATTAAATACCATTAAAACGCTACCAGACTTTTTCATCAAGCGGCGTACAGCATCCCCACGATGCCGCCGCTTTCTGAAACATCTTTTTCGCAAAAGTTCTGAATACGAACTGCATAATGAAACGCATAGGCAGCGGTAAATATTCCGGGCCGGTAAATTTCCTTGCTTCTTCACGGAAGAATCCGTCTCCCTCCGCAAACAGTTCTCCCATCGCCTGGTAAGGTTTTGTGGCCTGTTCCTGCTTCTTTTCATCTAATAAACGGATTCCGAAATTATCTCCTTTCACCAGACAGCCGCCATAGCGAACACCCAGATATCCCGGCAGTTTCTTCAGAAATTCTTCACCACATCGAAGCTGACATCCCTCCGCAAAACCACTCTGCAGAAGGAACGAAATTCTTGTATGATCATTCTTTTTCGGCAGAGTTTCCAGAAATTCCAAAAGAAGTCCGGGGATACATTCCACATACAATGGAAGCGCAATCAGTATTTCCTCGTTCTTTATGTAAGCGTCCCGGATGACATCCCATGATTTACGATTGGAAACAGCGTATATTTCGAAGGAAGCCCCTTTTTCTGACAAGCCCTTTGCAAAGGACGCAATGATTTTCTCCGTGTTGCTGTATTTTTGAACCCGCGGACTTCCATTGATGATTACAACATGCATGAAACTGCCTCCTTTCTGTTTTCGACAGGAAAAACTCCCAGAGAACTGCTTCCAAAATTAAGCGCCATGCGCCCGCACCACCGTTCCAGATAAGCCTGGTCGCCATCTCCGGTATAAATAATCCCAAAATCCGGCTGATGGTCATAGCGCATCACATGACGCATTTGCCCGTCCTTGATTTTCAGATACATCGTGACAAGAGGCATCACCCTGTCTACGATGTTTTTCGTCTGATAGGAGACAAATCCAAAACGCGTATCCGAAATCAGCCATACCTGACCGGCTTTACTCATTTTTTTAAGAACCGGCTCATAATCGTCCTTAATGGCACACCTTCCCGGCGTTTTCAGCCAGCAATAATTACAGCCGACGCAGGGAGAAATGTGCATCCCGGTGATATCAAGCAGTTCAAATTCGGCTGGATTTTTTCCGCTGTGAAGCAATTCTTCTGCAAATTGCGTTCCTATATGCTCTCCAGTTGTATCAATCATCAAAACCATTATATATCTCTCCTCCCGCGGAAAGTTATTGTTCCTTATTTCTTAATAATAGCCGTTTATCCGTGTTTTCCATCCCGATAATACCGGAAACATATCACCGCCCAAAGCGCAGGGATGACAGCGTATCCTGCACTTCTCTGTCCATGGTTTATAAAAACGTAACTGCCGCCGGCAAATGTTAAAAATAAAAAAATGATCCCCGAAATCAATGCAAGCTTCTTTATCGGCCTGACCTTCTCCATAAAAAGAACTTTAATTATAGTACAAACCGTTAATACTGCAGCTGTAAATAAGCCATATACGAAAATGCCAGTATACCAGGGAGCCGACTGCATCGCATATAATTGCGGGTATTTTTTTAAATGCAGGTATTCATATATGCTATATCCAATAAATACACCTATGGAACTTCCCATTGCAATATTGAGTATTTGTTTCCATTTCTCTGGCACTTTATTCCCTCCCCCGAAAACCATCCGCTTCATTCACTGACCTATACAATATTCCAAAGTACCGCCATATTATGTTTCAGCCTTCCTCCAGAACAAGCCCTCTGAAAATGCTATCTGTTCAAGTAAACGCTGTGCTTTTTCTGGCGGATGATACACCGATAAATTTAAGCAGTCCCGGTCAAATATCAAAAGCATATTTTCCTCAGGAAATGCACAATACAGTGTACCCGAATGATTTACCATAATTTCTGCAACCGCGTTTTCTATCCATTCTGGTTTAGGTTTATCGACCCACCCATTCCAGAAAGCCAAAATATGATAGTAGCACATCAGCTTTAAAATAACACAGACAAATTTGTCTTTTATCATATGATATTTTTGACTGTTCAGCCAGTAATCTTCCACATCAAAAAATTGCCCGTTTGAATCCTTAGAAACCGTTTCCGGAAGGAAATCAATAATATAGCAATCCTTTTCCAATAGCTCATCTATAGTAGCAATTCGGCCTTGCATCTTCTTGTCCGCTGTATTATTTTCCATAAAGCTACTCCGTAAATTTTTAACTTGTCTATATTTTATGCCAATCATACTATAAGTATAAAGCAACCAGCCCCACGCCTTCCATTTCAAAAACAGAAAGCGTGGGGACTTTTTAAGCGGATTCTAGATTTTCCAGAACTTCTTTTATCCGTTTCATGCTAATCTCCAGCGATGATACCCTGATTTCCAACAGGTCATGAGACGGCTTAAAATCAATTACTGCTTTCAGATTCTTGTAAAGATCCAGATGGTTCTCAGCAACAACCCGAATCGACGGGCATACCTGATTTTCCAGGTTCAGCTCTATTCCGACAATCTTTTTTCCAAGCTCTTCTCTTGTACTCGCGAGTTCCTCGTTTGTCTTGGCAAGCTCGGTCTCCAGCTTTCCTGTCTGGCTTTCCAGTCTATCCATCCGGTTTTCCAGGCTGTCCATTCTACTTTCCAGACCGTCCATCCGGTTTTCCAGGCTGTCCATTCTACTTTCCAGACCGTCCATCCGGTTTTCCAGGCTGTCCATTCTACTTTCCAGACCGTCCATTCTACTTTCCAGACCGTCCATCCGATTTTCCAGACTGCCCATCCGCTCCTCAAGCCTGTCCAGCCTTCCATCAATCACTTTCAACTGGTTATCCATTTTCTCGAGCCTACCGTCGACGTTTTCTATCTTTTGTAAGATCAGATCCAGCTTATCCATAAAACCAGCCTCCTCTCTTTTTTGTGTAACTATAATATAGCATTCGACAGAAACCGAGTCAATACAACTTTCAGTTGCTATTCCTTCAGATATTTCTCAAACCAGTTCATCATCTCTTCCATCCTCTTTACCCTGTGTCTGGGCTTTCCGGAGCGGGACAGCTCATGATTTTCCCCGTGGAACAGGCACATTCTGGTCTCCACGCCGAAATATTTAAGAGCAGAGAACATCTGGAGGGCATCGCCCATGTAACAGCGGTAATCCTCATCCGACTGGATAAAAAGCGTGGGAGTTTTCGCTTTATTGGCATACTTTAACGGAGAGCATACCCACATCCGCTCCGGATTGGTCCAGGGATCTCCGGCGGTTTCCTGTAAGTCAAAGCAGTAGCCGATATCCGTCGTCATGCTGAGTGAAATCCAGTTGGAGATGCTCCTCTGGGATACGGCCGCCGCAAAGCGGTCCGTATGTCCCACCGCCCAGTTGGCCATGAAACCGCCATAACTTCCGCCCATGATTCCAAGGCGTTTTTCATCCACCTGCGGATAGCGTTTCAGCACTTCATCCGTAAAGGCCAGGCAGTTTTCAAAGTCAACCGTGCCATACCGTCCGGACAGATCCGCAAAGGCGTTGCCCCGCCCGTCGCTTCCCACCGGATTCGTAAAGAATACAAAATATCCGGCGTTGGCAAACACCTGGCTTTCGTGGAAAAAGACAGGGCCAAACGTGGCCCGCGGGCCGCCGTGAACCGTCAGGATTCCCGGATATTTCTTTTCCGGGTCAAAATCCGCCGGCTTCATCACATAGCCGTCCAGCTCCACGCCCTTATGGGTGAATGTGAACTCTTCCACCGAGCAGACGGTTCTTTCCTTTAAAAGGTCATCGTTAAAAGCGGTAAGCTTCCTTTCCTCCGTCCCGTCATAACAGTAGAGCTCCGTTAAACCCATGTCCCGTATGGCGCTGTAGTAAAGGTTTCCATGATTGATATCCAGAGTATGTACGCTTCCCTGCCGATCCACCAGAGTCTCAAGGTTTCCGCTTTCATCAAAGGAACGGATGACGCTCTGCTTTCTTAAAGTGGAAATAAAGTAAATCCTGTTTTCATCGTGGACGATTCCCGGACCATCCGCAAATTTGCAGTCACTGCAGATGGAATTATGGACGCTTGCATCATACTTAGCAACCTCTTTCATGCTTCCGTCCTCCATGACATAAAGGCCGGGATTCTCATTTAGTCCATACGTCTTCATATCCGAAGCCAGAACCATAATCTTTCCTTTTAGTAGACAGGCATAATCAATCCGCATCGTATCCTGTTCCAGAAGGGTTTTCCTGCTTTCTTCAAAAAGGCTGTACTGGTAAAGCCCCGGCATCCGGCTCATGATATCCGTATAGCGGTTTCCCGTAAAAAGCACCTGGCTGTCCTCTACCCAGAAATTTTCCACGGTTTCATATTCTGTCGTAATAATTTTAAAATCACCGTTGTTTCTGTCATAAACAGCCAGGCGGTTCCTTTTCTTGTTCACAACACCCTGGCCATTGGCCCAGAACGGAAGTTCGTCGAAAACCTCATAATCCTTTTCTTCCTTCCATTCCTCCAGCGCCTTACTCCTGGCCTCCTCTCCCATTCCTGCCAGATCCGGCTTGGAATAGTCGTATTTAAGACTCATGACCAGTCTGTGTCCTGCCGCCACTGTCTTTGTCACCGTAAAGGGGACGGCAAAAGAAAACTGCGCCTCGCCCCCATAGATGTTAATGGTGTAAAAGCATGTCCAGTCTTCCCCGTTTTTTATGCGGTCCGTATATTCCTTGTCCCTGTTGGAGGAAAACAGAATGGTCTCATCGTCCAGCCAGAGAAAAGCCCGCTCCTTTTTCCCGCTTGTGAGTTTTCTGCACTGACCGGATGGAAGCTCCATCACCCACAGACAAGAATCGTAACTGTTATCCGTTCCGTTGGCATGAACCATGGCAAAAGCTCCATGGGTTCCGTCCGGCGATGTCACCATTCCGGTCGGATAATGG
This sequence comes from uncultured Lachnospiraceae bacterium, assembly GCA_910586315.1. Classification (GTDB taxonomy): domain Bacteria; phylum Bacillota; class Clostridia; order Lachnospirales; family Lachnospiraceae; genus CANRXD01. The sequence continues at coordinate 10,749 of CAJUIP010000008.1, read as the reverse complement.
TAATTCATAAAGTCCCCAATATCAATGTGTCTCATCGTAAAACCTCTCCCTTCTTTATCCTTAGCCTGCATCCATTCAGATACCTTCTGAACCGATATGTCACCTTACTCTTCCATCTTCTCTAAAAATTTTTTAAATTCCTCCTTGGCCCTCTCGATTTCACCATTATCATAGGAATTTAAGGCCTTTTCAAATTTCCGGATGGCCGCTTCGGCGAAAAACCGGTCATCACCAATGCTTTCCTCATAGATCCGCTCCCCCCTGAGCAGCAGATACTTATTTTCTTCTCTGTCTCTGGGGTGAATTTTCAAATAAGACAGCGTCTTTAACCGCTCCTCGATCTCTTCCTGGGTCATGTCCACATCCCGGCCCAGAAAGACCTTTTTCATGACCTTCTGGGTAGAAATCACTTTCACTTCCACCTCTAAGATCGAGTTGATATCATAGGTATACGTCACGTCCACGGCCTCCTCCCCGGCTTTTGCGGGGGGAACGTCGATCAAAAGTTCTCCCAGGGACAAATTGTTGGCCGCAAAACGGCTCTCTCCCTGGAGCACATTGACGCGGATTTTTTTCTGGTTATCCCTGACGGTGTAAAGCCGCTCGGTGCGGCTGGCCGGAATCACCGTATTCCTGTCAATAATAGGGCAGAATACACCGTCCTCAAAGCGGTTGTTATCCCATTCCCGCACCACTTCCGTACCGAGGGTAAAAGGACATACATCCGTTAAGATCACCTCTTTTATAGCATCCCTTCTCTCCTTCATGGCTCCCTGGACGGCAGCCCCCAGGGCCACGGCCTCATCCGGATTGATATTGATATCCGGAAGCATTTTGAACAGCTTGCTGACGAAACGGCGGATCACAGGGCTCTTTGTGGCTCCTCCCACCAAAACCACCTTGTCAATGTCGGAAAGGCGGATATGGGCATCGGAAAGGCTCCGCTTCACAGGCTTTCGAATCCGCTCTAAAAGCTCCGCACAGGCCTCCTCATATTTTGGAAGCTCCACATCCATCTCGTAAAGCTTCTCCCCAACCTTGCACCGCATTTTCGATACCCGGTTTTCAGAAAAGCCCAGCTTGCAGAGATCGGCCTGCTTGTGAATATGCCGCAGAGTTTTCTCATCCATGGACAGGCGGTCCAGCTCCGTAAATTTATCAAAAAACATGGTTTCCAGCACAGCCGTGAAATCTTCTCCGCCAAGGAAATTATCTCCCGCCACGGCCCGCACTTCTAAAATCGTATCGAAAAGCTCCAGTATGGACACATCAAAGGTGCCGCCTCCCAGGTCAAACACCAGGAACCTGGCCCTGTCCTTACTCTGATACAAGCCATAAGCAATGGCAGCGGCCGTGGGCTCGCTAATAATGCGCTCCACCGTAAGACCGGCCAGCTCCCCGGCGCGCTTGGTAGCCCGCCTTCTGGCATCGTCAAAATAGGCCGGGACGCTGATGACTGCTTCTGTCACCTCTTCCTTAAGAAAAGCCTCCGCATCCTCTTTTAATGCCCGCAAAACCAGCGCGGAAAGCTCCTCTGCCAGAAAGGTCTTGTGTAGCAGCTTAAACTGCTTCTTGCTTCCCATATCACGCTTAAAGACACTGGCAGCGCTGTCCGGATACAAAAGCATCCGTTCCCTGGCCAGCTCTCCCACGTACACCTGCTCCTCCTCGTCAATACTGACTACGGACGGCGTTAAGTTCTTTCCGAGCCGGTTGGGAATAATCTTCGGCCCGTCCTCAGTAAAATATGCCACCAGACTATTGGTGGTTCCTAAATCAATTCCTACAATCATGTCTATCTCCCGGTTATTTTTTCCATTTCTTCTATGGAAACTCTTAATTTAATGCTGTGATCATTCAGTTTATAGCCCTCCCGGAAACACATAAGCGCTTTCTCATAGTCTCCGACGGCCTCATAATAATATCCTAAAAACAAAAAGCTTTCGTAGCAGCCCGGACGGCGGCACTGTCTGCATCTGATGCAGCTTCTCATATCCTCAAACATCCGGAGGCCTTTTTCCGTTTCTCCCAGGGCCACATAAATCCATCCATGGCGCATCAGCCGGGCCGGGCGGTACTCCCCATAATTTAAGTAGTCCTCCTCCGTAGCCCATCTGGATTTTTTAAAATGCTCCAGAGACTCCTTCGCGTGAATCTTTGCCTCTTTTTTATCTCCCATGCGGAAGTATAGCTCCGCCAGCTCCCATTCGATTTCATGAAGCTCCTTTTCCCGGTCTTCCGCCCGAAGAGCCTTTTTGAACATGACAGCGGCCATTTTGTAATTGCGCTCATAGTCCATGTAAAAGTTTGCCAGGGTCTGGTAACGGTCGGAACGCACGGCATTGTTTTTTGCCGCCCGAATTCCATCCTGTAAAACGGCGACAGCCTCTTTTCTCTTTCCCTGAAGGAAGTATACATCCGATACATTATCATGGTAATCGTCATCCCCCGGCACCATTTCCAGATATTCCAGGGCCTTATCATACTGCCCAAGATATGTATAAAGAAGTCCGATTTCCACCCGGAAGGAATCCCGGTCAGGGAACAGCTCCAGATCCTTTTCGTAGCATTCAATGGCCTTTTGATACTCTCCCATACTCTCATAGCAATCCGCCATATTGCTGTACGGCAGAACGCTTTTCTGGCCGTTTTCCATGCACTTTACAGCCTCATTCAGATACTGGATGGCTGTTTCAAACTGTCCCATATACTTATAGCAGCACCCCATATTATTATTGGAGGCCCAGTCGTCAGGCTCATATTCCAAAGCCTTTTTAAAGTCCCGGATGGCAGGTTGAAATTCAAAGGCTGCCATATAAAGCCGCCCCCGCTCCACCAGGTAATAACAGTTTTCCCTGGCTGCAATCTGACGGTTCATATAGTCTAAGGCTGTTTCAAAATCTTTCTTCTTGAAATGGGAGGTATACCGGGCTTTATAATAACGGGCCAGCCGTTCGCAGGTATCCCGGTACCCCTCTTTTAAGTTCAGGGTTTTTTCAAAATCCTCTCTGGAAAGCTCCTTCATGTCCAGAGCCTCATAGCAGACGCCTCTGTTATAATAGACGGAAGGAGAATCCGCATAGTCCTCCTCGGCCGTTGTATACTCCTTGATGGCCTTTTTATATTCTTTTTTATCCAGATAAATATGGCCGTTGATTAAGTGGTACTGCATCCGGTCAGGATTTTCCTCTATGGCAATGGCCAGATGCTTCTGAGCCGCGTCATAGTCATTATTATCCCAGTGAAGAAGGGCAATCTCAAATTCCACCTCAGACGTGTCCTCGATATCCGTCTCCCCGTTTTCTTCTGAAAGCCCTTTTAAAACTGCAAAGAGGGGTTCCCGCTCCTCCCTGGTTTTTGCCAGATTTCTTAAAATCTTTACCTCATACAGTTTCATATTCGGTGAAAAATCCACCTGGTTCTCTCTGGCCCTGTCCATGACGCCTTTGGCATCCTCAAACTGGTCATAGAAAAAGAACACCTCCGCCGCCAGAAGATACGGCTTATAGTATCCGTTATAAATCCCGATGGCGCTGTAATAATCATCCACGACCTGTTGTCCCTTTCTCAGTTCAAAGGCCGCCTCCTGACGCTGAAGATAGGACGGATAATACTGGGGATCTTCCGACAGAATCTGGTCGCAGAGATCAATGCACAATTCATACTGCTTATCCCGAAACAGAATCTGGGCCTTGTACTGCATGCTGGAAATCCGGTCGCCGTCATCCTCGGCAGCCTGAATGGCGGAATCCACATAAGAAAGAGCCTCCCCAAACTCCTTTAATTCCAGAAAGCATCCGCTTATGATATATCTGGCCTGAAATTCCCGGGACCGGCGCTTTTTGTTTTCCTCCGTCCCATCATCCGGAGTCTCTAAAATCAGCTCCAGCCAGCGCTTCAAATGGGGCAGCGCCCTCTCGTACTGCTCATCCTTATAAAGAAGCCGTCCGAATAAATTCACATAGGAATACTCTTCACCGGCGGCCGCATCCTCCGGTTCCAGAAGGGCGATGGCTTCCTTCACCTGATCATTCTGGAACAGACACCAGCCAAGATCCGTCAGATCCTCCATCCGCTCTTTCTCCGTTTCATACTCTCCGGAAAGCTTTTCCTCGTACTGGGCAATCAAAGCCGTATTGGCCGTTTTCATGTAGCCAAGAATCGTTTCGTCCTCGCCATTCTTATTGAGAATCTCAATCATCAGGTCCTTGGCATCTTTATACTTTTCTTCGTGAAGCAGATATCGGATTTTTCCTGTCTTTGCCATATAATGATCCGGTACATCAGACAGGATTTTCTCCCATATCATGCGCGCCCCTTCCAGATCCCCTCCGGCCCATTTGGCTTCGCCGCAGTAAATCAGAACATAGTAATTCTCTCCATACTCCTCTTCCAGACGGCCGGCAAGCGAAAGGGCCTCCTCCAGCCTCTTTTCTTCTATAAAAATACGCAGACGTTCCGTGTCCTCAAAGGGATGATACAGACCAAACGCCTTTAAATCCGATAGAGCCGTCTCCGCTCCCTCGAACTGGTGTCTGTCCACCTGACGTTTTACGTTCAGATAATTCCTTATATAGGCATCCACATCCACATTTTCCCGGTCCGGAACCAGAAACAGGCTGTAGTCGATGAATTCCTTATTTTCCATATAGTAAATAATATAATCCAGAAAATCTTCCGGAAACTGCTGGCTTAAGATCTCCCTGTCAGCGCGGATCTGGAAGGTATCGTCGATCAGCTTAAAAATTTCCTGGGGCAGATTTATGTGATCCATTAAATATGCCAAAAAGGCCTCCCGGGTCTCCAGAGACGTATCCAGATCCACACAGAGCGAGTCAGAAAAAAGCTTCTCCCACTCCTCCCTGTCGCACCTTGTATCAATGTTATCATAAATCCGGGCCGCCTGGTCCACCCAGAGATCTGTTTCGGTTTTTTCCTTTTCCTCTCCTTCCTCTTTCCTTTCAGAAAGGGCCATGGCCTCCTCATAGGCCTCTCTCAGACGTTTAAACCCTTCGGGATCGTCCTCTGGATTTGTCTGTTTTAACAACGTTATATACGCCGTTTTAATGGCCTGCTGATCCTTTGTTTCCCCGATTCCGAGGATATGAAATGCCATCTGTTTTTCCATTTATTTTCCTCCCGTCGCCTGAAGTACGGCCTCAATGTTTTTCTTTATCTTATTGGATAGGCTGGCATATAAAATCAGTTCCTCCTCCTCAAATCCTGAAAACCTGGCTTTTTCAAAATCTCTCTGGGCCGCCGCCAGATCAGAAAGGATGGGCTCCGCTTTGGAAAGCAGCGTGACGTTTATCTGCTCTTCCACCTTTATAATTTCCCGCATCCCCAGCTTCTGCAGTGCAACCAGAACACGGCTGCGGGATATGCCGATAACGTCGGAAAGCCCCTTAACGGATTTCACCTGCGGTTTCTGACTTAAATATAAAAGCAGGCAGGTTTCCGGCAGGGTAAGATCGTACTTGATGGCCACCGGTTCCAGATAATGAGACAGAAGTTTCCTGTCCCGGTAGGCATCCATAAGAATGCCTTCGCTTTCCAGCGCTTCCCTGTTTACGGTACTCCTTTCATCCCCCAGCTTTCGGGACCCGGGAAAGATAGAAAGGGGAACGATGCCGTCTCCGGCTGCATCCACCAGGAAACGGTAAACGGACAGCCGGTTTTTCTCATAATCTTCTTCCGTCAGCACAGATTTGTAAAAATCATGGTAATAAGAAAACACCATGCTTTTCATTTTTATGGTCTTTGTAATGCTTAAGCCCTGACTTGCCAGGGAACCCTTTGTCTTCACATAATAGTAAATGGGAACATGAAGGGCATAGATGGTTTTTGTATGCCGGATATATTCCAGATTGAACATAAAATCTTCGCACCAGCTTATGGTTTTATCCATTCTTAACCCGTTTTCTTCCACAAGAGCCCGGCGAAACAATTTGTTCCATAAAACTCCATAATAAAAATCTGCCGGCTTCTCCATCATGAATCCTGCAAATTCCTCCCGGGTAAGAAGTCCTCCCGGCTCAATGTCCCCCTTATGGGAAACACGTTCTCCCACCACCCGGTAAAAGTCGGAAATCACCATATCGCAGCCGCTTTCCCCGGCAGCCCGGACCATAAGACTTGTGGCATCCGGGCTTATCCAGTCGTCACTGTCCAAAAACTGAAGATATATGCCCCGCGCCCTTTCGAGGGCCAGATTTCTTGTATCGGAAACCCCTGTATTTTCTTTATGGATCACACAGACCCTGGAATCTTTTCTTGCATATTCATCACAAATCTGGCCGCTTAAGTCGGTGCTTCCATCGTCCACCAGCAGCAGCTCGGTATCTTTATATTCCTGATTCAATACGCTGTCCACACAGCGTCGTATGGTTTTTTCCGCATTATATACTGGAATGATAATGCTGACCATTGGATTCATAGCTTCTGTTCTCCTTCACAACACACTGGCGTGCCGGCACATTTCCTGTAGAAGTCTGCCGCAAAACAGGCGGCATATGTAAACGTATCCATGCACTGGGTTAAGTATACACAAAAGCGATTCCCTCTGTCAAGATAACAGACGATTTCTGGCAAAAACCATACTGGCTTATCTCCATAATTAAAAAGAATCCTGCGCTGCAGGATTCTCCGCCTGCGGCGGGTCGCGACAGCGACATCTTCCTTTCCGCCGTAGTGCGATATTAAGCACGAAGTGCTTTTTGTTTCATGGGAAAGACCTTCGGCCATCTTACTTTTATACATTAACGTAACAAGGTCTTTCCTATGAAACAAAAAAGCGTGCAGTCTTCACGATTACACGCCTTTTCCCATCATATACAGCACATAAGCACCTGGAACTAAAACCCTCGACCCACGTATTACGAGTACAAACCATCCCACACAATCCGCCGGTAGTTCTCCCGGTCCGTATCCCCTTCTGTGGAGAAGCACAGGATACGGGATTCCCGGTTCAACTTTAATTCCGTCTTTAACCAGTCCAGTGTTTTCTCCCGAAGCACTTCTGCGGCAAATCCAACGGCTGCGGCACCGCTTTCTCCTGATATCATCCTCGGATCATTTCCCGCGGGATTGCCTAAAATACGCATTCCCTTTGCCGCGATCCGGTCTGGCATCGAGACAAACCAGTCTCCATAGTCCCGAAGCACATTCCAGCCGGTCAGGCATGGTTCCCCGCAGGCAAGTCCTGCCATGATGGTATCCATGGCTCCCTTTACCTTATGAAGCTTTCCGTCGTCAGCCTTTGCCGTGCGGTAAATACAATCCGCTTTATCCGGTTCCACAATCGTTATAATTGGCTTTTCCGTACCAGGCCACAAGCTGGAGAAAAAACCCGCAACAGCTCCTGCCATAGCTCCTACCCCCGCCTGGAGAAAGATATGGGTAGGCTTTACCCCTTCCAGCTGCTCCCAGGCTTCCAAAGCCATGGTCGTATACCCTTCCATAATCAGACCCGGAATCTCCTCATACCCTTCCCAGGCCGTATCCTGTACCAGGATCCAGCCGTTTTTTTCAGCCATCTCACTGGCATACCGGACCGTGTCGTCATAATTAAATTCTGTAATTGAAGCCTCCGCTCCCAATTCGCGAATATGCTCCAGTCTCTCCCGGGCGCTCCCTTTCGGCATATAAACGACGCTTTTCTGTCCCAGACGGTTCGCTGTCCAGGCGATTCCCCGTCCGTGATTTCCGTCTGTCGCCGTTACGAAGGTCAGGCTGCCAAGACACTTTTTGGTCTCTCTGCTCCTTAGCATATCCCAGGACACCTGGCTAATGTCCTGCCCCAGGCATTTGGCCATATAGCTTCCAATACAATAGCTTCCTCCCAATACTTTGAACGCGTTCAATCCAAACCGGAAGCTCTCATCTTTCACATAGATATGCCCCACTCCTGATTTCTCGGCCAGAGCTTTTAAATCCACCAGCGGCGTCATGGAGTACTCCGGAAATGTTTTATGAAATCTCTGTGCCTTTCGGGCGCACGCTATTCCAAACCGTTCCACCGGATACCGGGAGTTTCCCGGCTCGTGATTCAAACGGACTGCTTTTATTCTGCCATCCATCCCTGATTCCTCCTCATCATCTCCTCATGCATGGTCCTGATTGAAAGAATTGGATCCTTTCACAGCAGCCTGATCAGTTCCGTATAAAACCGGCAGGCGTCTTTCACCTTTTCAGGGTCGCAGTGCTCGTTAGTCATATGCGCCAGCTTGTATTCCCCTGGGCCAAAACCGATGGTAGCTACCCCCATGGAAACAGGCACCACGGCGTTGGTTCCGAAATCCCAGAAATCATACCGCTCAGGCTTTTGGCCAAACGCATTCTCATAGGCCTGTCTGCAGGTCACTGTCAGAGAAGCGTCCTCATCAATTTTCCAGGGTTCATGAGCAGGTTCATATACCAGCTCCCCGCCTGTCCAGCTGGTGCGGCGCAGGGTTCCCAGTTCCCAGGACGCCCTCTGCCTGCCGGCAATTAACGCCTCCATTTCCCCCTTTACCTGTTCCACACATTCACCCGGGCGCAGCCGGCGGTCCAGATATATCCGGCACTGGCTGGGAACCGCATTGAGAGACACTGTTTCACAGGAAATATGGGACAGCACAATGGTTCCGCCTCCGGGTACGGTGCCAAGCTTCCTATTTAGCTCTTCTACCCGGCGGATAATCTCCGCCATTTCATACACGGCATTCATGCCCTTGTCCGGAGCCGAACCGTGAGCGGATACACCATAGGTCTTAATCACAGCCTGGACCTTTCCCGTGTGGCCCAAAGTGATAGTATTGTCTGAAGGTTCACAGATCACGCACACATCCGGCCGCACATTGCTTTCTCTGTAAAAATGCTCCAGACACACGCCGTCGCAGTACTCTTCACACACGGAGCCGGTAACATAAACCGTCTTTCCCTCCAGAAGCCCCTGCCTCTTTGCAAGAGCAGCCGCAAATAGCGACGCGCTGAGGCCGCCCTTCATATCCACGCTTCCCCGGCCGTAGACCTGTCCGTCTACGATTTCCGCCGAAAAAGGAGGTACAATCCAGTCTTCCGGATCATTGACCCGCACATTGTCCATATGGGAATCAAAATGGATGACCTTAGGTCCGTTTCCCACTCGTCCCACCACATTTCCCGTGGAATCAATATATGCCTCATCGAAGCCCAGTTCCTTCATTTTTGCCTCCGTCAGTCTGGCCATGTCGCCTTCCTCATCCGAATAGCTGCGTGTCCGTATGGTCTGACGGTAGAAGTCAATCAGCGCCTGTCCGTATTCCTCTGTCCATCCTGTTTGTTTTTCCATTATCCTTTCCTCCATCCTCATTAATGAATATCGCCGGCGAAATATCTGCTGCCTGCACCAAATCTTATCTATCATTATATTGACTTTTCCTGATATGTATATCATAATATACTCTAAAAATATAACAATATTGAGGTATTGCAAACATGCAGGTTTACGACATCCCCATCGACCATAACAACCGGGAAACAACCCTTCACGGAACCTTTGAATTTCCTGTGGCAGTCTATCATTCCGTCATGAGCCGCAATGTCCTTGGTTTTACCAACTGGCACTGGCACAAGGAGATGCAATTTTGCATCGTAACCGCCGGCTCTATCGAATTCGCTGTGGGCCAGCACCGCTGCAGGCTGAATCAGAGGCAGGGGATTTTCATAAACAGCGGTTTTCTTCACATGGCAAAACCAGCAGGGGATCCTGACAGCGCCTACCTCTGTCTCGATTTTCACCCGAAGCTCCTTCGCTTTTTTGACGGCAGTATTCTGGAACAGAACTATGTTCTGCCCTATCTGAACCTTCCCGCCTTTGCCTTCGTTCTCCTGGACGAAGCAGAGCCCTGGCAGCGCTGTGTTCTAAAAGCCATTCAGAACATCAGCCGGCTTACCGACGAACAGCCCTTTGCATATGAGTATGAGTGTGCCCTGCTTCTTGGAAAAATCTGGTTAAAGCTGATCCGGAACCATCCTGTCCCGAATGACAGGGGTTCTGTCCGAAAAACGCAGGAAAACCAGAGGCTTCAGATGATTCTTGACTATATCCATACACACTATGAGGAAACGTTTACCGTCAGGGATGTGGCGGCACAGGCCGCCCTGTCCGCCAGTGAATGCTGCCGTTTTTTCAAAAAGATGACAGGCGAAACCATCTTTTCTTATGTCCAGATGTTCCGCCTGTCAAAAGGGATTGAACAGCTCCGCAGTACCGATGCGTCAGTCAGTGAAATTGCGTATAATATTGGGTTTGGAAGTTCCAGCTATTTTATCGAAGTGTTCCGAAAATATATGCATACAACGCCTTTGCGGTACCGGAAACACATAAAAACCACTTAAGCCTGTCCAGAAGTCACTACTATCTGACAAATAGACGCTTTGGATTCAAGCGTCTATGCAGAGTAATACGTCATCTGTGCATGAAAAACGAAAAAAGGGACCGTCGCAAAATTTCCCTTTTCTGCAATATATAGACGAATTCGCCGGATTTCAGAACTATATATTGTGGAAATCTGTTATTTTGCAACGACCACCTTTTTGTTTCTTAAAACACTTTATTTTCAAAGCTCCCGGGGGGACTCGAACCCCCGACCCACGCATTACGAATGCGTTGCTCTACCAACTGAGCCACGGAAGCATCCAGCAAAAATGCTGCTGCATCATATCGCAGCAGCAAGTGACCTGTCCGGGAATCGAACCCGGGTTTACGCCGTGAGAGGGCGTCGTCTT
>CAJUIP010000007.1 GCA_910586315.1 uncultured Lachnospiraceae bacterium | reverse complement strand
GAAAAAATCCGGCGGATAGCTGCTTATAGGCACGCTCGACGCAGCTTTCTGCTTCGGGTCCGCAGTGCACGCTCGAATTCGCTTCGCTCCTTCTCGCTCACGGGCTTTCGCCCTATGGAAAAAATCCAACAGAATGCTGCTTTCGTGCAAGCACGACGCAGCTTTCTGCCGAATTTTTTCCGCACTGCTCATTGCTTTCGTGAACATTATACCATGTTTTCCTCTTTTCTTGCAATTCTAAGTAAAGTATTTTATAATTTAAGCGGTAACAGTTCGGCTAAACTGTTTTTCGCATAATTTTGAATCGGAGGTATCTGCCATGTTGGAAGTCGGAATAAAAGGGAAAGAAGAAACCATTGTATCTGAGGCAAATTCTGCCAAAACCATGGGAAGCGGAACCCTGGACGTGTTTGCTACCCCGGCCATGACGGCTCTCATGGAAAAGACGGCATGGAAAAGCGTAGCTGCCTTTCTGGATGAGGGCTGCGGAACCGTCGGAACTCTTTTGAACATCACTCATGATGCCCCAACTCCATTCGGAATGAGAGTCTGGTGCGAAAGCGAACTGACAGAAATTGACGGCCGCCGTCTGGTATTCCATGTAGCCGTTTATGATGAAAAGGGAAAGATTGGTGAAGGCCGCCACGAGCGTTTTATCATCCAGAATGAGAAATTTCAGGCAAAGGCAAATGAAAAAGCGATGTAAATAATAACGAAAAAGCTCCGCGTGCAAGGGGCTGTCGGTTAATATCATTTTTCAGCCTCTAAATCTTAAAATACGAACCTCTTATAGAAATCAGTGTTTGTAATACCTGATCTTCTGCGAGAGATTCGTATTTTCTTTTAAAATATCCATCTGCTTTATTTCTGTTTAAATTTTTTCAAAAATGATTTGGCCATCAAAAGAAAGCTTACATAGAACAACGCCGTATTATAAATCATATATCTTGTCTGACTAAAAATTACTAATGATACGAAAGCTACATTCACTATCATGGAAATTAAAGTTAATATGGCAAACAAGCATACTTTTTTATCCTCTTTTCTCCATAGAGAATAAATTAGCAACAGCAAATAGCATAAGTAAACAATCAGACTATACCATCTCAACATAGAATAACGTCTATGAGAAACGGTCATCACGAGTCCCAATACAAAGTTATCTGCAAAAACATTAAATAATTCCAGGAAATTACGGGGAATAATTGAATGATTAATAATATCCATGATATCATCCACTCTTTTATCTAATGCAGCTCCGTCACACTGGCAGTTATTCTCAACAGCCTCATAGATAGCTGGCCACATGACATATAACTGAATCCCATCATAGGAATCTATAAGATGAGAAATGCGGTTAACCCATCCATCACCTGCTGAACTTTTCAATAATCCTTTTTCATCACAGCTATCATAAATTTTCAGAAAAATTTCTCTGACATCATCATCCTCTATATACCGGGAATCCCCTCGATCCGCCGTATAAAACGCCATAGTAGTAATAAAACGAGTATCCCCTGAATGTCTCACCACTTCTCCTCTGACTGCATAGTTATAACCCAAATCAAAAACCATACTGCCACCGAGGATACATATAAAACAGATGAAAGCCTTCACAATTCCCTTTCGGTATTGATTCTTTCTGAAAAAAACGGCCAGCACACAAATGATTAGCAGAATCAACGAAATAAACAATTGTTTTCTAATAGAAATTAAAACAAAAGAAAGCACATAGCAAAGGGAGAAGCTTTTCGTTGTTTGATGGTTTACATATTCAAATAAAAATCGGAAGAAAAGAAGCCAGCATGAAATCGAAACACCCTCAGACACAATGCTGTTTGAATATATAGAGTTATTCCATATTATGACTCTCCAAACAAAAGAAGGCATACATAATGTAAGGAGGATAAGCATCGAAAAAATCTTATGAAGTTCAAGTTCTTTCATAAGATACGCCGTCAGAGACCATGTGGATAAAGCCGTAAAAATACTTTGCACGAATATTACTGCAAGCAGATACGCATCCGAACTCGAATTATAACCTGGCAAAAAGAACCTAAGTATGCCTAAAATATTGGATAAATCGGCTCTCTATAACTTAGCATATCTATGTAACTGAATGAATCCGGTAAAAATACGACACCATCATAAACAGCAAAGAAAAGATAAAAAATCAGACTAATTGCCAACATAAATATGGAAAATATTTTGATATCATCCTGGCAGCCTTTTAAAAATATCTTTTTCATTTCATTCTCTCCTCTGCCACCTCATAGACTATCTTTTGATAAGTCACCTCTGTTTTTACCAACGATGATTATACTCTAAGTTCGTCAAATATGTCAATCTGCATTATCAGCCCTTGTCGTTTTTCAAATTTCTTAATATCGCAACCTGTTGTAAGTCCATTTCAAAGTCCTGCCTGTTTTTCTGTATAAAGGTTTGCAGAATCAAGCCCGCAAAAAGGGATTGAATCGCAGCAATTACAGTAAAACCACACACAATTAATGTAGGATAGTTCGGCACGAGTCCTGTCTTTATGTAGGTATCCATTACAGGCATGAAAAAAATAAACGCCAGCGCTGCCAATATCAATGCAATTCCGCCAAAAAATTTCATAGGCTTATACATCCGATACAGGCCGATAATTGTACGCATTACTTTAATCCCATCGGAATATGTATTTAGTTTCAATACACATGTTTTTATCTACTGCATGAATACTCATTTCTGTCTCAATTTCGAAGCCTTTTGATAAAACAGGAAAAGTTTTTACAAACTCATAACTAAACGCCCGATACCCTGTCATAATATCTCTTATGTCATTTTTAAATAAAGTATTGATGCTTTTGCGTACCACAAAATTTCCGATACCATGAAATAGTCGCTTGTTTTGTTCCATGTAGGCAGACGACAAACGATCTCCAACTACCATATCTGCCTTTTTTGAAAACACTCCCTCCACCATCTCCCTTGCTACTCCCGGCGGGTAAGTATCATCTACATCTACTATAAGGTAGCACTCTGCATCAACTTCACGAAACATTCTTCTAACTACGTTCCCTTTTCCGCGCCGATACTCATGCCGGACAACCGCACCTGCACTTTCTGCAATCTCGGCAGTTTTATCCTCAGAATTATTATCGTATACATAGATGACTGCCTCTGGTAAAGCATATTGAAAATCACGTACTACCTTTTCAATTGTTTTTTCCTCATTATAGCATGGAATTAAAACAGCTATTTTATCCACAAAAAATCCCCCTTAGGCTGTCCGAAAATTTGACTCTCATGTCTTGTATCACTGACTCATAATCTTCCGGTATCTGTCCTGCATGCGGATTATGCTTCTTCTCAGATTCCAAGCGTCTCTCCCACAAGAATCACCTTGATTCTTCCGGTATACCGGGACCTCCTTGTGATGACAATATTACAGCACATACAATCCGGGGACTGACAGTCCACGCAGACTCCTGTGACTGCACATGGCGTTTTCCGGCTGCTCTGGTCTGCAATATACGGACACACGGAGGTCTGAATCCTGTGGATTCCATCTTCCACTGTTTTCACAAGTTTATTCATTCCCGCTATAATAATCACATGTTTGGGGCCATGAAGCAGAGAGGACAGTCGGTTACTGGCGCCGTCAATATTTACCAGCTCTCCCTTCAATGTGATAGCATTGGTCCCCATCAGAAAATAGTCACAGCCGGCGACCTGAGAAAATACAGGACTTCCAATGGTCTTTTTTTCTTCTTCCGGATATTCCAGCAGATTGTGCCCCGCTTCTTTTAAGCGTTCCAAAAGCCCGGTTTCCTTTAGCGTTGCCGAGCCGCCCCAGCTTACAAGTGCCTCCGGTTCCATCATTTCCAGAACAGCTTTTACTGCTTCCTCTGCAGTCTCGTAGTAAAAACCCTCCATATTCCTCTTTTTTAGCTCCTCCGTCACCCGGGCCGCAATTTTACGATTCATATCTGCTCTCATCTTCACCCTCCGTTACTTTTTTAATTTTTCCTGTAATTTTTCTTCCATATATACCATGTCTCCGACATGCTATGCTCCGCGGGATGCACACGATTCGCTAAGGAATTTGTCTGTCCTTTTGGACAGACGCGAATCGGCGCGGGTATAATATCTGTCGATATTATACCATGTCTTCGACATGCTATTCTCCTGCGGATTCCAGTACCTGGATTTCTGCGGTAAACGCAGAAACCAGATGCACAGGTATAATGTCTGTCGACATTGTACCAAGCCGCTAGCGCGGCGGCTAGCCCTAAGTAGGTGAAACCACCACTTTTTCATAAAATAGTAGCAGTTTTTGAATATATATTGTATTGTTGAGATACCCCTATCACAAGCAATCAACTATACCAAAAACTGCTATGCTTATTTTATCATGGATTTTTACTCTCAACAACTACATATCTGAAAATATTTATCGTCCGCCTCCTGAGCAATGATGTCCCTCAGCTATTCCATCATTTACTACTAAGGAGGTCCCATTATGGACGATTATTTTAATACTTTCCGGGAAATGGTTTCCCTGCGCGGTCTTTCTGACCATACGATTAAATCTTATTCTACCTATATCCGTGCTTATCTGGACTATCTTAAAAATATCCTCCACAAGATGCCCTTGGATGTTTCTTGGGAGGAGCTTCGCGATTTTATCCGTTGGCTCCAAAAAGAAAAAAATCTGTCTGACAGGACAAGGAATGCCTGCATCTCCCAGCTCCGTTTTTTTACGCTCTATGTCCTGCACAAACCCTGGGATGCTACACAACTCCCCATCCGCAGGTTCGACACCTATCTCCCCTACGTCCCTTCACAAGAGGAAGTCTGCCAATTTATCTCTACCATGCCGGATCTGAAACAGAAAACCATGACTGCTGTCATGTATTTTTCTGGATGTTCATAGAGGTAACGAACATCAGATTCTGACAACCAGAAACTCTTTTATATCTTTACGTCTTTTCTAACAATTAATTGTAGAAGAATGTTGAATACTATGTTATAATTCTTTCGTTGCTCACCGATACCCGCAACAGGGAGGAGGTGTTCACATGGAATTTTTTATCTCTTTTTTAGTCTCCGTTTTGGGAGGTGTAGCCTGCCACTACATCATCAAATGGTTAGACGGCGACAACAAAAGCAACAACTAGTGGGGGCTTTGCCACTATAAAAGAAAAGAAGAATCCTCAGACGGTACTGCCATACCGCTCTGGGGATTCGTTTCTTTCGCCCACATGGACTTTTTATCTCTTTTTTGCCTATTGGCATTATAGCATATGCAAAAATCTTTTTCAATATGCTCGTCACAAAAAATTAGTTCTTGTCTGGAAAATCGTTTCAGTTCACGGGGCGGGGGCATCTTCTTGCCCGCGTATCGCGGACAAGAAGCATCGGGCGTTCACCCGATGGGGAAAATCTATAAAGAAATACATACGCGAGGTATTTATGATACAAAAAAATTTGTCATGCTTTCATATAGATCAGATCGCTGATTCCGGACAGTGCTTCCGGATGGTTCCCTATGGGGCCGGATATTCTGTTATAAGCGGAAGCCATTTTCTTGTTATTTCCCAGCAGGAACAAACCGTAACGTTCTCCTGTGCAGAGGAAGAGTTTTCTTTCTGGGAGCAGTACTTTGATCTGGCAACGGACTATCAGGCGTTCATTGACTCCGCAAACCCGGAGGACACATACTTAAAACAAGCCGCAAAATATGGAAGCGGAATACGCATTCTGCGGCAGGATTTATGGGAAATGATTCTCACCTTCATTATTTCCCAGCAAAAGACTATTCCAAATATCCGCGCTTTAGTGGAACTTTTAAGTGTCCGTTATGGCACCCGGCTGGAGATTCCTGAGAATCTTCGCATCCCGAACGGCCCGGCCTGCTATTACACGTTTCCCTCTCCCCAACAGCTTTCTCAGGCTGCCCTCAAGGACCTTCTGGCGCTGAAATTAGGATACCGTGCCAAATATATTAAGCAGGTCTGTGAAGATGCCTGTGAAGGCCGGTTAGACCTCCCCCGGCTTACTTGTATGGACTATCTCTCGGCCTTAACATACCTAAAACAGTTTTATGGAATTGGGGAAAAGGTAGCAAATTGTGTCTGCCTGTTCGGCCTGCATCACATCGGCGCTTTTCCCGTGGATACCTGGATAAAGAAAATTCTTTTAAGCCAGTATGCCCCACAAACCCGTCTCCCCGAAGGTCTCGCGGAAACAAAGGTGTATGATCTGCTGATTCAAAGATATTTTTCCAGATATAAGGGATTCGCCGGAGTAATGCAGCAGTATATTTTTTATTATGAAAGAGAGACGCACAGGAGACGCTGATGCGCCTGACCGTCAAATAGTTACGATTCACTCCCCGGTCAATCGCTCTGTTTATTGACCGGGAGCCAGTATCGTAATGAGGCCAAAGCATATGTCCCTTTCCTCATAAAATTATTTGTACGAATTTCATTTCCGTGATAAAATAGAATCAGAAAAATTTTGCTTTACAGGAGGGATTTTATGGGAAATTTATTGATTACATGGCATGGTCATTCCTGCTTTACCGTCTCTTATAATAACTATTCCATTGTTTTGGATCCTTATGCTCCGGGCTCTGTTCCCGGTCTGGACCCGCTGTCTTTAACTGCCAACCGCGTTCTCTGCAGCCATGAACACAGCGATCATGGGTTTACCGAAGCAGTCACCCTCAAGGAGTCTAAAGCCTCAAACCCCTTTAACATTCTGAAGATTGACACCTGGCATGACGATGCCCAAGGTGCTTTACGGGGAACGAACCGGATCCATATTCTGGAGGCCGGAGACTTCCGGGTTGCCCACATGGGAGACCTTGGATGTGCCCTTACAAACCAGCAAATGGACCAGCTAAAACACCTGGATGCCATTCTCATTCCTGTGGGCGGCTACTACACTATTGACGCCGTTCAGGCAAAAGCGCTGGTTACGGCCCTTTCCCCACGCGTGGTGATCCCCATGCATTACCGCTCGGATACTTTCGGCTATCCGGTAATCGGACGCCTGGAGGAATACACCAGCCACTGCAACAATGTAGTAACCTATAACACCAACACCCTCATCCTTGACAAACATTTAAAAAACCAGACGGCCGTTCTGACTCTGGCCTGCTAGTGTGCTGGCTATATTATATCTGGCTAAACTCCGCAGGATAGTCGTTCATCTGCAAGGCGGATTTTTGACGGCGTAGCGGTGGCTACGGCTAGAAAATCCAACGCAGCAGATGGGCGAGTAGACAAGGAGGTTTGGCTGAATATAATGTAGACAGTACACTAGATATGCCGTCTCCACTCCTCCAGCCTGTACCGCTGCTTTTTCTTCACAAGCTCCAGCTCCGCTAACATTTGCGGAATGTCTTCGTTGAGGGTTCCGGCAAGTACCACATAATTGGAGGCGTGATTGGTTCTGAAAACGGTTCCAGGGGAATCCACATGACTTAAGAACAGCTCCATCTCCTCCACAATCTCGTCCGGGGTGATGAGCTCCATCTCCCCGCGCTTCACCTCCTCATTCATCTGTGTCCCTTCATAGAGCCGCAGGGTCAGAAAGGAAGCGTACTCCGGATTCATTCCGGTGATCAGCTCAGCAGATTTGATGGCATGGTCACGGATTCCCTTTCTGCCGCCCAGACCGGAAATTAACGTCACGGAAGTCTTTAAGCCGCAGCGCTTTAATTTCTGTCCGGCGGCAATGATATCGGCAGCCATCACATCCTTTTGGATGTGCTCCAAAACGCGGTCATCTCCCGATTCCGCCCCAATATAGATAAGCTCCAGCCCCGCTGCCGCCAGAGCTTTTAAATCCTCTTCTGATTTCTTCAGCACATCCTTTGCTGTTCCATAAGAAGAAATCCGTTCCACATGGGGGAAATTTTTGTGAACATACGCAAGCAGCTCCAAGAGCATTTCCGTCTTTACTACCAGCGCATCACCGTCTGCAAAGAAGACCCGGCGTACCCGGTCCCCATAATAATCGCGGCACTCGTCCAAATCCCCCATGATCTCCTCTCTGGTTCTCACGCGGAACTTTTTCTCCCGGTACATGTTGCAGAAGGTGCACCTGTTATGAGCACATCCGATGGTGACCTGAATAATCAGGCTGTACGCCTCGCTGGGCGGACGGTATAGAGTTCCTTCATATTGCATATTCTTCTCCTCTTTTTACAGCTTTCTACGGCTTAAGAAAACTCGCCCAAACGATCCAGTCTTCTTAAAATATCAGCTTCTCTGTCTTCGAACAGCAGTTCCTTATTATACTGGTAATACCGTTCACAGGGATTTTCACTTAAAAACCGCACAGCATCATAGCTGGTATTGAGCTCTGTGATAAAAATAACCATTTCCTGTCCGTTTCCAAAGGTGCCTTCCATAAAATCAAAGGCGTGTTCCAGCATGGAAAGGACACTTCCGCACAGAGCTTCATACTGCTTCCTTTCTTCTCCAAACATTCCCGCAATCCGTTCAAAGACTTCATCTCCCTCCCTCAGGGCTTCTCCTCTGACAGTATTAAAATAGCGCATCAGCGTGTCAGAAACATCCTGACAGCGGTACTGCTCTCCCCTGGTGAGGAGGCCCGCCCGCTTTTTTCCGTCAAACTCTTCCTGGAACCGTTCCAAAATTCCTGAAAGACTCCCCAGAGGCTCCTCCTCTCCTGCGTTCAGGCATCCTTTGAATTCCTTTAATTTTTCAAACAACAGCTCCAAATAATCCTCTGTTCTTCCAGCTTTCTTAAATTCCACATAAAGCCCGGAAAGCAGGAGCCCTACCACGGAAAGTTTCTCGTCAAAAGGCGCCCTTGCCGCCTGCTCCATCAGCCTCTCATTCCGCTCCCCCGCCAGCACGTTTTCGATCTGGTACTGATCCTGGTATTTATGATACAATTCCAGATAGTTAGCAAAATCCCTGGAGATTTTGGGATGCTGGATATACTGGGACACCACATCCCGGTCACAGGCCAGACCAATTTTCTCATATACCTGCAAAAATCCGGATAAGTCCTCCCATCCTCTCGGTGTTGCGAAAATCTTTCCGTCCACGGTAGTTTCCACCTGACAGAAGTGCTGAGGCCTGGCTGTTAAATAGGAAAGGACCGCAGGGTGAACATCCGCCTGCTTCGCGTATTCCTTCCAGACGGCAAAATCCGCCTCAACGTTGATTTTTTTCACACGGTCCAAAGTGGCGATATCGAAATCCCTCACGGATTTATTATACTCCGGCGGATTCCCCGCGGCTGCAATGATCCATCCATCGGGAATTTTATGGTTGCCGAAAGTCTTATACTGTAAAAACTGAAGCATGGCCGGAGCCAGGGTTTCTGACACGCAGTTGATTTCATCAATAAATAAAATCCCTTCCTTTAACCCGGTTTCCTCTATTTTATCATAAATGGCTGCCACAATCTCACTCATGGTGTATTCTGTCACATGCTTTTTCCGGCCTCCATACGTTTTTTCCTCAATATACGGCAAACCAATAGCGCTCTGCCTGGTATGATGAGTGATCGTGTAGGAAACCAGGCCGATTCCACATTCTCTGGTTATCTGCTCCATGATCTGTGTCTTCCCAATTCCAGGCGGTCCCATAAGAAGAACGGGACGCTGTCTCATGGAAGGGATTTCATACTCTCCATGGCTGTTTTTTAGAAGATAAGCCTTGATGGTATTTTTGATTTCTTCCTTTGCCCGCTTAATGTTCATCCTTCTATTTCCTCTCCTGCTCCTGATTCCAAATTCTCCGGAGACAAAATCAACTTTATGGCCCACGGCGGCACATCCACATCAGTGTAATTGTCTTCCATGAATACAAAGGCTGTGTCATAGGGCGGCATCTTCACCGGAAAGATACCGCGGCCGTCCGTAAAATAAAGAAGTCCTCTGAGATTTGAAAACTTCTGTTCTTTTCTCATCTGATCCACATGGAGAAAAGCCGGGCGGAAATCCGTGCCGCCCATTCCATACAAAGTCAGATGCTCCATGTATTCCCGAAGCTGGTCTTCCTCTTCAATTTTCACATCCTGGCGTACTTTATCGTCGCACTGGATGATGTGGATATTCACCTTTCTGAAAAAGCTCTCCCTCTGGGTAAGTACCGTGTAAGTCTCCTCCAGAAATCTTTTCACCAGCTCCCCGGAGCAGGACATGGATGTGTCAATTATAATCACAAAATCCTCCACCCGGCGGATTTCCTTTGTTTCTAACGGCTCAATCAACGGCATATTTCCGTAAAGCTCCATTCCATAGTGATAAAACACGTAGTCAAAGGCATCCGGGTCCACCTGAACGGTTTCCTTCAAAACAGAAAACTTTCTCAGAAACTTCCGGTAATCATACCGTTCCCGGTTTTCAATAGATAACTGATTTTGCAGTTCTTTTTCTCCATCCGATGGGTCCTCGGAAAATGCTTCCATCTCCAGCTGCATTTTCTCCCGCTTATCGTCCCAGTCCTCTTTTTTATTCCTGGTCCGGCTGGGCCGCGGCGGCTTCTTCTCCGTTTCCCAAAAGCAATGGTCATCCCGAATAAACTCCGCTGTCAGACGGCTATATTCTCCTTCCGAAAGCTTCATTTCCTGAAGGGCATGATAAATACTTTCAGCATTTAAAACACGGATACGGGCTCTTAACCGTTCATAAAATTCCCTTCGCGCCAAAGAAACAGGAATACGGATACAGGGAATCTGAAAGCCGTCAATGATAGACTCCACCGCAATATCGCAGGCCAGATTCCAATACTCTCCCGTCCGTTTCTTCCTGGTCCACATATGACAGAACAGGCAGTGAAACACGGAATGAAGATATGCACGATTCACACAAATACGATTTTTCCGGTACATGGAGGCCAGTCCGGATGGATGAAAAAACAAGCCATTTCCATCGGTTCCAAGTCCACACACCGCAAAATCCGGCACAAAATATAAGGAGCTTAGGGCCACATCCAGAAAGCGCATGGAAAGATATAATTCATTTCTGGCATCCCGTAAAATTTCCATACAGATGTCGGATAGCTCTTCCTTTGCTTTCTGCTCTTTAAAAACCGGAGATTCATAAGCCCCTTTTCCTTCCACCTCTGCCGCCTCCCTTTTCTTTGTTTCGCTGTACATTATATCATGTTTCATCTCTATTGTGTATCCCCATCCGGGCCTCCCGCAATACATGTCCTTCGGACGTTACTGTTCCCTCGCATGTCTCCCTTTGCCGCTGGCAATTTTAAATGGGCATATGAAAAAACAGTTGACTTTTTTTGTTCTTGACTCTACAACTATTATAGGGTTTATGCTTATATTCATCATAGAAAAAGGCAGGCAAAATTCATGAAAGAAAACAATCTCACCGAAGGCAACCTTTTAAAAACGTTGCTGCTTTTCGCAGTCCCGTTTCTCATTGCCAATATTTTACAATCCCTGTACGGAGCCGTTGACCTGTTTGTTGTTGGCCGGTACTGCGGCGCGGAAAGCGTGGCTGCCGTCTCCACCGGAACCCAGGTGACGCAGATCGTCACCAGCCTTATCACCGGATTAACCCTTGGCAGCACCATTCTCATTGGGGACGGTATGGGAAGCCGGCAGTATGATCTAGTTAAAAAAACCATCGGCACCACTCTCACCGTGTTTACGATAGTGGCTCTTCTTCTGACCGCTCTGATGTTAGGCTTTGAACGTCCTCTTCTTACGCTCCTCAATACCCCGTCAGAATCCTTTGACCTGACCATGCGGTATGTGGCCATCTGTTCCGCCGGCAACATTTTTATCTGCGGCTATAATGCCATCAGCGCCATCCTCCGGGGCTATGGAGATTCCACCCGCCCTATGGTTTTTGTGGGAGTCTCCTGTGCCATTAACATAGTTTTAGACTTTATTCTTGTAAAATACTGTTCCATGGGAGTAAGCGGAACAGCCCTGGCCACCGTAGCGTCCCAGGCCATCAGCATGGGAATTGCCGTCATCTATTTAAAAAAGAACAATTTTATTTTTGACTTTACCCTTCCCTCCTTCCGGCCTGCGGGCTTTCTTGTACGGAAACTGGCAAAAGTCGGCATCCCCATCTCCTTCCAGGAGCTGATGATACGCATTTCCTTTTTGTATCTGACCACCATCATGAATAGCTGCGGCGTCTATGCCGCATCCGTTGTGGGAATCAGCAGTAAATTCGATGTATTTGCCATGCTCTCCGCCACCTCCATGGCCAATGCCCTGGCTGCCATCACCGCTCAGAACGCAGGAGCCGGTAAGCCGGAGCGGGCCAGGAAATCTCTCTGGTATGGCTTAAGCTTCGCACTCTTCGTTTCGGCGCTGTTCTGGCTCTGGGCCCAGATAAGCCCCCAGTCCATGATCCACGTTTTCTCTGACGATCCTGGTGTCATAGCCGCCGGTATTCCATTCTTTCGTTCCTGTAGCTATGATTATATTCTGGTAACCTTTGTTTTTTGCCTCAACGGATACCTAAACGGCCGCCAGAAAACTTTGTGGACTATGATAAGCAGCTGTGCGGGCGCCCTTCTTCTCAGGATTCCCATGGTTTACCTGTTCGGAAGGTATTTCCCGAACGATCTGGGACGGCTCGGTATGATTGCTCCGATTGTATCTGGTATCATGGCCTTTTACACGCTTATCTATGTATTATATGAGGGAAAAGCATATGGAAAACAACGAACTGTTTCATATCGGTGAGGTGTCCCGGCTGTTTCATATCAGTGTCAGCATCCTGCGCCATTACGAAAAAATCGATCTGGTACAGCCAGAATACAAAGACCCGGCTACCGGATACCGCTATTACAGCGCCAGACAGTTTGAATGCATCAATACCATCCGATATCTGCGTGCCCTGGACATGCCTTTGGAAGAAATTGCTAAATTCTTGAAAAACAGAAATATTGAGCAGATTCAGTCCATGCTGCTACGCCAAAAGGAGCAGGTACTGCTGCGCCAGCAAGAGCTTCTTCTGATTCAGAGAAAAATCGAAAACCGTTTAAGCCAGCTAAACGACGCCCTCGCCTCCGTCCTAGACACTATCACCCTGGAAACAAAACGTCCGCGGCGGCTTGCCCTCATTAAAAAAGACCTGATACCCAAATCCTATCTGGACTTGGAATACTCCATCCGGGAGCTGGAACAGGAGGAAGAAATGTCCATGGCCTTTCTGGGAAAGGTAGGAATCGGCCTTTCCCGGGAGCGGCTGCTGGAAAAGCGGTTCAATCCCTATGAGATCGTATTTATTATCCTGGATGATGAAGATTATTTCAAAGGTAAAACCCTGGTTCTTCCCGAGGAAACCTGCGTCACTGTGAAATTCCAGGGAAGCCACGAAAATGCGGCAAAATATTACGAAAAGCTCATGCAATATATTGAAAAAGAAAAGCTTTCCGTCTGCGGCTTTTCCAAAGAAATCACTATGATTGATTACGGGCTCACCGACGATGTGTCAAAATTTGTAACAGAAATCCAGATTCCCGTTTCAGGGAATCCGGATTAGAGCGTGCTCTAGAACGTGTCTAAAACTCAAATTTCTTTTTCTTTGGCTGGAATCTCTCGTGTTTATAGTTCATCAGAATACCTGAGATTTCCGCCAGCTTTCGCTTCGACGCCTCCAAAATCAGCTGGTCTGTCTCCTCCTCCGTAAGCAGCTTCCCGGCATATTCTCCAAATAAACGTTTAAAAATATCCGGCTTTCCCAGATTTCCGGCCAATGCCTCGTAAAGATGTTTCTGTAAAAAATCCTCATAGACCTTTTTTGCCTCCTCCCAAAGTCCATGAGGATACCAGAGGCGGAACATGGCTATTTCGGCGGCAGCCGTTACAGATTCCTCCGCCCTCTCATAAACAAACAGCTTGTCGTACCGCTCAAACCGAAGCTTTCTGTCTGTAAAACAGTATCGGTATTTCTGCCCTGTACCATGGATATTGGAGATGGTAATTCTTGCAGGAGTATTCTCCACCGCCTCATCATAATATGCCGGAAACACCAGTCTGGCCGCTTCCTGCTCTCCTCCGTTTCCGTCGGGCAGAAAATAATGGACAATTATGCGATCGCCAAGCTCCGTCACAAAGTCCCGGAGGGCGGATTTTTCGTCCGCACACATATGAATGAAAATTTCTCTGATATTTCGGCATCCATTGAAAATTCCTCCTCCAATTTCCATGGTCTCTGCATATATATGAATGGCCCGCAGACGTTCGCAGTTATAGAATCCATACCTGCCGATTCTTTTAAGCGTTCCCGGAAGATACACCTCCTCCACAGGACTTCCTGCAAAACACCGGTCTCCAATCTCCGTGACGGGGGCTCCCCCAAGGACTTCCGGGACAATGCAGGCGGCGCCTGGTGACAAGATCTTTGTCACACAGGCGCCTCCATTTTTTTCTGTAAATATAAATTTTGTTTCCATGTCCGCCTCATTTCCCAGCCGGAGTTTTCTTTTCCGGCCGCACATTACTGCATCAGCCTGTTTAACTTCCGCATTCCGCTGAAACGATAATAATAAATAAGGAAGGCCACGGACGTGATGCCCCAGCTCAAAGGATAACTGGCAAGGGTTGTATAAAGGCCCGGACTTATGGCTCCGGCCACGAGAATCCATAACACCCTCAAAACGCAGGTGCCAAAGCATATTAAAAGCATCGGCACAAAGGCATCGCCGATTCCCCGCAACGTACAGGAATATACGTTAACCGCCACATAAAGAATCCAGAACGGGGTCACAAAGTTAATGATATTCAGGCTGAGCAGCAGTACCTCCGGGTCACTGGTAAACAGGATGCTGAGGGGCCTTCCAAAGCCCATAATGAGCCCGCCCAGACCCAGGGTCAGCAACGTGGTCATAATAAGGCCCACATTATTTCCTTTTTTCAGCCGTTCAAGCTTTCTGGCGCCGAAATTCTGGCCGGCAAAGGTTGTAATTGCAATACCCATGGCATCCATGGTCATCCAGAAAAGGCCGTCTACCTTTCCATAAACAGCCCATGCCGCAATCGTGTTGGTTCCAAAGCCGTTCACATTGGCCTGAATCACAATATTGGAAATAGAATACATCATGGACTGTATTCCTGCCGGAAGTCCGATCTTAATGACCTTCCTGAGCATCAGCCTGTCCAGATGGAGAAGCTTAAACTCAAACCGGAAGGATTCTCTGGACTTCATTAAGGTCGCCATAACCAGAACTGCTGAAAGAAGCTGGGATAAAATCGTGGCGAACGCCGCACCCATAACCTCCATCTTAAGCACAACAACGAACAGTAAATCCAACGCAATATTGGTCAGACAGCTGGCAATCAGGAAAAACAGCGGCCTTTTTGAGTCGCCCACCGCACGTAAAATAGACGCACCCATATTATAGACCAGGTTTCCGATGACGCCCAGGAAATAAATTCTTAAATACGTCACCGAATAAGCCCGGATTTCTTCCGGCGCACCCATGGCGGCAATGGCTGCCGGGGCAAACACTTCGCCAATGACCATGAGAAATACGCCCCCGGCCAGCGCCAGGCAAAAGGAGGTATGAACTGACTTTTTTACTTGTTCCTCCTGTCCCGCACCATAGTATTGGGAAACTACAACGGCAGCTCCGGAAGACAGCCCCACAAAGAAACCTACTAATAAGTTAATCAGCGTTCCTGTGGTTCCTCCTACGGCCGAAAGGGCCTCTTTTCCCACAAATTTTCCCACAATCATTGCATCTGCTGTGTTATAAAGCTGTTGGAAAAAGGTCCCGAACAGGATCGGGAAGAAGAATAGTAAAAGCTGCTGCCAGATTACCCCCTCTGTAATCCCGTTATATTGTCCTACTTCTTTTTTCTCTTGCGACATGTCTCTCACCTGTAAGATGTAATGTTGGTTTTACAGAAGCGTTTTTCTCAGTTCCTCTCCGCTCTTTGCAGACATATATGCCGGCGGAATATCAAGAATCGTTTTGCATCCGCTCATACCTTCCTGCTTCATACGGTATGCGGCTCTTGCACAGGCCACAAGCACGGAAGAGGTAAATTCTGGATTGGAATCCAGCTTTAAGCTGTATTCGATCACATGGGTATTTTCCTGGCCCCATCCGGTTTTTCCGCTGCGAATGACAAACCCTCCGTGGGGCAGGGATGCATGGTCACGCTCCATCTCTTCTTCTGTAATAAAATGTACGGTTGTATCATAATCGGAAAAATAATTGGGCATGGTCACAATCTCCTGCTCAATTTTCGCTTTGTCTGCGCCTTCCTTCGCAACTACAAAGCATTCCCTTGTGTGTTTCTGTCTCGTGGTCAGCTCTGGTATTTTACCACTTCTGATTGTTTCAAGGGCGCTTTCCACCGGAATTGTATACTGTCTTGCATCCTTTACGCCGTCAATCCGCCTGATAGCGTCCGAATGGCCCTGGCTTACGCCCTTGCCCCAGAAGGTATAATCATTGCCGCATGGAAGCACTGCGCCCCCATAGACACGGTTTAAGGAAAACATTCCCGGATCCCAGCCCGCAGAAATCACGGCGACATGGCCGGACTCCTTCGCGGATTTGTCTACGTTTGCGAAGTGCTCCGGAATCTTCGCGTGGGTGTCGAAACTGTCTACCACGGTGAAATATTTTGCGTACTCCGGAGTCTGAACCGGAAGGTCTGTGGCGCTGCCGCCACATAGAATCAATACATCCACTTTATCTGTAAAATTCCCGGCCTCTTTTGCCGGGTATACCGGAACGCCCTCCGTGAGGATTTTCACGCTGTCGGGATTGCGCCTTGTAAATACTGCGGCCAGCTCCATATCCGGATTCTGCTTCAAAGCACACTCAATACCGCGGCCAAGATTTCCATATCCCATAATTCCTACTCTGATCGTCATAAACTTGTCTCCTCCATTCTGCAATCTATGCCCATTTTAGCAATACCTCTGTTCCATGTCAATTCTTTATTTTTCACGCCTGAGAAACCAGAAAGCAACAAAAGCAGTCGCAAATTCCGACACGGTTACCGCCAGCCAGATTCCATTGACTCCAAGGAAAGCAGGAAGCACAAACACCAGAATACTGTTTAAAACCACACCTCTTAAAAGCGTCACCATCAAAGACAGCTTGGGCTTTACTATCGCCTGGAAGCAGGTGCCGCACATAATGTTAAAGTCGCTGGCAATAAAGCTTAAAAAGTAGAGCCGTATGGCCACTACGGCCATGGAGAGGATCTCCTCCGTGGGCTCCAAAAACAGATAAGACAGGGGAACCGGGAATAAAAGCCCTATGGCCGTAAAAACGCATCCGGCCCCCAGAGCCGCCCGGATTCCCAGATTTCTTCCCTGGCGGACCCGCTCTTTTTCTCCTGCTCCGTAATTGGCGGAAAGAAGCGGCTGGACTGCCTGCGAAATTCCGTTTGAAATGGAAATCACCACCAGAGATATGTTGCTGATGATGCTGTATACCACCACACCGATATCTCCCACATAGGCAAGAAGCTGAAGGTTAAAAACCAGCATTACAAAACCGTTGGACACCTCCAGAATAAAACTTGCCAGGCCGTTTTCTAAAATTTCCAAAGCCTTTTTTATCTCTGCCTGCCTGACCGGAATCAGGTGATTATCCGGGGAGAAAAAATGGCTTGCCAGAATCAGCACCGTAAGGGTTGTTCCCGTAGCCGTTGCCAGAGCCGCTCCTCCCATCCCCCAGTCCATCCGGTAAATATAAATATAATCCAGGATCACATTGGTAACACCGCCGCTTATCACTCCCGCCATGGCAAGTCTCGGCGAGCCGTCATTTCTCACAAACGCCTGTAAAAAGGTAGATGCCACAAAACATGGCGACGCATAGACAAGCACCTTTCCATAGGGAACGGCATAGGGCCTCATGGCGTCTGTCACTCCCAGGAAATCAAGAAGCGGCGTAAAAAACAGGCTGCACAGGGATATGGAAAGAATCGCAAACAGGGCTGCCATGTAAAGCGCAGTAGTAAAATACCGGCGGGCCTCCTGTTCCTTCCCCCTTCCTCTGGAAAATCCAAACAGCACGCTGCCGCCGATTCCGCACATCATTCCAAACCCATAATATGCAGTATAAAGGGGAAGCAAAATATTCAAAGCCGCAATCCCCTCTGCCCCGATTCCGCGGCCGATCATCATGGTATCCGCCAGAATATAAATAGAAGTCACCAGAGTGGCGCTCACCGAAGGCGCCAGATAGTTTAGAAAAACCTTGCGGACCGGGCTTTTTAATAAATCGATCTGTTTCATAATCTCCTCAATATAAAGGTGACAGTTCAGTCTTGCGAAGACTTCGGGTAAAAGCGCGCTGAAAGCTCAGCTTCTAATCCACGGTACATGGGCAAGAAGATGCAAGTTTTAACTGTTAATCGAGTAGGGGAGGTCCCCCCCCTACTCGCGCGGCCCGTGCGCCACTTTAGTGGCATACTTCCTCTGCACGGGCCTGTGCATATAAGGCAGCCAGGAATCCTCTGGCTGCCCGCAGCTTTGCAGACTTTGCAGTTAGTGAACTGTCGCGTTATATTACATTAAAGTTTGTATCTTCGTATCCGGCAATGACATCTGCCATTTCCTCTCCATATTCCCCGGCAAAGTCCTTTAATACACGGGTTCCGATTTCCATCCCGGCCGCGCCGAAAATCGCCGCTGCCGCTTCATGAAAAGCCCAGTAAGCATGAGCGCAATGGTATTCGAAAGACCGGATTCCCTCCGGGTTTTTCTCCAGCTTTGTATCTGGGCTTAGGCCTGAATTTCGTATGGTCTGGATACAGTAATCATGGTCATGAAGCGTCTGAGGCACTTCGTAGACAATCTCCGGATTAAAACCGCGGCAGATGGATGCATCCAAAACACTGCAGTAGGCAAGGCCCGCATCCTTCAATCCCATTTTTGTAAACTGGTAGTGCCAGGGGCAGACATGGATATGCATTTCATAATCCGGCGCAACGCTTGTTACATCCACCTTGTTGACAATTCCAAGCTCCCTGGCTTCCTCTGTATTGAGCCATTCGCTGTAACGGCAGTACGTCTCATAATTAAGTTCTTTTCCATCCCGGATCGCTCTCTGGGCCATACGGCGGCCTCTCTGACCCCCATAATACCTTGTTCCATGTATGAAAGCTTCTTTCCCGCGTTCACCAAAGGCCTCCGTCAGATAAACATAATATTTTGCCACAATAAAAGCGTGCGTCATTTCACTGAATCCCATATGTATTCCCCTTTCTTACTTTTAAATTCCCTCTAAAATATCAGACAGTTCCGCAAACTGAAGCAGCGTAAGCTTCTCCCCACGGACGGACTGCGGCAAACCCATTTTTTCGATGGCCGCAGCCACCTGCTCTTTCGAATAAGGAAGCTCTTGTGAATTGCCCAGGCCGTTTTGAAGTGTTTTCCGTCTCTGGTTAAAAGAAGCGCGGATGATCTTAAACATCAGCTCCGGATTTTTCACCTGGACAGGCATTTTTCTGTGTCTCGTGAGCCGAATCACCGCGGACCCCACGTTCGGCCTTGGAATAAAACAGTTTGGCGGCACATTGGCTACAATTTCCGGCCTGGCATAATACTGGACGGCCAAGGACAGAGCTCCATAGTCCTTGGAACCGGGCCCCTCCTGCATCCGGTCCGCCACTTCTTTCTGAACCATGACTGTAATATTATCAATGGGGACGCTGCTCTCAAACAACCCCATGATAATGGGGGTGGTAATATAATATGGAAGATTCGCCACTACCTTGATGGGATTCCCACCATTATATCGCTCAGCCAGGGATCTTATGTCAACCTTTAAGATGTCCTCATTGATGACGGTAACATTTGTGTATTCTTCCAGGGTCTCTTCCAGAATAGGAATCAGATTCTTATCAATCTCCACTGCAATGACCTGCCTGGCATGCTCTGCCAGAAACTGGGTCATCGTTCCAATTCCGGGACCGATTTCCAGCACGCAGTCCTCTTTGGTAACCCCGGCAGCCGTAATAATTTTTTCCAGCACATGAGTATCAATTAAGAAGTTCTGGCCGAACTTTTTCTGGAACATGAATTCATATTTTTGGATAATTTCTATGGTATTTTTGGGATTTCCCAAACATTTTTTCATATAGATCTTCTCTCTAATATTTACTTATGAAAGTCCCGGACAGCAGCCGTGAACGGGTCATGCCCGCATGAACGAATCCACGGATATTGGACGGGCAGGCCAGTATGAGTCATGCCCACATCTAAAATGTATGGTATCCCATGAGAGGAAAAAAGTCAACCAACGGCAAAATATTTTTCTATCCCATTGGGCATATGCTTTGACCCTTTATGATACTGGCTCCCATTCAATAAACGGAGTAATTGACCGAAACAATTGTGCAAACGGGCCCATTTATGGTATGATTACAGTATACCCGCCCGGGCATCCTGCCATGCATGCCCTTTAGGCGGGCATCAGGTTTTCGCCGAGTCCTGTGGCATAAGAATTTTATGACATATCTATGATACAAAAAGGGAATAGGAGGGATTTTATGAATTACGAAGGCCAGATCTGCCGCAGCCCCATGGAGCGGTCCTCCTATATGCTGCCTGTGGCAGTAGGCTGCTCCTATAATCGCTGCAGATTCTGCAATTTATTCAAGCATTTGCAATACCGGGAGCTCCCCATGTCCCAAATCGAAGACGAATTAATCCGCGTTCGAAATCTGGGTGGTAATCCCCAGCAGGTGTTTTTAGGAGACGGCAACGCTTTCGGCTTAAAAACAGACCGTCTCCTGATTATTTTGGACCTGATAC
Organism: uncultured Lachnospiraceae bacterium; assembly: GCA_910586315.1. Classification (GTDB taxonomy): domain Bacteria; phylum Bacillota; class Clostridia; order Lachnospirales; family Lachnospiraceae; genus CANRXD01. The sequence goes on along the minus strand of CAJUIP010000007.1, from coordinate 94,415 downwards.
ACCAATATTTTCCCCGCTGTCAGTCCGTGAACATGGACGCCACGGTCACCAATATCCGCTTAAAAAGCGATAAAGAATTGTGCGCTCTTTTCGACGCAGGCATCCGCCATCTGTATCTTGGCATCGAAAGCGGACTGGACGACGTGTTAAAGCAGATGGAAAAGGACCATTCTCTGGAACAGGCCTATACAGAGATTTCCCGCCTCCAAAGCGTCGGAATGATTTATGACGCCCATTTTATGACAGGAATTGCAGGAAGGGGACGGGGGCTTGAGAACGCAGAAGCCACTGCCGAATTCTTTAACCGGACAAGGCCCCGGCATGTGATCAACTTCTCCCTGCTTTTATCCGGCCGGACACCCCTGTACCGTGATATTCAGGAAAAAGTCTTTCTTCCCGCCGACGAACTGGAAAATTTAAGGGAGGAACACCGGCTTTTGACGCTCCTTGAGGATGGTCCCATCCTGTACGACGGCTTCCATGATTTTGTGGAATTCCGTGTACGCGGCACACTTCCAAAAGACAAACCAAAAATGCTTCAAAAACTGGAATCCGCCATGAAACAGTACCAGGACAGGCCTCCTCTCTATGCATTTTTTGAAAGTCCGTAAAGCTCTTTGGCGTTTTCCGTGGTGAGCCGGATGATCTCTTCCGGCTCCATGCTTTTTATTTCTGCCATGGCCTGTACCACATACGGGAGATTTAAGGAGGAATTTCGTTTTCCCCGGTTGGGAACCGGAGCGAGATACGGGCAGTCGGTCTCTAACACCAGTCTCGATATGGGCGCGTACTCCACGACCTCTCTTAATTTCTTCGCATTTTTAAAGGTCAGAACGCCGCCGATTCCCAGATAATATCCCATGTTTAAATATTCTCTGGCCATCTCCACGCCATAGGAAAAGCAGTGGATGACCCCTTTTGTGACGCCGTTATGCTCCGCCTTCATGATATCTAAGGTATCCCTGGCCGCGTCCCGGCTGTGAATAATCACCGGGAGCCCTGTCTCCTCAGACAAGGCCAGCTGCCTTACAAACCATTTCTTTTGTATCTCCCTCTCCGGCTCATCCCAGTAATAGTCAAAGCCTATTTCCCCCACGGCCACGATTTTCTCATCCGCCAGAGACTTTTTCAGCCATTCCATATCGCCTTCCGTAAGCCCGGCTGTCTCGTTGGGATGTACTCCCAACGCTCCGTAAATAAAAGAATGGGTCTTTGCCAGCTCCAATGTTGTTTTACAGGACGTGATACTGGCGCCCACATTAACCACACAGCCGATTCCATTTTCTTTCAGACTGTCAAGTAGCTCTTCTCTGTCATTGTCAAATGCCTCATCGTCATAATGGGCATGGGTATCAAAAATGTAATCCATGAATCATAACTCCTGCTCCATAAAGAATCAATAAATGGGCCGGGTAAAAAAGATATGGGAAATATCCCAGGGCTTTCCCCCGTTCCCCATTGTAGCAGTTCAGAAGAAAAAACGCCGCGCACGCAGCGCCTCCGTTGAAAACGCCTTCTGAAAGTATCATAGCAGCCACTCCCCACATCATCCGCTCTTTTGGACAGTATCGAAACCAGTACATGGCCAGAATAAACAGGATCCCAAAAGCGCCGTAATCTGCCCGGAGAATCTCCGCGAGGGCCATTCCGCCCGCCATGATAAGAACCGCAGCCGGAGTGTTTTTTAAGCGGCCATCCCCCTCCAGGCATGCGGAAAGCCCCTTTAGGCATAAAAGGCCAATAACAAACAGGACCAATGTATTCTGCAGCTCCGGCCAAAAAAGCCTTCCCGACACCACCAGATTAAAGGGAATCTCTGAAAGTACAGAAAAACCCAAAAGACGCCGCAAATAAGACGCCCAGTTCCCCGTATGCAAAAATCCCTGTACTAGCAAAAATGCATAGAGGGGAAAAGCCACCCGCCCTACAAGGCGCATGGCTGTTCCCACTTTGCTCCAGACGGGGTCGGCCCCATAGCCATACAAATAGATCCAGGCTACTGCCATATGATCGATGGCCATGGTCCCCATGGCAATGATTTTCAAATCAAAAGACGTGAAACGTGTCTTCAAATCAGCATACCTCGGAACCGGACTTTATATCTTTTTCCGGGGTCATCAGGGACAGATTTCCCTCATCGTCCTCGGCGCAGAGAATCATTCCCTCAGAAAGTATTCCCGCCAGAGTTGCAGGCTTTAAGTTTGTTACCACCATAACTTTCTTTCCCACCATCTGGTCCGGTTTATACCAGGCCTTAATTCCGCTCACGATCTGCTTTACTTCAGAACCGATTTTCACCTGGGAGCAGAGGAGTTTTTTCGATTTTTTCACTTCTTCGCATTTTATGATTTTTCCGATCCGGAACTGAAGCTTTGCAAAATCCTCGTAGGTGATTTCCGGCTTCTTTTCCACATCAACGACGTTCTCCTCTTCTTCCTTCCCGTCCTCTCCGGCATCCTTTGCAGACGCTTCTCTCATGGCTTCCACCTTTTCGAGAACCTCATTGACATCCATACGTGCAAAGAGGATTTCCGGCTTTTCCGTCACCTTATTCCCACTCGGATACAGGCCAAACTTCTCCATCTCTTCCAGGCCCCGCTTCGCGGTATTTAACTGTGCCAGAATCTTTTCAGAGGTCTTTGGCATAAAGGAGGCAAGCAGGGAAGCGCCGATGGTGATGGACTCGGTCAGGTTATAAAGCACCGTGGCCAGGCGGTCTTTCTTTTCCTCATCCTTTGCAAGGGCCCATGGCGTGGTTTCGTCGATGTATTTATTGCTGCGGCGGAAAATTCCGAAGATTTCCGTGATGGCATCCGCCACGCGAAGTTTATTCATCTTGTCGTCCGCTTTCTTTACTGCCTCTAAAATGGTATTCTTTAAGTCCTCGTCCACATCCTCGCAGACGCCCTTGTTTTCCACGATACCGCCAAAATATTTATTGGTCATGGAAACGGTGCGGTTTACCAGATTTCCGAGAATATTAGCAAGGTCGGAATTCATGCGCTCCACCATCAGCTCCCAGGAGATTACGCCGTCGTTTTCGAAGGGCATTTCATGAAGCACAAAGTAACGGACTGCATCCACGCCGAAGAAATCCACCAGCGTATCGGCATAGAGCACATTCCCTTTGGATTTGCTCATCTTTCCGTCCCCCTGTAAAAGCCACGGATGGCCGAACACCTGCTTGGGAAGCGGGAGATCAAGAGCCATGAGGAAAATGGGCCAGTAAATAGTATGGAAGCGGATAATATCCTTTCCGATTAAATGCAAATCGGCAGGCCAGTGTTTTTTAAACATTTCATCATGGTTTCCGTCACAGTCATATCCAATTCCTGTAATATAGTTTGTCAGGGCGTCCAGCCACACATACGTCACATGCCTTGGGTCAAAATCTACGGGAATACCCCACTTGAAGGACGTTCTGGAAACACAGAGATCCTGGAGCCCCGGAAGCAGGAAGTTGTTCATCATCTCATTTTTTCTGGAAACCGGCTGAATAAACTCCGGATGTTCGTTAATATGGTCAATCAGCCTCTGGGCGTATTTGCTCATACGGAAAAAGTAGGCTTCCTCTTTTGCCGGCTGTACGGGGCGTCCGCAGTCCGGACATTTTCCGTCCACCACCTGAGACGCGGTCCAGAAAGACTCGCAGGGAGTGCAGTAAAGCCCCTCATAATTGCTCTTATAGATGTCGCCCTGGTCATAGAGCCTTTTAAAGATTTTCTGCACCTGCTTTTCATGGTATTCATCTGTGGTACGGATAAATTTATCATAGGATGTGTCCATCAAATCCCAGATGCCCTTAATTTCCCCGGCCACATGGTCCACAAACTCCTTCGGAGTGATTCCGGCTTCAGCCGCTTTCAGCTCGATTTTCTGGCCATGCTCATCGGTTCCGGTCTGGAAATATACATCGTATCCCTGCTCTCTTTTATAGCGGGCAATGGCATCAGCCAGAACAATCTCATATGTGTTGCCGATATGCGGCTTACCGGATGTATACGCAATGGCTGTGGAAATGTAATATGGTTTTTTACAGTTCTTGCACATGTTTTTTTCTCCTTTCTGATAATCGGGCAGGGAAGACCTTTCCCCTGCTCACCGCGCGGTTCACACGCCGCTTTAACGGCATATTCCTCCGTATGGACCTGTGCATAAAAAAAGCCCGTCTTTTCCTTAAAGACGAGTTTCCCCCGTGTTACCACTTTAATTCGGAAATCCCTCGCAGGATTTCTCTTACCGGCTGCTGCCCCCTTCAGGGGTTACAGTCTGACGCGCTAACGGGCGCTTCCGGCGCAGCTTAAACTTCCCGTTCAAAAATAATCCGTCCGGATTCTTCGGCTGCGCGGCTCCGGGACCATCTTCTGCAAGACTTCGGCTCCCCACTCTCACCATCCGGGGTCTCTTTAAGCTTCCCTCTTACCTACTCTTCCCTTCCATGCCTTTTTCTATAATCATATTCTTAGTACCACCTTACTTCTCTGTTATTTCTGCAAGGTAGTACTAGTCTATCCTGTTCTGAAACTTTTGTCAAGAGGTCTCCAGCTTGAGTTTCCACAGTTTGCAACAATTTGTGACAGTTTAGAAATTGCCCGGTGTATAGCGTACTGTAACGATATGCACCTCTTTTTTTTGTTTCAGCACGCGATAAATGATGACATAGTTTTTCACGAACAATTGGCGGTAATCTCCATTTGCATAAGCTCCCACGCGCCGGATTGCGCCGCGCTCCGGTAACTGTTCTAAACTGAGAATTGCGGCTTCCAATTCGTCAACCATATTCAAGGCAGCACCGGGTTCTAATAGATTTTCTGCGATATAGGTATAGATACCATCCAAGTCCCGGTAAGCGCGGGCATAAAGTTTTACAATGTATTTATTCAACGTGTTTCCTCCGTAAAGAAGAAAGAGCTTCTCTTGCATCCAGCAGCAAGCCGTCAGCAGCATATTCCTTTTCTGCTTCACTGATTGCTGCGTCTGTACGTGCTATATCTATCATTTCCTCGTATGTTTCAATACTCATAACTACTAAATCCCCATAACCATTTTTGGTGATAAAAAGTGGTTCGCGTTTTGCATGGCAAAGCTCGGAAATTTCTGTGGTATTTCTCAAGTCTGTAATTGGTCTGATCTGCGGCATATAACAAGCCTCCTTTCTTGTACATTATTATAGCAGAATTATGTACAAAATACAAGATTTCTATGCCAAAGAAGTTTTACGCCTTTTTCAACGAGGGGAAAACATGACTTTCTCATACATTTCTTCCAGAGAAACAAAAAAGCTGTTTATCAGAAGGGATATCATGTGGCAGAAGCCTGTGTTCTGGCAACGAACTGCAGTAACATAACCTTTACCGCAATGAAGCGTGACAGGCTCAAAATCTCCGGGCGTTTCTGGCATATCCCCAGGCCGAAACCCATATATTGGCGATATATGGCCGCTGTCCGGATACCGCCGGCACTGATTCTTAGGGAGGCAGATTTATGAATTTTTTTAACAGAAAAAAAGCCGCTGTCTGTGCTGTCCTCATGGGACTTATTGTTCTTCTTTCCGCCTGCGGATATGAGCGCATCGGAATCTCAAAATTGCAGGGAGAAACCGGGGAATTCTATTCTTCCGGGACCGCGGATACAGCCCCGGAGCCCGGCGCAAAATCCCCAACGGCTCCGGCCGCAGACCCTCTTACCGATGTACAAAAGGAGTTTGAGGAATTCTGCCGGACTGTATTTTGTGAGGAAATGTCAGAAACCAGTACGCTGGATATCCATTATACCCTCCTTCATCCAGAAGCCTATGGAATTGAAGCAAAGGAGGCATCCCTCGGCTCTTACAACCTGACAGAAATGATAAAAAACAATGATTCCATCCGGGATTTAAAAGCCCGTCTCATGGCCTTTGACCGCGGTCTTCTTACGGACGCGCAGACCCTCGTGTATGACACTCTCCTTACCATTCTGGATACCTCTCTGATGGCGGAGGGGCTGGAACTTTATGAACAGCCCCTGGCTCCTACCATCGGCGTCCAGGCACAGCTTCCTATTTTGCTCGCGGAATATTCCTTCCATTCCCTAACGGACGTGGAGAATTATCTGGCCCTTTTGTCCCAGATAGATTCCTATTACGGCCAGATTCTCGCCTTTGAAAATCAGAAAGCCGATGCCGGCCTTGGTCCCTCCGATGCCTCCATTGACCAGATTCTTATTTCCTGCGAAAGCTACCTCATTGACCCGGAAAATAACTTTCTCACGGAAACCTTTGCTACCCGGCTCGATGCTCTCTCAAAAACTGCTGCCCTCACGGATGAACAGCGGGCGGACTTGGATGCCCGCCACCGCGCTGCCATCAAGGAGCACTTCATCCCAGCCTATGAATCCCTGATTTCCGGAATTTCCGCCCTTAAGGGGCGCGGGCTCAATGAGAGCGGGCTCTCCGGCTTTAAGGATGGAAAACGATATTATGAGTACCTTGTAAAAAGCGGCCCCGGCGTTTCCTATTCTGTCCCGGAGTTAAAGGCGGCGCTGTCCAGACAAATGGAAAAAGATTATGAGGCTATCGGTAAAATTCTCTCTGAAAATCCATCTCTGGATTTAAAACAGGCCTCTTTTTCCCTGTCAGACCCGGAGGAAATTCTCGCCGACCTGAAGTCACAGATGTCCTCCGATTTTCCGGTATTATCCGAATGCGGATACGAAATCCGCTATGTTCCTTCTTATCTGGAGTCTTCCTTAAGCCCTGCCTTTTATCTGACTGCTCCGCTTGATGATGTAAACCAGAATGTGATTTATATCAATAATGGCTTTTCAGACAGTACTGACAGCCTCTACACCACACTGGCCCATGAGGGATTTCCCGGGCATTTATATCAGACTGTTTATAACCGTACCCATGCGGTTAGCCCTTTGATGTCCATTCTAAGCTGCTCTGGAGCCAACGAAGGCTGGGCTACCTATGTGGAAAATTATGCCTGCACCTTTGACAACGGACTCCCAAAGGCTGTCGGCGAATACCGGGCCCACATCCGCTCTTTTTCCCTGTGCGTCCATGGGCTTTTGGATATCGGCATCAATTATGATAACTGGACGAAGGAACAGGCAAAGGAATTTATCACTGCCTGTTTCCAGGTGGACGATGATACGGTCGATGAGTTGTGGCAGGTGATGATCGACAATCCTGCCAATTATCTGGAGTACTGCGGCGGATATGTGGAGTATATGGAAATCCGTGAGCTGGCGGAAGCTGCCCTGGGAAAGGACTTCTCTCCGATGGAATTTCACACCCTGCTTCTTGACCTGGGCCCGATTCCCTTTTCTGTTACCAGAGAGTTTGTTTCTCAGTGGATTTCTCAAAAGGCTGCTTGAATATCTTCTTTCCGGCCTTTATAATAATGATATACATGCTGCTGCAATCCCAGTGTACTGTCTGCATTATATTCAGCTAAACTTCTTTATCTATCCGCCCATCTGCTACGTTGGGTTTTCCAGCCGCAGCTGTCGCTGCGCCGTCGAAAATCCGCTTTGCAAATGAACGACTATACCCGATAAAGCGGAACGCGCTGTCCTGCGGAATTTCGACAGATATAATGCAGATAGTACACAGGAGCGTGTCTGAAACTTCACTCATTTTTGGTGTTTTGATGGGTGATAAGCAATTATAAAAAGGCTTACGAGGAGGTATCGCCATGAACGAAGTAATGAACGCGATTTTAACAAGAAGAAGCATCCGCAAATTTACGGACGCCCCAATTCCAAAGGAGATTTTAAAAGATATTTTAGACGCTGCGCTTCACGCCCCCAGCGGCAAGGCCATGCAGACCTGGCAGTTCACAATGATTACCAACAAAGATATGATTTCCAGACTCATTGAGGCCATTGGAAAAGAGCTGGGCCGTGACGGATATGATATGTACCATCCCACCGCAATTCTCATGACATCGAATGTCACAAACGGTACCTGGAGCCGGGAAGATAACGCCTGTGCCCTGGAAAATGCCTTTCTGGCCGCCCACTCCCACGGTGTCGGATCTGTATGGATTAATCAGATGCTGGAAATCTGTGACGCGCCGGCCATCCGTGCTCTCTTAAATGAGCTGGGCGTTCCCGCGGAACATTCCGTATATGGAATGGCCGCCCTCGGATATGCTGCCCCTGACGCTCCCGTAAAACCCATGGAGCGGATTGGGAAGGTAGTTTATGTAGAATAAAAACTCGGGCCGTGGAAAAGCAGAGGGGAAAAAGCTCTGATTTTCACGGCCCTTTTGCATTGTTGTTAATTGGCTGCAAAGTAAAAGATTTTCAGGCATTTATACCCACTGAAAAGTAGAGCGAACACGGCTGACTTGTCCGGAACCACCAGCAAGGAAACAAAGAATCAATCAACTGCTGGTTGAATCTGCAAAAATCAACTAATAGTGAGTTCCAGAACAGCTTTCTTTTGTTATACTGATGCCAAGGAGGATGGAAACATGAACCAGGAAGCAATAGGAAACTTCATTTCCGCCTGTCGAAAAGAGAAGGGACTCACACAGGCACAGTTAGCAGAAAAATTAAATATTACCAACCGGGCAGTATCAAAATGGGAAACCGGAAAAAGCATTCCGGATGCCGCCATCATGCTGGACCTATGTAAAATACTTGATATCAGCGTAAACGAACTGCTCAGCGGAGAAAGGATTGCCATGGAAAATTATCAAAAAAGAGCAGAAGAAAATCTTGTAGAATTGCAGCAAAAAGCAGATAACGCCCCAAGAAGTCTGAACTTCCTTGTAAAACTTGTAATCCCGATTTTAGGGGTGCTGTTTATCGTCAAATATGGAATCGGCAGCAGAACCTGGTATTTTTCAGACCACATCAGTATGGAATTTATCCTGCTTCCCTGCCTTCTGATACTGCTGTGCACGGGATATTGGCGGGGCTTTTTAAAGGCGTTTGTCTGTATCATTAAGAGAGACAGCTGCACAGCAGAAATGATAAAGGACAGTATGAACGCACTTAAACTGGTATGCAGTTCCTGTTTCATTTGGGGGAGCATTGGCTTTACAATCAGCATGGTAAATCTTATGCGTAATCCTGCGTCTGATTCCGAATTTGCTGCTCTTTCGTTAAGGGCGGATATATCGGTGGCATTGCTTCCCTTGTTTTACGCCCTGGTTATAAATGCGGTACTGGTGCCATTGTATTTTGAGCTGAAGCGTTTTTATGCGAAAAGCACAGGATGATGGTATGAAGCTACTGACTTTTTAGTCTTTTTTCAGGCACGCTGACAGTGTGCTGACGCATTTGCTTTCAGACAGGTCATTTGGCGAAATGCAAATGCGTCAGCCGCATAATGGCTTTACTTTTCCTCTACAGAAAGCCATATTTCAAAATTGAAATTATTGTCATAAATTTCAGCGCTCGGATAGACCTCAATGCACATCCCGCCTGCTGGCTGATATTTGCTGGTCGGGAAAAATTCTGTATAAATCCTCCGATACAGGTCTTGGAACGCTTCTGGCATTTTCCCAGTACAAGGGAACACCGCCCAGGTATTTGCAGGCACTTTTTCAATCGTCAGCCCCGCCGCCACATCACCGCCCGAATAAGCCGCTCCGATTGCATAGTCGAAATCCCCCTCTGTCGGGTTGTCAAAGCATATTCCAACCATTGCATCACCGAAAATATTTTCTGGATTGATGTATCTGCACAACGTGTCAATCGTTCCATCTGCTCCGCAAGCCGCCCATGTTGCGTGGATATTCTTCTGGCTGACTCCCTGCCCTCCTCCGTATCTGGCTCGTTTGGCAATGACCTCAAAGCCTTCCCGTTTTTCAATTCTGTAATCCATTGTTGTTCCTCCTTCTAATATGATTTTTACGGAAACTTTGGAAAAAGATTTGAGTGTAAGTTTTTCGTTTTTCGCCTGGACAGGCGTAATCCCGTGGAACTTTGTAAATGCCCTGCTAAAACTCTCAGGGCTGTTATATCCGTATTTTAAGGCAATATCTATCACCTTTTCATTTCCAGACGATAAATCCGTTCCTGCAAGTGACAATCTCCTGCTGCGAATGTACTCGCCAATAGAATAGCCGCAGATAATATGGAAAACCCTCTGAAAATGGAAACTGGAAGAATATGCCTGTTTCGCAATTTCAGCATAGTCTATCTCTTCGGTAATATGGTCTTCAATATAATCGATTGCCTTCTGTAACCCTTTCACCCATTCCATGTTTTTTCCTCCTTCCGTAACCATAGCATAGCAAACTAACAACGGCTTTTCCTGATATTATATGCTTTGCTTTGTTAAGTTTCAATTATCCCTGCTCACTTAAATTTTAAATCCTGCAGCCTGTTATCGCTGATAAATTTCTTCTTTCTTGGGTCACCCTCTGACGGTAAATAGCTAAACGTTCCAAATCAAATATGGAGCTCCAAACGGTCTCAAAGTCTGGTTCCTTGTCATATTGACACATAAAGCCATAATCGCCTTTCAATATCTGCATAATCCCATAAGGGGATTCCCTGTGGCGGGTATCCCTCTGGCGGTTACTGTGAAGTTCTCAAGAAGCGTTAATCTATGAAATCGTTTTGTGACAATAAAAAAGGGCGGGAGGATTTGACCTCTCACCCGACACGAAACCTTTTTCTTTCGGTTAGCAATGAATGCTTCAAAGAATCGTATTCAATTACATTACACCATCGACATCCGGCATCCGGTATGCACAATGGTAAGCCTGTCCGCGTTTTTCATAAAATACAGCGTTTCCAAAGTCTCCCCCATATACCCGATATATCTGTCGTTCCTCTCACAGCCTTTCGGAATGCTGAGCTCCTCCGTCCGTAAAAGAATCGGGAACAGCCAGTTACAGTAATCCCGCAGTACGTTCTTTTTGGCCAGGATCACATTGTAATTATATAAATACTGCTGTCCCAGTATCTCAGGAAGCGCTTTTGCATACTCCGGCTGCAATTCTTTAAGGGCCTGCAGCATCGCCTTCCAGTCCCCTTCCTTTATGTACCTTTCATGATGGGCGTGAATATCCGGTTCATAAGGCAAGGGATAGGGCAGCACCACATCTGCATCATTATCCGTAAGCCGCAAAAGATCGTCTTCGCTAAAGTCAAATCCCCTTCTGTACTGGCACAGGCCAAAATACTGTCCTTCTTCACCATCCTCAGAGCCCACAGCCGTCAGTTTATTTTTCCACATCCAGTAAAGCGCCGTCAACTCACAGTAGTTGCCGTTTTTCCAGGAGATATGTTCCCCCAAGTTATCTGCAAGATCCGCCACCCGCACATCACAGCAATCTGCGCCCGCCTGAAGGGGAATCACATACTCCGGCAGAGACACGCTGCTCCGCAACGGCTTATCCACATGGGACTTTGCCATATACATTCTGATAAAAGGTATATGACAGCCAACAGGAAGTGCGGAAAGCGGCAGAAATCTCCCAAGCCTTGCATGGAACAGCTTCATCATCTCTGTCCACCTTGCAAAGGTAAGCCGCTTGTGCTGCCGGAATCCAAAATTTTCCAGAACCTCCTCAATATCCGGCTGCACCTGATCGGGCGTGGCAATTAAAATTTCCACCTGCCGCTTTTCCTCCCTGGAGAGTTCTCCTGCATAAACGGCCGTCATCTTCACGGGGATACCTCCAAGGACAGAGGGATTGCCATCGATACAGGTCACGAGAAAACAGGAAATTTCCCGTCCGGGATATAAAGTTTTTATCGCTTTGTATGCGCCCAGAGCATAACCCTGGGCACCGTAGATGGCAAGTTTCATACTATTTCTTTCCCCCAGATAACTCTTCAAATACCTTTGCTCACTTAACCAATTCACATGCAAGCAATGCATTGATAAATATTTCCATATATTTCTTTTCCCCGATGGAAACCCTGAGACAAGTTCCGAATTCTCCTACATTGTCATACGATTTTATCAATATCTTATATTCGTTCTTCATCTTCTCTACCAGACTCTTTGCATCCGTCTTTGGTTCAATAAATATAAAATTACCGGCTTCCCCTTTATGCCTGTATCCGTTCTGATCAAGCATCGCAATCAGATATTGTCTTCCCTCATTAAATTTTGCAATCAGGGAATGCAGCATATCCGGGGACTTCAGTATCTTTTCGGCAAAAAGCATCGCAAAAGCATTCGTGTTATGGGGTGTACAAAATTTCTGAACAAATTTTATATCGTACGGATGACCAACAACGTATCCCAGTCTGCATCCCGCCATCGAAAAAAGTTTGGAAAAGGTTCTTGTCACAAAAACTCTTCTCTCTTTCAGTGCATATTCGATAAAGGTCTTCGGGTAAAAATAATGATAGGCTTCATCAACTAAAACGGTAATCTCTTTTTCCCTGCAGACCGACATAATCCTTTCAAACTCTTCGTCTGAATATACATTACCCATCGGATTATTGGGATTCAGAAGAATAAGCATCTGTGTGTCATCTGTAAGCTCCGAAATAATATTGTCTACGCTCATCGACAAGTCATCATTATACGGCACCTTTACGAAATCTCTCCCATACATTTGAGCATACACCTGAAACATAAAATAGGATGGGACAACTCCCACAATCCTTCCTCCGACAGAGGTAAAGGCCTGTATGATATATCTGATTCCCTCCGCAGAACCGTTCACCAGACACAAATGCGAGATGTCCGTATGCAGATGCTCTGACAATGTCTGCGTGAAAGGAAGCGTTTCCGGGTACTGGGAAACAAACCCCGGCGTCACTTCACGCAGCACCTCATTGATAAATTCCTGTGGCAGCCCGCCGGGATTTTCGTTTAAATCAAGCCTCAGATAACCCTTTCTTTCATTCTGATCAAAAATCCGGACAAGATCTACAATCTGTTCGTTCGTATAATACATATTTGCACCTCCATGCACTATAAGTCCCCGTAATTATGCCATGGATAAAACCCCACATACGACTCACAGCCAAGCTGTTTTATATCTGCTTCTATTTCATCATATTTTGAACATGTTATGATAATTGGCATTTCCGTCTTATGTGGTTTGACAATTTTTACTCCATTGGCGGTCATTCCCTGTATCTCTTTCTTGCTGTCAAAAATATACTTCGGAGATTTTACTCCTTTAAACTGCCTGAAAAAAACATCATAATAATTACCCACGCCCCACAAAATGTAATCTCCCTGTAAATAAGGTTTTAATCGCTCATACTCCGCCTGTAGTCCGAGACTCAAATTTCCTTCCATATTGAAATGTTCTTTATCATTGAACTCCAATATATACCTATTATCAAAATGCAGTCCTCCGCCGTCCAGGTTTTGAAATGATCCGATATACCGCGCTCCCTGCTTCAAATAAAAATTGCGGGCATTCTCATTCCCCTCAACGCAATCCACCAGCATAGCATTCATGCCTTCCAGACGCAGCATTTCCTTAACCGCCTTTATCAGTTCTTTTCCAACGCCTTTCCCCTGCGCCGCTTTTTTTACATGCAGAGCATCCAATATCGGCAATTTATCTATTCTTTTGAATAAACATACTCCGGCTACTCCGATAATCTCATCCTTCTCCCAAAATACAAGCGTTCTGGCGTCTCCTCTGTGGAGATATCTCTTCCAGACATTTATATAGGTTTCAAGAGATAATTTCTTAAAATAGGCATCTGGAAATATTCCCGGATATGTTGCCCTGAGGCTGGCAACATGCAATTGTGCTATTTCCATAAAATTATCAGCAGATGCAAATTCAATCATAATCTCTCTCCTATCTTAAATACTTTTGTATAAATTCCTTCACTGGCAGATATAAATCATCATACCTTTCACGGATGTCGTCGTCCGGCCAGTCCCACCATGCAATTTTATTAAGGGCTTGGATTTCTTCCGGAGAATATCTATATCTTATAATTCTGGCAGGCACACCAACAATGACCGCATAATCTGGAACATCCTGTGTAATAACAGCCCCTGCTCCTGCAACCACACCATTACCAATATTGGCATAATTAGTAACTATCACATTACGCCCCAGCCACACATCATTTCCAATTCTGCTTCTTCCAGTTATTTTAAGACTCTCACGTTTGGGGCAAACTCCCTCGAAATACCACCTCGGTTTCTCCTCCCCTCCTTTATATTCTTCCGGATTTTGAAACCTGGGCATACTGGCACCCATATAGATAATGGGATGTGTTGTGAGATAACTCATTTCATGATTAAATACCACATCCACTCCGGGAGCAAAAGAGCAAAACGCACCTATTGATTCAATATATTGATGATTGCGGCAGATTGGTCCATAACTGTATTTCCCGATTTTTGTCACATACTTCTCTTCTTTTCCCTCTACTGCCCGCATAGAGGATAACTCGGCAATACTCTCAACCGGAAAATACCGCAGCACTTCTTTTTTCAACTCATCATAAATATCAATATTTGTGCTTGCCAACAGCAGCAAGTACTCTTTGCTGTTCAATTTTTCCAGGAAAGAACATTCTTTAATCTGAGAATTATATTTGCATAAATGATTATCCAGAATATATGCCTCCGTCACTCCATATACATTATTAAGAATATACTTTACCTCTACCCCGACATCTCCAAAAGGGAAAATAATGAATTTCCTGTTTTCCCCATATCTGCTTTCAATACATTCCCTGATCTGATGTGTTAACTTAGGCATGTTAATTCTCCACTCTTCCTTAATAAATCACTCTTGTGATCACAGTTTATAATATTTCATGCATATCAACCTTATTATAAAAATCTTCAATTATATCAACCATCGCCCTTGAAACGTCTCCTGTAAAATAACCTGGATCTCTTCCGTTTTCAACTGCCTTACAGAATGCCAACAGCAAATATCGAATGCCTTCTCCATCCAGCTGATAAAAATATCTTCTGTTCTGCTCCATTTTTTCAAACCTGACTTCAAAATAATCTGTTTTCCACCATGGTGCCGGAACATAAACGTAGCCTTCTGTCCCCGATATAATCAGGCTTCCCTCTGATTTAACGCCCTGTCCGACTTTTATTGACGCAACAGCATCCGCATAAATAAAATCGATCTTTGTGAACAAATCAAATCTCGGATTCTCTTTCAGTAAATGACTGGAAATTGTTTTTTTCAGATAATCTGTCCCGAGTATATGAAAAACAGGCAGCATAGCGGTAGGCCCCCATTCGCAGATGGAATTCCACTGTTTATCCAGCTTATTTTCCATAAGCAGCTCTTTATTTTTAAGTGATGTACAGGTTGCATCTACCGATTTGACCTGGCCGATCATGCCTCCCTTAAGCAAAAGCAGAAGTCTTGTGTAGGCAGTTGAATATGCTGTGCGTAGAGAGTTCATTAGAATACACCCATTTTCTTCCGCTATCTGAAGCAATTCATCAAATTGGCTGACATCGACCACCAGCGGCGCCTCACAAAGCACATGTTTGTGCGCCTCCAGCGCCTTTTTCACAATATGGTAATGATGATCCGGGAACGAATGAACATAAACGGCATCCACCTGGCTCAAAAATTCCTGGTAATTGCCCGTAATATATTCGATATTCCTAAAATCCTGCGGCAGATTTTTACCATTTTCCCGGCAAAGTGCAACTTTGCCAATACCGTTTATGTACCTGCTTTCGTTATACACGCGAAGCAAATATTCATCATTTCCCACCAGTCCTAAAGAAATTTTTGTCCGTTCACTCCGAATTTCACTGCTTGAAATGCCCTTTGTGCGCTCGAGGTATATTACCTTACAATATTCATTTAAATAATCAAACTTCCCGATCCAGTCACTTCCTACCGTGAAAATGTCAATACCATAGCGTTTAATATCATCAATTTTCTGTCCCTCATATTCTTCAACGATTATTTCATCTGCTATATTTAACTCCTTTACCGCTTCTATCCTCTCCATTAATGATTGCCTGACATTTATTTTCCCACGTTTTCTGTCAAAATCTTCGGAAGTCACGCCGACAATCAGATAATCTCCTAATTGTTTCGCTCTTCGCAGCAAATTAATATGACCATAATGTAACATATCATATGTTCCATACGTTATAACTCTTTTCATAAAGTCACCTCTTATGTATCATCGGACTTTTCAAGACATCCTTTAACACCATTGTAGGCATTCACTTCCATATCGCTTAGTAAAACTACTTTCACAGCAATATTATCAAAAGACATTTCTTTCTCGCATATCAAAACATCAATCCCACGATCCAGATACTTTATATACTCAACTCTGTTTTCAATAAGAGACCTCTCAATTTCCTGATAAGTACCTTCTTTCTCGACTCTGTTTCTCAACAAAACATATATACAATAGGCTCCGTGGTTTCTAAAGTACCTATAAAGCTCCTTACTCTTCGCAATCACCGTTTCGCCTGACGCAACAATCCCCATATACTGACAGCTTTTCCTGAATCTCGCGTTGATATTTTCAGTCAAATGCCTGCACGTCAGTTCTTCCGGATAAGACATGTAATCTCCATAAAACAGCTGCAGCATTTCCTCCGGCTTGTTTGGCGCATAACACTGCAAACCTTCAAAACATATTTCTTTTAACGGATGAATCATATCTGCAGGAATCCAGTCGTTTTCTTCATATAAATAGGAATCCATATTGTCCAATCCCCAAAAAACAGAATTACTCTTTTCACAGACAGCTGCTCTCCTGCTCCTGTAATCAAGTGCAAACGCATTTCCCCGTTCTGTATATCTTTTATCCCGGCATTCTTCTATCAGCTTCTTATGATCTTCAAAAAGGGCGTTATCTTCATAATAGTCATAAGAGAAAAAGTCAATTTTTCTTGCTTCTATTTCCGAACATCCATACCCAATCTGCAGGCAGTTCGGTGAGACAAGCATAATAAACTCATTCGGATGTTCAGAAAAAATTTTACTCGTTAATTTGTCATCTTCCTCATCAAAGGAAGCTTTTCTTTCCATATAAACATAATGCTCTTTCCCATAGGCAAGCAGCTTGTCATAATCATTTCTGAATAATCCGAAATCCAGATCATCGTCCCACGGCACAAAACCCTTATGTCTGTAAAATCCCAGCAAAGTCCCCGCTATCACAAACGGTTTGATATTCAGTTCACGCACATCTTCAAAAATTAATTTTGCAATACGCACGGATTCCTCCTGAACGTAAGCTAAATATCCCTGTGCCGGCCTTAACTTTGTTATATCTGAAAGTGATTTCAAATAGTTTAGCTGCTCTTCCAGGCTTTGGGAAACAGCCGCAAATTGATCGCGCTCCATTCGGATTCTTTCTACATCCTGATTCACAAGCTGCATAAAAGTATCGGCGGAGGTATCTTCTATCATTTCCATGATGCCTTCATCCATGATAAGAAAATCGTCAATCCCGTTCTCCATCAGCTGCTTTGCCACGGTTCTCGCATTGCCTGAATTCATTGAGACAAGTAAAATATAAGATTCTACCATACGTTTCATACTGCCGAATGTGAGATAAGCGACCCCGTATTTTGTCCCGTCAGATTTACAGGCATTATCGCAAAAAGCATATACATTGTCTCTGCCTAAAAGCTCCAATGCTTTCAGTCCGTATGCACCGCTGCCAAATAATATCACTTTTTTATTCATTCCGTTTACATCCGTATTCCTCTACAATATGAGCCGTTACCTCATCCTCATTTCCATCGACAACAAACTTCTGGCTGCTTTTATATTTTCTCAAAATCCTTTCGTCCACGGAAGTAATTGCAATTTCGGCATTTATGTTCATCCATTCTCTATATTCATACTCTCTCCTGAGCAGTATTTTTATAATTTCTGCATCGTTGACATTTTCAGCCGCATTGCATTTCGCGTTCTCAATCACATATACCGCATAAATTCCCGCATTACGCAGCGTCTCATAAAGAGCGCTGAATTGATCGATTTCCTCTACCTTAGTCAGATAGATATCAACCTGTACAAGCAGACCTTGTATGGCGTCCTTAACCTGACGTAATCTTTTGGGAATACCGATATCAGAAGGCACGCCAGCAAATCCCGGTATCTCGTAAGATAAATAACCTTTTATATCATTTGGCGCCGGAAGATACATATCCTCAAAGGGAATTTCTTTCGTCGGAAAAATTGTCTTTGCGTCCAGCCATGAATTAACATATAGAGTCTCATAAGGAATCATTGTGTCCAGTGCAAATCCTATTTTTTCAGAATACTCTACAATATGCCCGTTATTCCTGACCGCCTCCTGCTCAACCTCCAGATTCTTGACCACATCTTCCCGGCTTTCTATGTTCTCCTTAATCTCGTAAATCATCTTTTTGTAATCCTGGTAATCATAGCCCTCGTCAAAGCAGTCAAATATGAAGAAGTCCACAACCGCATAATCAATAATAGAAGTTCCTCTATATAAGCTGGCACAATATGGATTAACCGAAAAAATATATTCATTGGGGTATTGACGCATCAATTCTGTAAGCTGTCTGTACTTGATTTTTCCGTCTCCCCGCCGTGTCGTCATGTGCCAATTTGCCCTGGCAAAATCCAACAATACGTTATAGTCTCTCCGAAGCAGCGCAAAATCAATGTCATCATCCCACGGGATAAAGCCGCCCTGTCTCTCCGCCCCGATCAGGGTTCCCCCGATTATGAACAGATCCAGTTTTAAAGATGAAATATCCTCCAATACCTGCTTTGCATATTTCGTATTTCTAATCTGTTCCTTTCGCAGATACCCTTCCGCCTTTGGCAGCCCGTACGGGTTAAGCACTTCTCTCATATATTTCATTTGTTCCGTCCGCTCAAGCATCAATCTCCTGAAATATTCTGATTTACAGTAGGCCCTGTTTCCATATTCCTGAAGAAATTCCATCGTCGATTCAATTCCATGCTCTAAAATTCTATCCTTAACCGAACGATAGTAAAATACATAATCGACTACACCTGTGGTTTCCAGCTGTGCTGCCATCTCAACGGCATTGCCATCATTGGCCCCTATCAAGAGAATATGGTTATCTAAAATTTCCAGCATTCGCTCAAAACTAATAATTTTTACGCCGTATTTATATTTACCGTCCATGCTTCTCCGGTTATCACAAAAATACGCCACATTCTCTCTATGCAGATGAATCAGCGCAACCGCTCCGGACTGACCTGCTCCAAAAATAATAATTTTTTTCATACTGTCTGCTCCATGGCCTTAGAAACAATTAAATCAATAAAATCTTCCAAACCGATTACATCATTCTCACTCATCGCTTTCCCTGTCACTTCTGCATGAGCAAGATAATCTCTTTGTTCCGCATAGGATAACGCTGTTGTAAAACGTTTTATTTCTTTCATTTCATTATCAAATACCGCTACTGCCCCTTTTTCTCCCACAGTCAATCCGGACAGAGGCATCCTTTTTGCATAAAATGTCTTATCTTCCACCCTATATGACTTCTTTCCGTCAAGACTATAAACATAGCTCTTCCCCTTCGGGCTATATAAAAATAAAAAACGGTCATGCGCCTCTATCCCGTTAAAAAACGGTTCGTCCGTATC
This sequence comes from uncultured Lachnospiraceae bacterium, assembly GCA_910586315.1. Taxonomy (GTDB): domain Bacteria; phylum Bacillota; class Clostridia; order Lachnospirales; family Lachnospiraceae; genus CANRXD01. The sequence continues at coordinate 74,913 of CAJUIP010000007.1, read as the reverse complement.
ATAAACAGAATCTATTTTAACAGGATATGCTTTTTCGAAAGGCTTCCATTTATATAAACAATTCCCGTGATGTTTTACAATGTAAAAATATTCGCCGTCAAATGCAATCCCACTGTTACCATTTTTTGCAGACGGCTCTATATTCTCTATCTCGAAAGCTTCATAATTACCGGTCTGATTCAAATCTATGCCGGTCACTTCATTTCGAAGCAAATCAGCGACAAATAATGTACCATTATGAGCCACCGGCGTCTGCATCCAAAATGAATGCCGGTCTTTTTCCTCAAACAATTCTTTGATCTGTCTGGTTTTGAGATCAATCAGCAGGATATTCTTATAGTGATAACCAAACAAATACACGATTTCATTAAAAATATATCCCCCTGCAAACTTACCGATTTGCTCCGAATCAACATATGCACCGATATCTATGTCATACCATTTCTTTTCTTTCAATCGGCAGTACCAAAACTTTCTGGCATTATAGGGAACCAATGCCAGAATATCTTTATCAACGCACACACCATTATAAAGCCTGCCGATGAGTTTTTCCTCCTCTGGCATGTCCATTATCGTCTCCACTTCGTTTGTCTCCAGATCCAGCCGGAACATTACGTTTAACTCACGGCCAACCGCATATATCTCATGTTCTTTGCCGGCAAGCGACTCTATCGTTAATTCATACATCCGGGAAGCTCTGTCAGCCATAGGGAGAATCTGTACATTTTGCAGCATTATCGGCTTTCCTATTCTCTTATACAGCTGCACCACGGAACTGCTGTCCCCATAATATGCATCGCTTAACACCACCGCCCGGTCCAGATCTGCGCTATCGTCATAAATCCCCCAGCCCTCTTCTATGTATCTGTCTCTGAGTTCTTTATATCTTTCCCAAAGCTGCGGTCTCATACTCTCGATGGTTGCCTGAATCAGCGGATGCGGCCGCCACAATAATGCAACCTCATCCCTGTTTTCCTTGAAAATCTTAAAAACAGATTCCATCTTTGTTATCATTTTTTCGTTATGTTGGAGCAGTGCGCTAATGCTGTTATTATAGAAAATAACCTTTTTCGGCATGCCGTCTGACTTCTTTATAAGTTTCAGCCATTCGTCCGGTACTTCTAAATCCTCCTTTTTCGTGTTCAACACTTTGTCAAATTTCGGCGAACCTGTCCCCAGAAACTTCTGTTCCAGATACGTCCGGTCCAGATGCTTCCCCTTAAGTCCACATTCTTTCGCCGCTTTCAGATATTCGCGGATATAAATTTTTTTCATATTCTCCGACTGTACAATTACTTTATCCGCATTGACAATTCCCGGCATAAAACAAAAGTGCTTGATTCCTTCCACTGCCTGTTTGTTATCAGGATCAATCTCGCCTAATATAAAATATGGAATATATACTAATTTTTCCGTATATTTCTTTAGATTCCGTGAGTAGAAATTCGGATGTACGCTCGTAACCAGATTCCAGTCATCGTAGCCGTTGTGAATATAAATTTCGTCCGGCCTGTGCGCCCCAAAGTCATATTCTTCGTATTTTGTCACAGGCACATATGGCGGATACAGATCCCCCTCATAGTGCATCTGGCGGAAGCTCCCGTCAGGATTTTTATCAAAATAAGGGATGGGCACCACGTACGCGTCACAATCCGGATCGGCATCCGCTACTTTCCAGACACTTTCCAGAGAATCCCACATGCTCGCCTTGTATGGTAAAAAAACAACCTCCTTCCTGTCGTCAGGCAGGTCACAGGTTATGCCGTGGCTAAGCTGATTTAACTGCTTTTGTATCTCTTTTGCTATCTTATGGCACTGCATTCCATCCGGGACAGCCTCACTCATCCGGAAAATGTTCTCACAATAATCCTCTAAAAGTTTCACGAGACAGGCGTATTTTTCTCCCAGACTTTCTATATAGTTTCCTATCATGATTGCATATTCCTGACACGATGCAAGAACCTGCGCCACACCGTCAGGATCTGCCTTCATTGATGTTACAATCGCGGCATTTGCTTTTATCAGCGTGGATACGCCTTCCAAAAGTTCTTTCTTTTTGTAATGTTTCAACATTCACGTACCCCTTTTCCTGCTTTTGTTTTCCCACGTATGATTTTTTCTTAATTATCATAAGGATTATCGCAGTACCCCCTGAGGGGCACATGCATAGCCGGATCTGCCGGATGCATCACGCAATCCCACAAATCCGGTTCTGCTTCGCTCCGTGTAAGGCCACGGTCCTGGCATACGCGAAGGTAATTTTCACCCAGTTAATGCCGACTTTCTGCCCGTGCGGCAGGCCATTTCTGCCGCGCCTTTCATCTATCAACACACCGTTCCGGCGATCCCGGTGAATGCCCACGATCAGACATTCGAGGGTAAAACGGATTGTCGCCCGCTTATTCCCCGGTCTGGCGGATTAATCTCTATATCTCTATACTTTTTCTCCACATTTCTGGCAGAATTTAAGGCAGCTGAGATATGGCTGCCACAATTCTCACAGACAAACTCATCCTTCCATCTCTTTCCCTGCGCCCCGCAGACTGTGCAGAGACTTCCTGTTCCTTTGGAATTGACCTCAATCAGTTCCACGCCGTTAAGCCGGCATTTAAACGCAAGCCTCTCCCGCACATATCCCTGGAAGCTCCGTGTCAGCTTCAGATTCACAGTCCGGGAATAATGTTTGTCGCGGCCCTTCAGTACCCTGCCTGGAATAGCAATGCGGGCCGGCTTCTCCTCACGCAGCATCCTGTTAATTTCCGTATTGATATAGCGGATTGTATCTGCCCGCGCCCTTGATTTCATGCTGTCATATTTCTGCCTGCCAAGGTTATTACTCTCTATGGCTTTTGCCTTATCAGGCAGGCCGCCTGCCATGTGATTCTCAGCTTCCCTGATAAGCTTCCCCCGTTGCTGGTTTTTTTGATCCAATCGCAGGGTTTCCGGAAACACCATCTGTCCCAGCGCTTCCCCGTAGACAGTGCCGTCCGAGAGGGTGAACATTACCTGATTTCCGATGTGCATGCATACGGTATTCGTGTAATCCGTATGTTTCTTAATCTTTGTCTCCACCGGGATATGCAGGGTTGCGCCACTTTCCCCAATCGTGAATAAAATCTGTCTGTCGTACTGCTCATTATTCTTTAGCGGTACAAATATCCGGTGTCTCGGTGTCCTGCTTACCAGGTAAATTCCTCCATCCCCATAGCGGTAGCCATTGGGGGATACTTTAAAAAGCAGCGAGCACTCTGTCCTTGGCTTAGCAAGGTATTTACGCACCATCCTCCGGATGCGGTTGTCCAGCCTGCCCGTATCAATCGAAAGCCCCTTCACCTTATCCGGCAGCTTACAAAACTCCCTGTTCAAAACCGCCGAAAAAGTGCTGTTTATCTTCAATACGGTGCGGATATACATCTTCTCGTCAGCGCTTAAATTCTCATTTGCCGTCACAAGCCCGTTCATATTTCTCTTAAGAACTGCCCAGTTGGTTTTGATATCCGTTACCGCATCCGCGACAGCAAGTTCGTAATAGACGGCCGGGAGGTTCAGCTGTTCCCGGAGGCCGCAGGCGCGCATCTCATTCAGGATGCTGTACACGGGCGTAAGGCTGTTCACATGACGAATGCCGGAATACCTCTCGTATACGACGTTTTTAACTTTCGCATAGTCCTTCGCAATTCCATACAGGAAAGAGAGCGTCTCTGTGTCAAGTTCTTTCGTGTGCTGTGTGATTGTCTTCGTGAGTGTTTCCCCGGACATAACCTGCATCGCCTGACCCCATTAAAAATCATTTCATCTCCACACCGCATTATTAGTCCTTTTTTTGTAACGTAATCCTCTGTAAATCCTGTCCCCGGCAATGCTGCCAGTGGATTTCGCAGAATACCCATTTCTGCGAAAATCTCGAAAATAGCCCAGAAATGCGGCATTTCCTTAAGCCACCCTACCACAAATCTGACCATAAAAATCCGAGAGGGAATCGATCTGTTTCCGTTTAGAATCCATGGTTGGATGAACATAGCGGTTTAGGGTGATCTTTACATCGGAATGGCCGAGGAGCTCACTTAAGGACTTCACATCCATGCCGTTTTCCACACAGTTGGTTGCAAATGTGTGTCTGAGAGTATGGAAATTTCGGTTGTCAATCCCGGACTCCTTCAGTATTTTCCCGAACCGGTACTGCATAGTTCTGGGCTCCAGCGCCTTTTCCCCGCCAAATACATAAGGCCGTCCGGTATCAAGCCGGGCAAGAAGACCCGCCATTTCCGCTGTCAGCGGAATGGTCCTTCTGGAGTTTTCACTTTTAGGTTCCGTTTCCATAAGAACTGTTTTTGTCCTGCACCCATTCACGGCAATCCGCTGCACCGTCCTGTTTACCATCAAAATCCGATTCCCAAGATCCAGGTCTCCCCATTTCAGCGCACATAACTCCCCCAATCTCAGCCCCGTGTGCAGGCACAAAAGGATTGCAGTCCCAAATGGGTCCAGCCCGTTGTAAATACAGCCAAGAAGCTTTTTCTGCTCTGTCCCGGACAAAACCGAGACAGGCTTTTTCTTCTCCGTTACCGGAGGCTTTTCCAGCATGGGAACGCCGGAGGAATACATTTTGTTTGCGAAATGAAAAATCTGATTCGCCACACAGCAGACACTTTTCTGCATGCTTCCCGACCATTCATTTTCCGATAAGTGCTCAAAAATTTTTGCAAAGCATTCCAGAGCTTTTTCCGTGGAAAGGACGCAGGGGCCAGCCTGCCTTTCCAGATGTGTCCGGTAAACCGTTTTATATTTTACATAGGTGGAATATTTCCGCTTCTTCTTAATCTCCGCAAGCCATTGTTCGGCTGCCCGGGAAAACAAAACCGCTTCACCCGTGTATGGCATGTTCTCTATATCGGCCGATATTTCCCCGGTGTTTCCTCCACTTGGGTCCAGACCGGCAAGGCTGCTCCGGGCCAGGAAAAGTTTTTCTTTCACCTCCTCATAAGCCCTGCCATACAGGGAACGATAAACAGCCCTGCCCTTTCTTTCATCAAATACCTTATAGCGGCCTTCCCATCTTCCGTCTTTTCTTTTTCTTATGTTTTCTCCGTGTCTTGCCATCTTCCTTCCTCCTTATGTCAGCGCCATACATGATACAGCGGAATTTATTACCCCAAAATTGACCATAAAAAGTCGGATTTTCTACGCTTTCCGACATAATTCGTCACGACAGAGGCTGCCTGTGGCTGAAAAAATCCACCGGGATCATAAAAGAACCATAAAAGTTTCAATTTCCATGCAAATTCCGCTTACATATTTTAAAATAATGCCGATATAAACAACAGGTGTAATAGAGATTTTACGCATTTTTTGCACTTTTTGCTTTCGCAGAAATGGGTATTACACGAAAAAACAGAGTGGCAGGATCCAAAAAATAAAAGCATGCCATTTCCACGCTTTTGGAAATAACATGCTTTTTTATGAGCTATGATTCATGTTTTATAGTTTTTTTGATGTAACAGTTCAGGCGATATCTGAACTGTTACTTTTTGATTGCGCTTCCTCTTTAATTATCCGACACCTTGCATACGATCGTTTCCCCGCATCCGGCAATGACCCGGTAATATCCGCAAAGGGAATGATTCAGCCCTTCATCGTAAGTGTCTACCAAAAGCGGTTGACCTGACAATGCGGCCAGCTTCGTCTTTGTGGCCAGAATAATGATATTTTCTTTTCCCACTTCCCGAATCACGTCAGGAGTAAGCTGCTGGTTTCCACGGCCAAACAGATACCCCTGTCCTCCCGTTATGGTGACAACCAGTTTCGTCCTTTTTCCTTTAATCAAAGACAAAAGCTCGCTCCCGCCAAGATCATTGGCCACCAGCTTTTTATTGTAAACAAGGTCAACGCCGATTAAAGTATTTTTAAGCCCCAGGATTTCCATGACTCCCCTTGTGGTGGTTCCGGCCCCTATAATATAGAAGGTATCCGGTTCCATCTGGCGTACTGCCTCATAGGCAATAGAATCAATGGCTGCCGCGTCAGAGAGGGGTGTCGGAGCTTTCCGGTTCTGGGTAAAGGACCGTTCCTTCGGAACCTTCAGATACCCATAAAGTCTGGTGTTGATCTGTTCTTTCCGATATTGCTCTTCATCAATATCCAGCACTTCTTCTTCCTGAGTCATGGAAACCTTCCCCGTAAGCCAGAGAAGCGCCAGCAATCCAGCGGCCTTCGGATTTTTGGCGTACACGGGGGAATGTATTTTTACACCGGCGGGGATTCCCACACAGCATGCAGAAAGCTCCACGGCCTGGTACACGTCCCTTGCTGTACCATCGCCGCCGGCAAAAAGAATCAAATCCACCTTGTTTTCAAGGAGCCATTCTGCAAGGCTTTTTGTATCAGCGGCGCTGGTTTTGGAGAGCGGATCCGGAAGAACTCCTGCATCCACAGGCGCTGCCTTAGCGGCGCCGTCCGAAGCTTCCGGCTTTACCACTGTCCGAAATCCCAGCTCTTCTGCAATATCCCCGCCCATGCTTCCTGGGCACGTATAGATAAAAAGCTCCTCTTTTATCGGGAGAAGCTCTGAAAGGGCAGACTTTGCACGGTCCCCTGCCCTTGGAATCGCACCGCGGCGAAAAGCTTCCGCCGCGGTGTTATCTGTTCCTTTCAATCCGACGCTTCCGCCCATTCCGGCAATCGGATTTACAATTAGTCCAATTTTCTTCATTACTCCGTATATTTCTTCAGATAAGTCTTCCAGCTAAGAGCCCATGTTGCCTGATCATCCATACCGGACTCATCGACCTGATGGGTAACGCTTCTGTGCGGCGCTGTCTTGATGGTCTCCGGATTCTCATGTGCTTCCTTAAAGACATACTTCAGGGTTTCAATATATTCGTCAATATCCTTCTTAGACGGAGTCTCTGTGGGCTCTAAGGTCATCGGCTCAGGCAGATAGAACGGATGGTGAGAAGTCCAGTAATGCATACCGAAGTCCATCATTCTTCTCTGAATATCTAAAGTACCGATTCCGGTTTCTTTTGTCAGTTTCTCTAAGGAATAACGGGCCTGCTCTACTCTCTGGTTATTTCCGTCTTCATAATAAGCAGATACTTCCGGAAGCTCCATTAATTTCTTAAACATGTAGTTGTTGTTTAAAACGGCTGTTTTCGCAACCTGATATAAACCGTTAGGACCAAGACTGCGGATCCAGCAGTATGCCTTTAATACAACAGGAGCAACGCCATACCACTCTCTTACCTTGCCTACCGCACAGGGATTGCTTACGGTTTCATAATCAAGGAAGTACTTCTTGCCATCAAAGCCAACAAGCGGAGCCGGAAGATATTTCACAAGGTCTTTCTGTACGCCGGTAGCGCCGCATGCAGGACCGCCGCAGCCGTGAGGCGTAGAAAATGTCTTGTGGAGATTGAAGAAGCACATATCAAATCCTGCGTCTCTTGCCCTTGTCACACCTAAGAGGCCGTTGGCATTGGCCTGGTCATAAGCGCAGAGGCCGCCGATGGAATGAATATGGTCAACAAACTCTTTTACATGGCTGTTGTAAACGCCGGTATCCTCCGGGTTCGCAACGATATATCCGGCTGTTCTGGGACCTGAAACTGCCTTTAACTGTTCAAGATCCGGAACTCCGGTTTTGGGATCCGGCTGTAAATAAATGATCTTAAAGCCGGCTACGGCCGGAGCCGCCGCATCGGACGGATGAGAGTAGATGGTTGTGATGATCTCATCCCTGTCCTCGCCTTTATCCTTAAAGTATGCGCGGATTACAGAAGCCATAGTCATGATACCCTGGGAACCGCCGCTGGGCTGGAGGGAGAAACGATCCATACCGGAAATCTCACACATATATTTATCTGTCTCATGGAAGATCTGGAGAATACCCTGTACCGTGCTCTCATCCTGAAGGGGATGATATTCACGAATCAGGTTTGCAAGCTGATCATTTACCTTCGGGCTGTACTTAACGGTACAGGTACCCTGTCCAATCTCGATATTCACATCAGCGCCCAGTGTCTGCTGCGCCAGTCTGGAATAATGACGAAGCACACGGCTCTGGGACATCTCTGGGAGATTTAATTTTGTATTTCTGGCCATACCTGCGGGAATTGCAGATACGCCTTTAACTTCTTCTGCTATGGCCTTTTCCGGCTGGCCAACAAGAATTCCGCGCTCGCCGGGAGTGCTGAGCTCATAAATGATCGGCTCATCCCATTTTGCCTGATGGAAGCCTGTTCTAACCTTTGATGATCTGTCTATTCTTTTCACAATATCATTCCTTTCTGCATCTATTTGAGCACTTCTGTAAGAGCCGCTGCCAAAGTGTCGATGTCTTCCTTTGTGTGGATTTCCGTTACACAGTAAAGGGCGGACTGATTTAAAGCCGGAAAATCTTTGGACAAATCTTTTCCGCCGAAGATGCCCTTTGCAAGCAGAGCTTTGTTGACCTCTGCAACCGTCTTGCCTGTGGCTGTAAAATCCACTACGAACTCCTTAAAAAATACGGAACCGAATGGATTAACCTTTACACACGGAATCTGGCTTAACCTTTTGGCGGCATACTGTGCGTTAGCCATGATGATCTTGCCAACTTCTTCCATACCCTGCGGGCCCATGGTTGCCAGATATACGCCCGCTGTGATGCCCCAAAGGGCGGACTGGGTTCCTACATACTCTTTCCCATGCTCTCTGTGATGGCCGAAAGAGGTTCTGTCATAAGCGACATCGCCAAAGCCATACTCACCCGGTTCAGATGTGGGTGCAATACCAAACAGACGGGACGGGAATTCCATCACGAACTTCTCCTCGTCTCTGGTTGCCATGAAGCCGGACTGGCCGCCGCCGTAATTCATGTGAATACCGAGGGGTTGTAAGTCTCCACATACAATATCAGCGCCATAGGAGGGCGGTGTCGCAAGTACACCGAGAGAAATCGGGTCCACACCTACCAGGCTCAGTCCGCCTGCCTCATGAATCATATCGGAAATTTTCTGGCCGTTTGGCTCAATAACGCCCAGATAGTTTGGATTCTCAAAGTATACGCCGATGGTGTCTGCATTGATCTTTGTCTTTAAGTCATCAAGATCAATATGTCCCATGCTGTCACATTTCACGGTCTCGAACTTCATGCAGCATTCTGCATAGTTCTCCATTGCTTTCTTCTTTTCCTGATCTATGTACTCCGGTACAAGGATTACGCTGCGTCCTGTAATACGCTGTGCCATACGAACGGTGGTAGCAGCCGCCTGAGACCAGTCCATAGTCGGTACGTTTACAACGTCCATGTCAACCAGCTCGGCAACCATGCTCTCATATTCAAATAATGCCTGGAAACGTCCCTCATCATTGTAGGGTTCTCCGCCGTAAGCAGTTAAGAACTCACCTTTTCCGTTAATCTCGTCGCAGATAGCCGGAACATAATGCTGCCAGCAGCCTGCGCCAAGGAAATTTATGTTTTTATGGCAGTCCGTATCCTTGGAAAGAACGCGTTCCACGTGTCTCTTTAATTCGTACTCGGAGCCAAATGCCTCCGGGATATTCATGTCATTTTTTAATTTTAACAGTTCCGGAACATTCTTATGAAGCTCCTCCAAAGAGGTCATTCCGATTTCCTTAAGCATTTCAGCCTGGATATCCGGCACTGAATTCGGTATGTAAGGATGACTTTCAAATCCTCTCATGTGTTTTTTCCTCCTGATATTTATGTTTTTATAAGCCCTTTTGCACTCCGTTTCGGTCCGCCTTGGACAAGTAACTTATGCAATTCCGCCGCCGTCAACAACAAGCGCTGCACCTGTAATCCAGCTTGCAAGATCACTCGCCAGGAACAGAACTGCGTTTGCGATATCTTCCGGCATACCGATTCTTGCAAGCGGTCTGCTGGTTCCGCAGTCCTTTAAGTATGCATCCATCTGTCCGTCGCCGTCTTTCACGACACCTGTCTGCTTTCCTTCATCGCGAAGCATTGCCGTATCGGTATCTCCCGGGTTTACGCTGTTCACACGGATGTTCTGCGGACCGTGGTCGATGGCCATAGCTCTTGTAACGTTTACAATTCCGCCCTTAACTGCACAGTAAGCAGCTGCCAGGTCGCCGCCCTTTAATCCCCAGCCGGAACCGGTATTAATGATGCTTCCGCCGCCGTTTGCCGCCATTACCGGAATCACGTGCTTGGAGAATAAGAATAACCCCTTAAGTCCCACATCTAAAACAAAATCCCACTCTTTCTCAGTCAGATCAGCAATGGTCTTTCTTACGGTAACACCTGCATTGTTGTGCAGAATATCAATTTTCCCATATTTTTCAACGATGCCCTTTACAGTCTCTTCTACCTGAGCTTCGTTTGTTACATCACAGCGATAAAACGTAACATCTCTTCCTGCATCACAAAGCTCCTTCGCTTTCTCCTCACCCTTAGGACTTACATCGACCATAGCTACTTTTGCGCCATACGCGCTTAACAGCTCAACAACACCTAAACCAATTCCTGAGCTTCCACCAGTGATCACTGCAACTTTACCGGTAAGATTTAATGGATCTTTTTTTACTAACATGGGGCGTCCTCCTTTAAAAAATTTACTCTTGGTTGTCTCCTGTTCACTTATCGTGCAGGCATTTCAACTGCTCTGAGCTATATATTAGCAATAACTGTGCCAAAGTTGATTTTCATTCTATTTTTTTATTATTTTCCATGGTTTATTGTCCAAATTGCACAGAAAATCTACTTTTACATCTCTGTCTTGTCTGAAGATTATACCATTTCAAACAAAAAAACATCAATTAATTGCCAAAAAAATGGTGGGAAATGTGTCACATGACACGTGATTGTCAACTGGCAAAATTTTGTCACTTTTGCCATTTTCCATTTGTCTCCTCATCCGTTATGTGTTATAATTATAGGAAATTACTATTTAAATTATTTTTTACATTGAAACTTTAAATTCTTTTCTCTGAAACAGCTTCAGAAAGGAGCGTTTGTATGGTCAATCTGGAAGACGTTCGTCTCTCCATTGAGCGGTATGTAACGGCAATCGGCAATGCACTGCGGCTGGAGGCCGCTATTTTCGATAATAACTCCGGACTGTTTTTTGCAACGCCAACTTACATTAAGAAAAAAGGCCGGATTGTACATGCCCCTTCCATCAGCGAGGTAATCGAAAACGGAAGCGTTCTTGTCAACACCCCGGGAGAAATGGCCTCCTGTGTCGGATGCCGTTTTAAAAAACACTGCCCGTCCACCATGGAGGTTCTTTGCTGTATTCATGCAGATACGGAAGTTGCCGGAGTCCTGGCTTTTACTTCTTTTACAAAAGAAGGGCAAAAACGAATCTCTGAAAATACCTCCGTCTATCTGAATGCCATAACGGAGCTTGCCAATCTAATCGGCAACCTTCTTGTCACACGCTCCGACAGAAAAACTCCTTTAAACATGGATGCAAACCTGATATCCGTTATGGAATTATGTGAGCAGCCGCTGCTTCTCACAGATGCCCACGGGGTAATTTTGCAATACAATCATCTGGCTTCCAATTTACTGGAATTCTGCGGAATCACCAGTTCCTCCCTCTGGCAGTTATTTCCCCCTTCTGTAGTTCGAAAAATTATGGAAGGAAATGACCTCTTTGAAAGAAGCGTGACCATCGGAGACAAAGAAACCAAAATTTCAACCCGCACGGTTATGGTGGATGGACAGATCACCGGTTTTTTCATCCGTTTGTCAGAAAATCTCTTTGAAATTCCAAAGGGAACTGGCTTCTTTGAAGGTATCATCGGCAACAGCCCGGCAATTTCTGAGGTCCAGAAAATGATCAAACGGATAGCGGACAGCCCCACTCCAATTCTTATTACCGGTGAGACCGGAACCGGAAAGGAATTAGCCGCCCGGGCCATTCATGAGCAAAGCGGCCGCAACAAATACCCCTTTGTTGCAATCAACTGCTCCAGTATCCCGGAAACTTTATTTGAAAGTGAACTATTCGGCTACGAAGAAGGATCTTTTACAGGGGCAAAAAAGGGTGGCAAAATCGGCAAAATTGAAATGGCACAGGGCGGTACTTTGTTTCTGGACGAGATCGGCGAAATGCCTTTATTCGCACAGCCTAAGCTTTTAAGAATTCTCCAGGAATACGAGCTGGAGCGCGTCGGTTCCAATAAGAAGATCCATCTTGATATCCGTATCATTGCTGCCACCAACCGGGATCTTTCGGAAATGGTCCGTGAAAAAAAGTTCCGGGGTGATTTATTCTACCGGATTAATGTCATTAATCTGAAGCTTCCGCCTCTTCGTGTCAGAAAAGATGACATTATCCCTATCGCAGAAAATTACTTAAAGAAATTAAAAATGAAACTCAACACTCCTTTAAAAGTAATCTCACCGGAGGCGGGCGAAGAGCTTTTAAATTATGACTGGCCCGGCAATGTCCGTGAACTTCAGAATATTATTGAATATGCCGCCAATCTCTGCGAAACAGATACATTAACACCTGGCGATCTTCCCAGCTTTTTAAATCTGGAACCCGCCTCCTCTGATATCCCTGAACACGCTTTTGCAGCAAAGTCGCCTCAGGATACTGCATTGCTCGAGCAGTTAGAAAAATATGGTTACACATTAGAAGGAAAAAAGCAAATTGCTGCCAATATGGGGATCAGTCTGCGAACTTTATACCGAAGAATCAACAAATTACATAATTTCCCGGATGGCTCATAACAGTTCAGCCCCCCTGAACTGTTACGGCATCCGGCAATTTTAAATCGTTTCGAGGTCCCAGGCGCCAGTGACGCCTTTCAGGGACCGACCGATATAGTTTCTAAAATCCCCAAAATATTTTTACATAATAATTGACATTTCCTTATTCATGTCACATAATCTGTCAATAAAGTGGCATTTTTCTGCTATTTCCATGTTGGGGGACATACCCTTTCAGTTCCTTCAATGAGTATGCTCTTAATTTTTCACAGGTTTCTTAAATCCCTTTTATTTTCTAAGTTTTTTTGCTTTTCATTTTTAGTTTAAGTATTTATTTTTATAAATATCCTCCCTTATTCCGTGCACTTGGTACAAAATTTGCTTATTAGTATGGACATTAAAGATCAGCCTCATATTCGTCCCTGCATACATGAGGACTCATCTGTCAAAAAGGAGGAAACTATATGGAAACAACTTATGGAGTATTGGCATTAATTCCGCCAGTCGTTGCAATCAGCCTTTGCTTTGCAACAAAACAGACTCTTATCTCCATGTTTGCCGGTCTTTTCGCCGGTACTCTGATTATCTGCAGAGGTAATCCCCTGGCGGCTTCTGCCCGCGCACTGGACATCATCCAGTTTAACATGGCTGATAATGTCATTCTTTTGCTGTTTACCCTTTTTATGGGGGTAGGTATCTCTTTCATCTGGAAACTGGGTGGAAGTCTTGCTTTAGCTGAAGCCGCCAAGAAAACCTTCAAAAAGAGGCGTTCGGTTTGTCTCGGAACCTGGGGACTGGGGATGCTCTGTTCCGTAAACGACTGCCTGGTTTCAGCCGTAGACGGCAACGTATTTCGCGATATCTGTAAGGATTACAGAATCTCTTCTGAGAAGCTTGCTTATGTACTTGACGCAACCGCCGCTCCGTCTGCCGCATTATTCATTTCCGACTGGATTGCTTATCAGATTGGCATGATCGGTCAGGGGCTTGAGGCTGCCGGTATCGAGGGCATAACTCCTGTAAGCGCCTACATTTCTGGCCTTCCCTTCAATATGTACTCCATTTTCACACTTATCTTCGTTGGCATGATGATGTACACCGGAAGAGACTATGGTCCAATGTTAAAAGCTGAGGTTCGCTGCCTCACAACAGGCGAATTCACAAAGCCGACCGCCAAACCTATGCTGGATGTGGGAAGTGATCTTGGCGAAGCAAAGAAAACGAAACCAATGATTCGCTGCTTCGTTCTTCCAATCGCCGTTGCCTTCGCAATCATTATCGGCGGTATTCTCTATACCGGTATCACAAATCCTGACAGAACAGGGACAAACATCATGGCGATTCTGGATGCATGTGATGCAACAACTGCTCTTTACTGGGGATCCTTTGGAATGGCAGTAACAGGTATCGTTCTGGCGCTTGTCACCAGAATCATGACTTTTGAAGAAACTATGAACACGATCGTAGACGGCTTTAAGCTTATGGCGTTAACAGGCGCTATCCTTGTAATGGCCTGGTCCCTGGGCGATGTAACAAAGAGCATGGGGCTTGGTGCCTTCGTATCTCAATATGTAGGCGGCAACATTCCGACCGGACTGCTTCCCTTGCTTGTATTCCTGTGCTCCATTCTGGTTGCTTTCGCCACCGGAACTTCATGGGGAACCATGGCAATCATGACCCCATTAGCTATTCAGCTTGGTTATGCACTCACAGGGGATGTGCTGTTCACAACCGGTATGACTGGCGCCGTTCTCTCCGGCGCGATCTTCGGCGACCATTGCTCACCAGTATCTGATACGACCGTTATGGCTTCTATTTTCTCCGGTGCTGATCATATTGACCATGTTGGAACACAGCTTCCTTATGCAATTACCGTAGGAGTCGTTATTGCAGTTTTATATGTTATCTTTGGCTTCACCGAGATGTCACCATTCATTCTTCTTGCAATCGGCATTGTTGCCCTGTATTTCCTTCAGGGTATTCTTCATAAGTATTTCATGAAGAAATATAACATCAGTCCTGATTACAGAAAGTACATGACAGAAGATCACCAGAAATAAAATTATCTGAGTACATATGTCCAAAGCAGGCGGTTCCGGAAACATACCCGGGAACCGCCTGTAAATTTTTTTCGCATGATATGATGTTGGAGTCATTTTTCTGTATTATAGGGCAAATTATTTGCAGCGCTTTTCATTCCTTTACCACTTATCACAATGATATAAATGTCTCGGGATACCATCCACCATAATCGGAGGAACATCCCCCTGGATTAATGGTCTTACATAGTCCAAAAATTCTTCTGTAACATAGTCACCATCTTTATTGATCCATTCTCTGGGTACTACCTTCTCCACATTAGATACTTTATGAACATTTCTAAGACTCGTGGTACACTGATATGGGTCATCGGAAAGTCTTTCTAAAATTACCATTTCTCCGGTATCGCCTTCATCTGCAGCCTTTACTGCGGCGCCGCCAACCTGGAATGCCTCGATAATATCGATTCTGGATACCAGATGGGAAGCAGCTCTCTGAAGTGTGGAAAGTTCAATTCCCCTTGCCTTACAACCAAGTTCATTGGCGATTCTGCATGACAAGTAATTGGCAGTACCGCTTAACTGCTTATGGCCAAACGCATCCACATAGTCAACGCCATCTGTCAGCTCGCATACATAGCGGCCATCCTTCAGACGAATGCCCTCGGAAACGGCAACCACAACAGACTGCTTCTTTTCCAGAAGCGCTTTCACCTTCCCTACAAATTTCTCCACATCAAAGGGGAGCTCCGGAAGGTAAATCAGATCCGGCCCCTCGCAGTCCTCTCCCTGTGCGAGAGCAGCGGCACCAGTGAGCCAGCCTGCATTTCTCCCCATGACCTCAATCACTGTCACAAGGCCCTTTCCATATTCCAGGGCATTGCTGTCGCGGATAATTTCCTTTGTGGAAGTTCCAATATATTTTGCGGCGCTTCCATATCCGGGCGTATGATCCGTAAGCGCCAGATCATTGTCAATAGTCTTTGGAACACCAATAAACTTAGTGGTATGCCCTTTTACAATTGCATAATCAGAAAGTTTTTTGATGGTATCCATGGAATCGTTTCCACCAATGTAAATAAAACTTTCAATTTCCAATTTATCAAGAATACCGAAGATTTTCTCAAAAATCTCCGGATTTTCATGAATCTCTGGTAATTTATAGCGGCAGGAACCAAGGTAAGCCGCCGGAGTTCTTTTTAAAAGCTCCACATCCAAATCATTGCGAATATGTTCTGACAGATCAACGTACTGCTCGTCCATCAGTCCCTGAATTCCATGACGCATTCCATATACTTTCTTTGCCCCTCTGTCAATTGCAGTCCGGTATACTCCAGCCAGACTTGAGTTAATTGCTGAAGTCGGGCCGCCGGATTGTCCTACTATCACGTTCCCTTTCATGATATATCCTTCCTTCATTTTTCATTTTCTTAATACTATACGATATTTGCCCCGCTTTTTCAAGCACATACTTATTTTCAGGAAACTTCATTTTCCTTTTCTTTTTTTCGGAACCATTGGTCTAATTTCGTCAAAGCCTGAATCAGGATCTCCATTTCCTCATGATTTAGTTTCTCCGTGACGTTTTCAATCATCTCCTTATGGAACATGGCATGATGTTCATAAGCTTTTCTCCCCTTATCGGAAAGGGAAATATACACCACTCTTCGGTCCTCCTGTCCGCGTTCCCGAACCACATACCCCTTTTTCACCAGGCTGTTCATGGAAATCGTCAATGTTCCCACAGTAACTGACAGTTCCCTTGCAATCGTCGTCATGTTTTTTGGCTCACCCATTCCAATGGCCTCAATTACGTGCATGTCATTGTTGGTAATATCCCTGAATTCCGATGTGATAATGGCCTTTTCTTCAATATCCATAATATCCCGAAACAGCCTTACTAAAACCTCATTTAAAATTCCATAGCTATCCAATTATGGCGATTCCTTTCTCTGGTGAATTGGTGTCCAGCCTTTTACATTCAAGGCTAAAACCACTTATGGAAGCAACATCTCAATACGCATGTTCTCCGAACCCTCATAAAGCCAAACTATTATTATTATACTGCATTCTGCACGCATAAATCAAGAACCGTTTCCGTTCCTCATCCAATTCCAGCTTTGAAAATAAAGACCGTCAGAACGCCAAGAAGGAAAAATACCACAAATGCAATTTTTATCCGGTTTTCATGGCCGCCCGTGCGGCCCGCACCCGGATCTGCCAGTATTCCCCAGGGGGAATATCTTTCCACCCCCGATAAATAGGAAGGGCTTTCTGTCTTCCCCAAACTGTGCAAAAATAATTTCCAGTCTTTTTGCAAAACATTACATCCAAAGGCAAAATCTTTTTCCGCACTTACGTTTTGCAGGGTTTGGTAAAAGCCGGATTCCCGGGAATAAGCGGCAAGTTTCTGATAAACAGGGTTCTTTTGCTTTTCGCAAAACTGCCGGTATGCATAGTCCTGTCCGATCTGAACCACCTTTTGGGGATTTTTCATCTTCATGTATACAGAAAGGGTATAGTAGTATACATCTGTTCCCCCTCTCTGACTCAGATAATGGTCAGCCATTTTCCCAATCACTTTCTGCAGACTGAGGACAAGGGAATTGGCCTGACCGCTCACCTCAGCAAATACCTGGCCCTTGATGGTCATAATTGCTGCCAGCAGTCCTGCTACTTCCTCATTTCTGGCACTGATAACTCGATTTTGGAATAAATTTCCTTGTCCGTTTACATGTGCAGCAAACCGGTTCGCCCTCTCCAGTTCTTTGGCAGAACAGAAAAGTGCGTTTGTCCTGTGAAATGTATTTTCGACAATACCTTTCCTGGCGCGATCAATAACCTCTTTTCTCTGCCTTATTTGTTCTTTCCAGAAATTTTGCTGCCTGTTATAAACCTGCTGAAACCGGACATTTTGCTTCCTGGAAGACTGATAAATCATACCCTCCCCGGAAAACGACGAAGATGACGCTGACGTCATCCCGCGGTCGGACTGCCGGGCATGTGCAAATGGCTTTGTATGGATATCTTCCCTTTTAAAAGAGAAAGCAGCCGCAGAATCAGAATGTCTGACATTTCCATATCTTCCCGGAGCGGCCTGTACAAAGAGACGATGTGCGTCCTGCGGCGACAACGATTTCCCGGCTGTCTGCCGGTATATATTTAAACGTATGGCGTCTACCATATCAGTTTCTCCGTTTTTTTCCAGCAGATGCATCAGAAATTCCAGATTCTGATCCATGACAGAACTAAGTTTTTGGGCAAGCAAATCATCCAGCCGCCGAAGCTGCAAAGCCAGGTTATCTCCTTCTGCATATTTAAGGGCTGCCTCCAAAAGTTCAAGATACAATTTCGAAAGTTCCTGAAGCTGATCAGACAGAGAATCATCATACTCCGGCTGCCACGCCAAAAATGCCTCCCAGTCTTCTCCGGCCATTTCCAGTATCCATGTAAGAATTTCCTCCATAGCCCCGGCGCCGTCTGTACGGGAACGCAGGTGTACCTCTGAAAGCTGCGCCGTATCTTCCGTCTGACATTGATTTTGTTCTTCCGCATTATCAGATTGTATTTTTTCTCTCTGATCGGTAATCTTCTGCGAGGCCTCTCGAAACAATGCTTCACCGGCTTTTATTTCTGCCTGCTGTCTGACAAGCAAAAGTTCTTTGTTTACATCAACCGCCAGCTCCGAAGATGTACCGGAAGCTTTTATTTTTGACATATTTCTTCCCCTCTTATTGCGGCACTATGTCATTGCCGTATATACACTGCTCCAATATGTTTCTGCTAAGAAATATCGGCGCAATTGCAGAAACTCTAATACCACTGTTCCGGATTTTCCTGGCCTTTCTGGCGGTCTCTCATATCATCATTCCGGTCAAAACTATGCTCGCCGCAATTCCCGCGCCTGTTGCGAATAATGCTCCGGGAAGCGTCCATCTGGTCTTTCTGATTCCAGCCGTCATAAAATAAACGCTCATGGTGTAAAACACGGTTTCTGTACACCCCATCATGATGGAAACCATAGTTCCCACAAGCGAATCCGGTCCATATTCTTTAAAAATATCCAAAATCAAACCTGTGGCCGCTGAGCTGGATACCACTCGTACCAAAATCACCGGCACCAGGGGAACTGGAATATGAAGCCAGCCGGCCGGGGTCTTCAGTACTTCTGCCGCCGCTTCCAAAAACCCTGAAGCCCTTAAAATCCCCACCGCGGCCATAAGACCTATGAGTGTCGGTAAAATCCCGGCCACTGTTTTCATTCCTTCCACTGCGCCCTTCAGAAAATCATCAAATACCGGCCGACCGGATAAAAGACCGAATCCCACAATATAAAAAATAACCAACGGTACCATAAATTCTGACAAAAAAATCAAAATATCCATGAAATCCTGCTCCATCTTCCTTCAGAATATTGTATTCTTCTAAAAAAACAGATATACTATAAAAATCGTAACAGCCATCGGCATACGGCCCGTTGCGAAGCAATTTTAAAGAGCCGTATGCCGCAATTCCGAGGGTACTTGAATGGTTGCCAGAAATCAAAATCAGGAGGTTTCCATCATGAAGATCTTATTTTTAGAATATCCGCCCTGTTCCACATGCAAAAAGGCCAAAGCCTGGCTGGATACCCACAAGTTAAACTACACATCCCGCCATATTAAGGAACAAAATCCAACGAAAGATGAACTTACCCTATGGTATAAAAAAAGCGGACTCCCACTAAAGAAATTTTTTAACACAAGCGGCCAGTTGTACAAGTCAATGGCCTTAAAAGACAAGCTTCCATCCATGAGTGAAGACGAAATGCTTTCTCTTCTCTCCACTGATGGAATGCTCGTAAAACGCCCGATCATAGTAACAAACACATTTGTACTTACCGGTTTTAAAGAAAGCGAATGGGAAGAAAAGCTGGTATCATCCACTTCAAATGCCATTTCGTTTCGATGAGGACGCTTTTACAAGAGTATGAAAGTTAAAGGACCTGGCTTTTTCTCTTATTTTCCCTGTATAACAACCAGAAAAGTACCCCGGCCAGAAAGAAAACAAGAAAAAATCCCGTCCCAAAAACTACCACTGTCAGATGTTTTTCCATCCAATGCAATGCCTTCTGGAAGAAACCTTCTTCCTGTGACGGCTCGCGGGCACCACATTCTGTCTCGTAAATGTTCACCTGGTTTTCCTCTTCCTGTTCTTTCTGAGTCTCTTTTTCCTCTGTCACGGCAGCGATTTCCTCATAAATTCCCACATATCTCCTTCCCTGAACCTCTGGTGTCTGCAC
The DNA here is from genome assembly GCA_910586315.1 of uncultured Lachnospiraceae bacterium. Classification (GTDB taxonomy): domain Bacteria; phylum Bacillota; class Clostridia; order Lachnospirales; family Lachnospiraceae; genus CANRXD01. Next base: position 54,905 of record CAJUIP010000007.1, on the reverse strand, counting down.
CTGCCCTCCGTACTTAACCTCCACATTTCTCATTCGCTTCGCTCCGGAAGCTATGGCATTTCTGCACAATGCCCCATCCTGCTCATAGCATTCTCCGTCCCACTCTACAGCCTCCACCTTGTAACAATCCTCTGGAAGTTTAAGGTATTTCAAAAACTCCTTCCCGTACAGCGCCAAATCCGAACCGGCAGGAATTTCTGTTTCTCCCAGAAGGAATCCATCTGAATCATATCCGGATACCGTTACAGAAAAGGAAAATTCGCTATCCCAAAAGCTATCCTTTTCCACCACATCCAGTCTTGGAAGCTCTCTTTCGTATTCCCTTCCCGTAGCATCATCAATCAAGGCAACAACAGCCTTTTCCGGAGGTTCCTGGCGCCCTTCCAGCATATACGGCACAACGGCTGATGCGTATGTTTTCGTCCCCTCCTTTACTGCTGGCTGAAGTTTAGTGGAAACCAGCCGGTACTCCTTTCCGTCCCGTTCCAATTGCTCCCTGGGAAGAAAGGCCTCCCCGCCATCCGTAAACACAGGACTTTCATATACCACTGTTTCCGTTTCTGTTCCTGCTTCCGCCCCTGTCCCTGCTTTCGTTTCTGTCTCCTGTGCCCAAACTGGGAGGCGGGAGCCAGGCCCCCCGACACAAAAAAGTGTCAGGGCCAGAACTCCTAAAAAATACTTTAAACTATTTCTTCTCCTATTTACCACGTCTCTTCCCCCTTATTATGATAGTTAAAATTCCCAATGCAAAAAAGGAAATGACCAATACATACAGCCAGGGACTTCCTTCGTCGCCAGTTTTTGGTATCTGTTTTCGGAACCGTCCGGAAGCGTCCACATGGACCACTGCCCGGCCTTCTACATCCGGCTGGTATCTTGCTGTAACTTTTCCCAGCTTTCTTTCTGATTTCTGAGGTTCTTTTGGTGCTTCAGGCTTATTCGGTATCTCAGGTTCCTCCGGCTCATCCGGCTTGTCTGGCTTGTCCGGCTTGTCTGGTTTGTCCGGCTTGTCTGGCTCATCCGGCTTGTCCGGCTCGTCCGGTATCTCGGGCTCCTCTCTTTTATCCTGCATGATAACCCGGTCCACACTTCCGTCCATGGAAACCGTAAACACAACCTCTTCTGCTGTCAAATACCCCTCCGGCGCCGTTTCCTCAATGAGCACATATGTCTCCCCTGCTGTCAGCTTTCCTTTTATCACATGTGGAATTGTTTCGGAAATCCACTGATCTACAACCGTTCCTTCTCTGGTTTTCAAAACCATTCTGGCCCCGGGAAGCTCTTTTCCCGTCGCCATGTCTGTCTTCTTTATTTCCACACAGGTTGGCTTGTCCTCCATTTTTATTTTTTCTGCACAGCCGTTTTCACTGAGCGTAAACATAATTTCCTCCGCATATGCAAATCCCTCTGCCGCCATGGTTTCCTCCAGAATATATGTTTTTCCTGGCTCCAAAAGCCCGATAATCTCATGTTCCGAGCTATCCGAAGTCCATTGTGTCAAGACCTCTCCATCCGGAGTCCTGATTGTAAGAACGGCCCCGGGAAGCTCCCTTTCCGTGGCGAAATCCGTTTTTCTGATTCGTACCTCCTTTTCCCGGTCCGCCAGATCTACGGTCTCCACCTGCCCTTCTGTTCCCGTAAGAATGGAGGTTCTTCCTGTCAGCAGACGGCTGTCGTCATCAAACACAATGGTCTCTTCCAGATAATAAGTTTTTCCAGGAGAAAAGCACAGCTCTCCTTCTTCGTCTTCACCGTTAGACACCTGGTATAAAATATTGTCATCGTTGACTGTCCAGCTGGCAAAAATCTGTCCGTTCTCATTTCTAAACGCATATTCTGTTCTTACCGGCATGCGTCCATGAAGCTGTTCTTTCCTCTGATCCTTTTGGAATACGCGGAATGTTTCTGTTCCTGCCAACATGTTTTCTCCGTCTGAAAATGTAAGGTTTTCCCGGATCGACACAATCTCTCCTTCCGGTACCTCTGATAAATTGCTGTAACCCATCTCCTTTCCATCTTTCCACAGACTGTATGAGGCTCTTAAAGCCCTGCGTCCCATTACAGAAACAGACGCAATCTGCTCCCCCGCATCTTGATATGTAATTTGTATTTTCCTGAAATTTTCTGTTATTCCTACAATTCTTCTTCCATCTTCAGATACTGTGAACAATACCGGAGGTGAAATGGAAAAGCCCGATGGAGCTTTTTCTTCTACCAGTGCGTACGTTTGGTTTCCGGACAGTTTTCCTGTCACCAGATGCGGGGTATCGCCGGAAATCCACGTTTCTATGGCAGGACCATCCAATACGTATGCCCCTTGCTCTACTCTGGTCCCGTAAATGGCCAGACTGGCTCCGGAAACAAAATGGCCCGTTTGGAAATTACTCTTTGAAAACTGTAAATTGGTTTCTTCATTTTCCACCTGTAAATGATGAAAAATTGTGGCCTGATTGCTGTTCTCAAACCGGAAATGCCATACCGTCAGATTCCTTCTGTATCCATCCGGGGCCTGTACTTCCCTGACCTGATATTCGTAAGGACGAATTTTTCCAGATGCGTCCCTGACACCTGCCGGAAGTTCCGGCGACACGGCCACACCTTCCTCATCGGTCTCTATATGTATCACCGCCCCTGTTTCTTTATTTTTCACCTCAAACCAGGCGCCTGAAAGTTTTTTTCCATGCCACTGTGCATCCTGCTTTTCAATCACAAGCCGTCCCTGTGCCGGATGATTCACGGCACGGATCACTGGTTCCATAGTGCCATGAAATTTTATCAGCAGCGGTTCCATAGTCACACAATAATCAGGCGCTCTTTTTTCTGCCAGATAGCAGATTCCCTCTGAGACAGGCGGCAGCCTGTGAAGACGCTGGTCGCCCGTTCCATACCCTTTGGGAATGCTTCCCTCTGCCAAATCATCCGGCGTGTACACGCCATCCATTCCAGAAATCCAGCGGTCAATCAGGTATTCCTCCTGCCTTGTAAAGCATCCATTTTTATCCGCCCGGTACAGTTCCAGTTCCGCTCCGGAAATCTGGTTCCCATTTTCGTCGGTCTTATCTACATACACATTCTGAGGATGGTTTTCCATGGAATACCGTTTTACAGATTTATCTCGCTCCACTTTGATTAACATCGGCTCGGCCGTTTGGTATCCTCCCGGTGTCTTTGTCTCTACAAGAATGTAGTTTCCTTCCGGAATCTTATCTATCCGGTGAATCCCGCCTTCTGTATCATAGCTCACCATATCTGTGGCACCCTCCCAGCCCCTTTCTTTATAATGGAACTGAAATTCGTATGTTATTTCCGGTTTACCCGACTCATCTGTTTTTCCCCGCCCGTCCGTGCCGGCGGCCGTCACCCTCATCCGGCTTTCATCTTCCATCATCCATATTTGGGTTGTAGTTTCTCCATTCCCTGTAGAATGACTTTTCAAAAGCCTGGCGCCTGCTCTTTTATCCTTATCCCCTGCTGAAGTCTTCCATGAAAACTCCCTAAATGTACTACCATACTCCGAAAACATTTCTTTATATGCCTTAGTAACTGCATTCTCATATTCCGAATAATCTTTGGAAACCCAGGTGTCTACAGGATCCTCATTCTCATATTTATACTGTCCGTCCTCTTTCACCGCCATTCCGTTTTCGTCCACAACGGCCGGATACAGGGTAAGCTCTGCTTCATATGGATACGCCAATGGCCTTTTATTTCCTTCCACGTCCCTTTCGTACTTAAAAATTTCCAGCTTTGTATGGTCATTTTTCAGCACAAAGCTCTGGAGCTCTGATGTGGGCTTCACTGTAATTTCCATACGCTCCGGGATATATCCTTTTGGCGTATCCAATTCTTCCAGTATATAGTCACCAGCGGGAATTCCCTCAAAATATTCAGGGATTTTGTCTGTTATCCACACGGCCTGTACTTTGACAGGACTGTTATCCACAGGATTTTCTACTTCCCAACAGGCGGGTGTCTCCTCAGCTTTACACAGATAATATCCTTTGGGGTATTTTGCATAATCAGAAGTATATATTCGGTTTGCCCGGTATAGTGCCAGCTTCACTCCTTCTATGGCGCCGTTGGTATAGGCTCCTTTTCCTTCCGTCTTCCGCTGCGGCTCTGCTCCCGTTTCATTTTCCATTACTGATAAGCAATAGGTATCCGCAGCATCCACCTTCAGAATTTCCACTTTGATTTTTTCATCGACCATGGAAACTCTCTGGATTCCTTCCTTTTCCTCCACACAGACAGCCACCGGCAGGGCCCGCACATACCCTTTCGGAGCTTTGAGCTCTTCCATAATGTATGTTCCCGGAACCACGCGCCGTAAAAGATCCTCCTGCCCCCAGGTCATTTCTTCATTGGAGGGGTCCTGAGGCGCTTTTTCTCCCGATATCCAGACATTTGGTATGATCCATGCCTCTCCGTTCCTGTGCTCTACTGATACTCTGTCAGAATACAGCTTCTCATGGTTTAATATTATATATGCTGCTCTGTTATAAGATTCCAGAAGATCATCGAAGACGTATCCCAGATAGTCGCCATCCCTGTCGTACACCTCCTTTCCCTTTTTATAAGCTTCTCCATTTCCGGTATAATATCGAACCATGCCAAAAATATCATATTCCGGCTTCAATATCTTTTTAAACTTCCCGGAAACCGGATCCCAGGTTCCTGTAATGTAAGCTTCTTTTGTCCCTGCATTCACTTCTCCTGGTCTTCCAGTCAGAATCTTCTCTCTTTTTATGACATTTCCATATTGATCTTTAAAGATTTTTACTGGCCAGACATAAAAGTGCCCCTCTTCCTGCCCAAGAGGCCCTCTCCCGGACTTTTCCACATATGCCAGTCCTGTATATCCGTCCACCTGGGCATCCCGGCACAAATCTTCATCCAGATGATAAATTACTGTATTCTCATCCAGTCTGGTAAAAGCCCCTGCCTTCTCGTCATAAACCGCTTTTGCGAGGTCTCCCCCCGCCAGTTCCAGGACGGGACGTCCGCCCTTTATGGCATAAACAGAGCCTGTGTCAAAGGTGATTCTTCTCCTCTCTCCGTTTTTTCCATATCCAAAAAGGGTTCCGTCTTCATCCTTATACAGTACTTTCATTCCTCTAAGGTCATAAAACAGCACAGATGTGTCCTGTCGTTCCTCTTCTTTAACCTTCCATTCTTCATCTTCTTTACAGAATTTTACTGTTTTCCCGGCATATCCCTCTTTTACAATAGCATCCAGTACCATTCCGTTTCGGTCCCGGATAATTTCCAGGCCTTCCAGCGCATAGTCTTCACGGTCCCCGGAGGGGCGCACTTCTATGGCTTCATAAAGAGCCATATGAGCCCCGGCCACATACCGGTTTTCATGGTCCGCTGTTTCCAGCTCTCTCATTATATATCCATATCCCTGGAAAACCCCGTTTTCGTATACGATTTCGACCGGCTCCCCGGCCGCCTTTCGCCCTTCCAGATACTCCAGAGTTCCCTTCTTCCAGCCAAAGCCCAGATAAGTTCCAAGGCTATTGTAACCCAGTTCCAGATTCTCCAGTCCGTACATTGTCCGGAGGGCGGAAAGACTTCCCTCCACTCGTCCTGACACCTTCATGCCTCCATAGGAAACACCCGTTTTTATCTTAGAAATCTCCAGGCTGGTTGCCGTGTCATTCACATAAATCCTGGCAGTTTCCAGCTTATCCTCCGGCTTATTTCCATCCGGCTTTTGTTCATATGTATAGAGAACGGCTGCCGCTTTCTCCAGTTCTCCGTTCGGATAATAAGAAACAGCATCACTGTATACCTCCACGGGAATCGGATTGCTCCTCACATATCCGGCAGGCGGCTTAAGCTCTGCCAGGACATAAACGCCTGCCTTTAAAGGCTGCGGCGTCTCTGCGTATCCCGCTGTCTGATACACTCCCTGTTCTCCATCATAAATCGTAGTAAGTCCCAAATGCTTTCCTGTCTCAATTCCGGTCCCATCATAAAAAACAATTATGTCTTCTTCCCTGCATATGGGAGTTCCTGCCGGAACTGTTCCATAAAAAGCAGATCCGGCAGTTCGCAATCTATCCCATGTCCGTGCAAACGGCGTAATGTTTTTTGCACCCATGGCCTCCAAAAACTGTCTGCTTCCGGCTATGACTGTGTCCTTTTCATATCTCTTTACAGATCCGTCCCCATCCTTTTCCTCATTTCGTTCTGCTGCATAAAAAGCAAATACAGCGCCCTCATGAAGGATTGGTTCCCCGGTCTCTGCATCCAGCTTTTCCAAACGAATCTTTGCCCGGTAAAGCCGGTTTAAAAATGTCTGGCATGCGAAGCCTTCCACCTCTTCTATCTTCTCTGGTTCTATTACAGTCCATGGCACCAGCATGGGAGCATATCTTCCGTCGTAGGCAATTTTTATCCCGGTCATTGCGAATACCCCGTCTTTTAGGTACAGACCCCTTCCATTCTCCTCCCCGCTCTCTCCTCCTTCAAATAATACCTGGTTTTCTATGGAGCCCTGCTCACTGATGGAATTATAGTGATAGTAAGCCGAAACTTCCGGATTCCCATAAGGTGTCAGATAAAGTTTTGCCTTATCCGGCGACAAACCGTATGGATACACTTCAAAATCCCCGTCACAATTATGACAGCGAACCACATATTCCCGCTCTGGTTCTGTATGATTTTCACTCCATTCTTCATTAAAACGAATGAAATATTTTTCCGCCAGGCGGATCGGCGTATCCGATTTCAGATATCTGTATGCCTTTGCATACGCCCCCGGAAGAATGCCCTCTTTCTCTTTTTCATAAACAGACGGAAGAGAAATCTCTTTCGGAGTATCGATCTCATAGTGCCTGTTTTCATAATCCATCCACTGGGCCTTGAAGGGCTGCTGCTCCGCCAGCACATAATCCCCATATGGCAGATACGGGGAAATTCCGTAGAAATACTCCGCCTTCTCTCCATTTTGCTTTACGCGGCCTGCGGCCAGTGTCGTCATATCCTTATCAATGCCGCCGCCTTTTTCCGTATCCCAGGAAATGGCATAAAGAGAGTCTAAATCGTAGAGAAAAAACGGTTTTAAATAGTTCTCCGCCTCCAGAATTGCCGCATATAAAGCTTTATCATACCGCTCATCCGTATATGACGCCGATTCCTCCGTCCCCATATGCTCTTTCAAATACCAGGTAACGGCAAATTGGCGTACCGCATCGGAACGTCTGGCGTTTTCTCTCGCCTCGTCGGAACTGTTTCCTGTATTTTCTATCCCCGTATACAGGCCCTGTGTAAATGGCTTAAAAGAAGAATTGAAAAGTTCCGATTCCCTTTTCCATTTATCTGTATTGGCCACCTGGATTCCATGAAAAAACTTCTCATAATTGTAAAGCTCTATGTCTGACGTTCCCTCTGCTCCATTCTCTATTTTCGCAGGCATCGTCTCCAGAATCCTTCTTTTCGTCTCCTTCGTATACAGCTTTTGAACCAACTCCGGGAAGTCCTGATGATACCTCTCTGCATCTACCTGCTGTCCGTCCTTATCTATCCAAACTATGGTCCCGTCCTCCTCGCAGAACAGCCGCTCAAGATTGGATTTTAAATAGAGCTTAAACCGGAAATTTCCAATAGCTTCCCCCTCCATGACATCCTTAAATACTTTGATTTTTTGTTTAATCGGCCGTTCCAGAACCTGAACCGGCGCATGTTGGGAGCCACCGTCTTCACTAATCTTATTCTGCCCGCGGTAAATCAACGGTTTCGTGGCAATATAGGTATCGGAAGCATTGTCTTTGACATTCACAGACGCGCAAAGAGAAGCGCCGCCAAACCGCATCAGATATTCTGCATATCCGATGACATCCCCTGCCTGATATCCATATACATTTCCGTTCCCCAGCTGCTTCATATCTTCTTCTGACAGTACCACCTGCTTTTCAGGCAGTTTGGCCATAAACGAAAGCGACAGACTTCCATTTTCATCCGTAAATTTCTTCCCATAGCTGTCTGTTCCCTTTGCCTTTACCTGGATTTTGTAATTCCCTGTACCGACATCATATGTCACCTCTGTAAGCAGTACATCCGTCTCCGTCAATTCCATTTCCGTGGTAATTTCCATTTTGTCTTCCGTCCTGGTCAGAGGTACTCTGTATCCATGGCTCCTGTCGCCCTCCAGGTAATCTACGATTTCTTCCCCTTTTGAGTGATACACCATGACCTGATGACTAATCTTCTGGATTTTCCCATCCGGGGTCATCATAACCGCCGGGGTCAATGTCACATCAATGTAGTACCTCTTTTCCCCCTGGCTTCCCATGTAATACTGCCGCTCTACAAAATACTGGTATTCACCGGATGACGCATATTCCTGATATTCCCAACGGAGGGTTTTGGGATTTTCTAGAACCGAATATACTCTATCCACCTCCCGTTTTCCGTTCTTCACTTTCATAGTGAAAAACCTCCGGCTTCCCCTTATGGACGCGCCGGCATATAAAACCACTGTGTAGGTATCTCCTTCTTTCTTCACCGCGTCAATTCCGCCAAAGCTCCACTGTGGATTGTTCTGATACCAGGTGAAAATTTCCGTCATCATATCATTAACCGAGATATCTGTCCCAATATTTTTAAGAGAAAGCGGTACAACTGCCGCTCCATACACAGTTTTTACTGCCGCCGTACCCGGAGCTGCTGTCATCCCATACAGATCCGGCTGTCCTTTTTTCACACCACGGCTGTAAACCGGAGCATCCTCAGAAGAGCACATGCCTTTCCAGTCCACAGGAATTTCATAACCATTTTCCTTTAAAATCCGCTCCACCTCTGCCTTTATGTATAGGAATGCGGCGTCGGTTTCGTCCGACAAATCATGGTCCTTAATCTTTTCCTGAAGTATCGGCTCATCTGGTTCCAGCTCCAGACGTTCTAACTTCATAAGTGCACTTTCAGGGACCTGCTCTGCCTTTGATATTTGCCATTCCACGCGGCTTAAGGGAATCTGCCCTGTAAGGTTTCCTTTTTCGTCATATTCCGGTTTATATCTCACATTGCTTCTGTCACTTTCCGCCTGCTTCCAGACCTGGTTTCCGTTCTTGTCCTTTACCGGCACCTCCACAGTTCCCGTCACATGGGAGCCGGTTACCTCCTTCTCTCCGGAATCCACACGGTAAAATTCTGTATCCTTTGGGAATCCCGACACAATAATCCCGTATCCCTCCGTTCCCAAAACAGAATTTACTGTTTCTGAAGAGGTAATAGAAAAGGGGAACTGGTCATATCCGGTACCCGTACCATTGTCTCCCTCCATCGAAGCCGAAATTTCCGGAAGAGAAACCACAGCGGTTCCGCTTGCCGAACCAATGTGCGGCGGCGTTTCAAATCCAGCTCCCGCATTGGTCCATTCCCGTGAAATTCCATTTACAGAAAGCTCATATCCCTCGCTTCTGGATAATTCTTTTATGTAATAACTTCCAAGGAGCAGCGGACGCCCAATCCAGTAATTTCCATTCTCCTTCTGGTTTTGGCCATACAGGTTTTCCGGCCCGGTCCAGTCCATATCTGTTCGTTTTACCGGGCAGCCGGTCTCATAACTGTACGTCATTCCCGGCGCTTTTGTATAAACCAGAAAATCGGCATCCCCGTTTTTGTCTGTCACCGCCGTGGCTGCCAGATCATTTTTATGGTAAACGACACCCGTATTGGTCAGGCTCCCATTTTGTGTCAGTTCCGCATCGGGATGCACAAGATCCTCAGCGGCAAACAAACCATAAACAGCCCCCTCCAGGGTTCCGTCTCCCTCTGTGTCTCCATAAGAGGAATAGCTGTCCCCTTCCTTTTTATACAAATCCAGATCTCTTTTGTTCATATGGATTCTTCCTTCTGTTCTGTGATCACGGACCTCCCAGAAATCAATACCGCTCTCTACATTCCTGTTGTGAGAAAAAAGATCGGATTTCCCGGTCTCCAGATGCCGGATTCCGTCCGCTTTTGCCATATCCAGATAGGAATTAAAATCCCCTCCTCCGCTTTCTTCCCAGTCGCTGTCATCACTATCGTCACTGTCTTCTCCAGAGACCTTCATCCCCCGCAGAGAGAATATCTGCACAAGTCTTTCCCACGGGAAAGACGCATTTGCGTCTGTGGCAACAGCCCTGGAACCTGCGGCAGTAGCATTAGAATCTGTGGCAATGACATCGGGCGCTGCGGAACCCATATCGAAGCTTGCAGCCGGGGCCGGAAATGCGGCCGTCGTCCGTTCTGCAAAAAGGGATGCTGCCTGAATAGGCCATCCTGCGCCTCCCGCAGTTTCCTCATTCCTCTTGTCCTCGCCGTTTTGCGCCCCCATGACGTCCTTATTTCCGGAATACCAGATATTTTCCTGAATATCCCGGCTGCTCCCCTTTGCAGAAACGGCTTTCGCTCCCGCTTCCGACGATGTGGTGGTTACCAGCTCAATAGGAAGATCATCCGGATGAAGATCATGGAGTATATATCCTGTTCTGGCCTGAATTTCCTTCCATGTATATGTGAATCTCAATCCGGTAAACTTCTCATAAGTTTCCTCGCAGTCTGCCTTGCACCCGGAGCTTTCAAATGCATTGTCTCCTGAAATTTCCAAATCCGTATCTTCATCTGTTTCCTCCCTGCTTTGGAAATCGGCGTCCTCCAGGCCTCCGCTTTCCAGTATGTGGCTTACCTCCTCATATGCGTTCTCATCCTGCATCCAGTGAAAATGCGTTCCTCCTCCGGCTGCTGCCTCCTGCTCACATGCCTCCACCAGATCTACCCACGCCTGAGCTGCCGCCCGGTTCTTGTCCTTCGTCTGCTCTATGCTGGCCTCATCAATCTCCATTTCCCCATCAGACTCCCCGTCTCCTTCGGCCTCCGGCATCTGGGCCCACTGAGGTATCCCGTGTCCGTCACAATACGTCTTGGAATATTCATATCTTCTGGTATCCGTATGGGTGAGCATTCCATTTTCATCCGTGGTACCTTCCGAAAATACCTGAAACCCCTCCCATGGTGAAAAACTTATCTTCTCTCCGGAAAGTCCGGCATCGGTTTCATCCTCTTCCAGAAGAGCCCAATCCTCAAACTGCTCATAGAGATAAAACTGGCTTCCCTTAAGCGGCATTCCTGTCTCATCATCCAGCTTCTTAAGCTTCACATTATAGTGGGATTCAAAGGTCTCCTCATGCCTGTAGACGCAAAAGGTAAGCTCAGGGTCGTCACTTCCATATCCCGGCGGCGGACTGTCCCCCGTTCCGTCCTGGCTGATAACCAGATAAAAAACCATGTCCGACGGAGCAATCCGGATATCCGCCTTGTAAAGCCTCTGGTGATCCGGCGCATTGACGCATGCCTTAAAATCCATCCATTGGTGGAGATAGTCGTCATTCCAGCTCCCCTCTGTATACCAGCCAGAGTTTCCGCGCATGGTAATCTTATACCGCACTATGGTTTTATTGTATTTTTCCTCCTCCGACATGGTACTACCCACCGCATTTTCATTGGCCACCGCCGAACCATTGTTATGTATCTTTATGGAGTCACCGCTCCAGGTAATCTCGTAAAGGTTTTCACCCATAGCGGACTTTGCAATGTTTTTGTCCTGAGACGCGTCCAGCCAGCCCACGTTTCCTCCGGTGGATCCATTATCCCAGACGCTCTGGGGTTCAATCTTCGCAATATCCCGGATAAATTCACTCCCCAGAACAAATTCCGTATCTAAAGCTCCCGGCCCATCGGAGAAGGGCAGTACCGTAAACGATACTGCCTTTTCTTCTGATGTGGCCTCTCTTATAGCCTCCGGCGCCTCTTTTCCTGTTCCCGTTCCCTCCGCAGAAGCCTGTTCCATAGCGGCAATGGCCCGCGCCTCAATTTCCGGATTATCCGCCACCCAGGCGAACTTTGACGTCCCACTGTCCTTGACCTTTTTTACTGTATTGGGCCCTGATAATGTGGAAGCAATCTGTGCGTAAAGCGCCGGATCATATTTCTGCGCCGCCTGCTTTAAAGCCTGCCAGTTGGAGGGATAGGCCCAGAAAAGCCGTTTCGTCTGCGTCACCGTAAGCGGAGAGGGCAGTGTATCATATTTGTAGTTGTCATACCGGTCCACTGTCTTCCATCCTTTTCCGCCATCTATACAAAAATAAGGCGCTGTCGCTTTCTGCGGCCAGATATCCGATGCCTGGGCGGGAATTGTAATTCTGACTGATGACAGAAAAATCACCGCTGCCATTAACCCGGAAAGTTTTCTCTTTCCTTTCTTCCATAGCTGTTTCATAAATGTCCTGCTCCTCTCCCTTCCTGTGCTGCATATGCCATATAGGAACAATTCAGGGTTTTTATTCGTTTTCTGCCTTTCCAAGAATCTGCACCATGCCATTTACCGTCCACGCGCCGGAAGCATTTACGGTATACCCATCCGGTGTTTTTGCATCGGCAAACATTCTTCCGCTTCCCGGGTCCATGTAGTAGCATTTTCCGTCAATCCAATTCCAGCCTGTAGCCATCCGCCCGTCACGGCCAAAGAAATACCAAAGTCCCCGAATCTCATGCCAGCCCGTATACATGCGCCCCAGGCCTCCGTCAGAAACTTCATGGAAATAGTACCATCCGTCGTCGTTTTCATCCTGATGCCACCCTGTACGCATAGCGCCATCCGGGCCAAACCAAAACCAGGAAGCGCTCTCCTGCCCCTCTGCTGCATAGGGATTATAGATATAAGCCCACTCTTTTTTATATGTATGTCCGCCGTCTGTAAAAGTCCATTGTCCCTTTTCATTCTGTTTCCAGGCGCCTGTCACGCTGCCTTGCGGCGCTTTTGCCCCTGCTCCGGAAGCAGCATCTTTCATGGAACTCCAGGATTTACCTTTTCCAGAGCTTCCTGAACCTCCGGAACTTCCCGAACCGGATGAATAAATTTTGCTGACCATCTCAAACTTTAACAGCACATCCACTGTCCGGCTTATATTTCCGGATCTGACTGTAATCTGTGTTGTTTTTTCAGCAGTACGCGGATACCGGTTCATTGCCTCCTGAATCCATGGAGCATTTGTCACCGGCACCACCATTCCATTGTCATCCATGGAAAGCAGGGATGTATCCATCTCCCAGGAAGCCCTGGGCCACTCGTCTTTCTGAACATCGCGGCTTACTTCACCATCAGGAGCCTTGGGAAACACTGCTGCGGTTACTTTCTGCCCGCCAATTCCCGTCCAGGTCAGAGTCGGTTTTGATGCCGTCCCCGTCTTCGTAAGAGCCATATCAAATTCCAGTGTATTTTTGTCCGTTGTCACAGACTCCGGCAGTATTTTTGTCTCATCCACGGTTTCGAACGCCACAGCCACATCACAGGAAGCGGTCTCTTTATTGCCCAGCTTATCATCCGCTGTAACCGTAATTCTGGCAAAGCGTTTTCCGTGTCCGCCCTGCTTCTCATATGGCTGTTCCTTATGTCTTTCCCTGTCGGCCGTAATGATGTCCTGAATCCATTTTGTCTCCTTTAAAGCAGCCACACTGGCATTCTTGTAATCGCTTCCCTTCGCTTCCTCTCCATAGCTTCCCGCGTCCACCTGCACGATAGTTTCATCGTCCATGGTCCAGTGAACGTTCTTTTTATCAAAATAATCAGGATGAAAGGATGCCAAAAGCGTCTGAGGAGCCGTCACAGAAATCGTTTCCTTTGGCTCCTTCCTGTCTCCGGTAAGTATTCTTGTAACGGTAAAGGAAAGGGCCTTTTTATCCAGAACGGCTCCCTCCGCCGCCACTCTTGTTCTGTCCTTAATCTGAAAGGTCACGGGTATTTTGCAGTTGGCTGTCAAAGGTTTTCCCTCAAAGCTGGCCGCCGGTCTTGTCTTTGCCGTTACGACGGCCAGTCCCCCAAGATTTCCGTTCCCGTAAACCGTATCGGGAATTGCATACTGATACCCCTTTGCCGCCTGCTCCTTTTCCTCCTTCTCAATAATGTCTCTGAAAAAATCTGCCTCCATATTCAGCTCTATGGATGCGCTTTTCTCCGTATATCCCTCCTCATCCTCATCACCGTTTGGTTTCAGAAGAATCAGACCTTCATCATCCACACTCCAGAAAACGCGGCTGTCCGCCACATCATTGTTTTTATCCACGACAGCCTCAAGCTTTACTTCCTGTACTTTGGTTCCCTCCTCCAGTCTGCCGTCAAGATATCTGGCAATCAGTTTTCCTGCTCCTGTTCTCACCTCTGTCACCAGAGACGGAGCCTTCCGGTCTCCGTTTCGTGTCTGGGTCACCCGAAAGGAAAATTCCTCCGGCACCATATGGATATTAGCAGCCACCTTTTTATAAACCGCTGAAATTTCCGTATCATGATCCGGCATAACAAACCCATAGGAGCCTCCTGTCTGATAGGACATATCCGTTCTCTTCCCATCCTGATTTGTATAAGTTGGGACCCCGTCCATCTGGTATTTTTCTTCTAATGTGTTCTTAGGCGCCGTTATCACAGTCACCATATCGCCGGGAGCGACGGCGCCGCGGCGGGATTTATGGAGCTCTTTGCTGTATGCCGAACCTCCCTTCGCTGTCAGGGCAGCTACGTCATAATAACTCTCCACATTGGCCGCCGTATCAATCTGAAGAACGGATATTAAAAATCCCCTTACCGGACGGCCCACGGAGCTGGGAGCAAAATGATCCGGAGAAAAATCCATTTCCATGACGGCGTCCTCCGTATCAATGATGTGCAGCATCCCCTCCTCCAGCTCCTCATAAAAATATTTCTCTTTCTCCGGCCTGGTGTTTTGTCCCTGGACCAGCGTAAAGAAATTATCTTTGCCGTGCCAGAAACCGACATGGGCATCGTATGTAAAGCTGTTGTCGTCAGGAATCCCGGAGCCGCAGATTCCGGCCGCAATTTTCGCCTCCGAATCCGCAAACAAATAGGCTAAATCCGCTCCTGTTTCTGTTCCATACCGGAAATGAAATCCTGTATCGCGGGTTCCGATGAACGTTCCCTCCCTGGCGGCACTTCCCAGCCCGGATCTTCCGATTGTGCCCTCGAACCTTGCTGTTTTCATTTTACCGGAGGCATATTTTCCCGAAATTCCCCCGATGGCCTGGGAACCGCTGCCTCCAATCGTCCCCATCACATGGACATTAAAAATATCCGTATCATTCTGGAACCCGGTAATGCCGCCCACATAACCGCCTCCCTGAATCCGGGCCATCAAACTGTTTCCCGAATTTACGGTACAGTCAGCGATCAGCGCTTCCGTAGCTCTGCCCGCAATTCCTCCTGTGAAGGTTTCCTTCCCTTTTCCTGAGTCAATCGCCACATGCTCCGCCATACAGTTTTCCACTATGGTTTCCCCGGAAATGCTTCCGGCTATACCCCCGGAATTTCCAGCAGTCCGCAGCGTTCCCATAACAGTTACATCGCGGATCATACTCCCCTCTGCGCTCCCGGCGAGGATTCCCACATTTTCCCCCGCTGTAATCACATGTCCGGGCTTCAGCGTAAGATTTACAATTTCCGCATTTTCGACTCTCCCGAAAAATCCCACCTGATCCCAGTCAGGATGGTAAAGGCGGAAGTTGGAGATGGTCTTGCCTTTTCCGTCAAAGTGCCCGTCAAATGCCATGGGCTCTCCAGACGGAACCTGTGAGATATCGCGGTAGAATCCAATAGGAATCCAGTCCATTCCGCCCAGGTCAATATTCTTTGCCAGTTCAAAGTACGCACCGGAATAATCTCCCGGATAAGTACCTTCCGAAGGCCTGATTTCCATTCCTCTGGCCGCCAGCTCAGAAAGACCCATCAAATGTGCTTTTGTTGAAATCTGATACGGTCTCTCCCTGGTTCCGTCTCCCGTCTTTCCGCTCAGAAATCCCATATCTCCAATCCATCCGTCCCATAATGTTCCCGTATCAGAAGAGCGCATTGTGAACGCCGCAGCGTTTGACCCTGTAGCCGTAAACCGAAACTTTCCGGATTCATTTCCGGCCAGTCCCCGGACAGGCATTGCGGCAGAAATACCTACGCAAAGCCCAAGAGCTGTTACCATACGAAAAATTTCATTCCATTTCTTTTTTTCAGTCAGCATATACTTCCCCTTTCATTTTTCATCAACCCCGTTTTTTACATCTGTGGCAGACAATATGCCGGACGGAATCCCATTGCCCCATCAGAAACCTGAACCGGACGGATGCATCCCTGAACCAGATCCACCGCATATTCCCATTCGCCATATACAAATTCATTGCTGCTTTCTTCCATAAACGCAGGGGTGCGGAGCCAATAGCCCTGGCTGTATGGACTTTCTCCCCCGGATATCTCCCAAAGAATATCCCGGTATTTTAAAGCTTCCTCCAGTGACAGCAAAAACCACTGGTCCATCACAACCTGAACCGGAAGCTCCTTTTTAGAAAGCTCCGTATCCAAAAATTCCATAAACGTCCCCTCCTCTGTCTTCCCAAAGAAAGCAGAGTTCACCCCCGTATTGACAAAAGCCAGACCCTTTCCGCTCGTCTTTCCGCTTTCCAGGAGCCATTTTCTGGCATCTGAGGTCTTATAGTTATTGGTTTTTCCGAATGTAATGATTTTTCTTTTGGAATCTGTACTGTCAACATCAGACCGTATGACAGCCTCGCATAAGAATAATGCGTATTTTTGATTATCAGAATGATTCACACTATAATCGTCGTCCACACACCGGAACTTGTAGGTTTTTCCGCCGATTTCCCGGCTTTGTATCTCCCCCGTCGTCCAGTATTTCCGTTCTGCCTCCTGCTCTCCCTCTATTCTGTCTTTACAGCGGTCGCAGAAAGTATCACCGTTTTTATCTACATGGCCCGGCGGCGCTGTGGATATAATCTGTTCTTTCCCGCATAATTCGCAGCTTAATCTCTCCTTTCCTCCCCACAGGCAGCTTTCTTCCTCCAGACTCTCCGTCTTCCATTGATGACTGCAGATGTCTTCTTCGGGCCCCCGTTCAAACCCGATTCGACAGGTTACATATCTTTTCCCGTTTTCCTCATATTCCAGAATTTTTGTGTTGGAGATATTGATGATTCCCGGAAACATCTGGGCGATTATCAGGGTATCCGGCTCATAATCTTCTCCGGTAACATAAAACTCGTGCCGCTCTCTTCCGTAAACAGAGGAAACCGTCTCCATAAGAAGCCGTCCACACTCCCTTGCATTGGAAACTGTGTATTCTGCCCCATCTGCCAGCTCACTGGCATAAGCCCGCAGCGTTGCCTGACAGCTTGCAAAGACAACAAAAGAACCTGCTGCCGCAAGCATTCTCACTATTTTTCTTTTCATGAAACCTCCTGGATTACCCGGCAGAAACTGCCATTGACTGTTTTGTTTAGAATTGAGAACTCACTTCTGAATGGTCTTATTGTATCATGCACATAGTCCTTCGTCCATGCCTGATCTGTCAAAAACCAACAAGAAAATTTATGCAAAGCGCTGAAAATGCCCAGAGCCATTCGTACTAATGTACTGTCTGCATGATATCCGGCGAAATTTTACTAGAAAATCCAACACAGCAGATGGGCGAATAGACAAGGAGATTGGCCCCAATATGGGAGGAATATCGGGCTACGTTGACCATATGAAGGCCAAATTTCTCACAGAGTGGGGCGTACAAATTAATCTCCATAAGTCAGGCGCAGCAGCTCTTCCGCCGTTGTGATTCCCTGCTCAATCAAGCGAAGCAGATTTTCCTTCAATGAACCCATCTTCTGGACTGTCCTGGCGTATTCATAAATTTTCTCTGCCGGGCGTTTTTCTGTAACCATCCTGCGGATTTCCTTATCCATAAGAAGAACCTCATGCACTGCCACTCTCCCCCGATATCCCGTATGGCTGCATAAATGGCATCCCATCCCCCGCCGGACAAGCCCGATTTTCGGACCCAAAACCATCCGCTCCTCCTTATTTGGCTCAACCATTACGGCACAGTTGGGACAAATTTTTCTGGCGAGTCTCTGAGCCAGGACTCCACTTAAGCTATTGGCCGCCATAAAAGGCTCCACACCCATATCCGTCATTCTTACTATAGCGCTGACCGCATCGTTCGTATGCAGTGTGGAAAGTACCAGATGGCCTGTAATAGCAGCCCGAACGCTGGTCTGTGCTGTCTGACTGTCCCTTGTTTCTCCCACCATAATCACATCCGGATCCTGCCTCAAAGCGGCGCGAAGTCCCCGCTCAAAGGTCAGGCCGGCCTGCGGATTTACCTGTATCTGGCTAATCCCATCTATGTATTTTTCTACAGGATCTTCTATGGTAACAATATTGATGGGCTTTTTCACCAGCCTGTCTAAAATCATATAGAGCGTTGTCGTTTTACCAGAACCTGTGGGTCCTGTGATATACATGATTCCATTGGGATGCTTTAAAATTTCCAGTACCTTGCGATAACTGTCCTCATCCATTCCAAAAGTATCCGCCCGGTCAATGGCGGATTTGGTGTTTAAGAATCGAAGCACTATCTTTTCGCCGTATATGGTGGGAACTGTGCTGGTTCTTATATTCATTTCCAGTCCATAAATGACAGTCTTAAAATGACCATCCTGGGGAAGGCGCTTCTCTGCGATATCCATGCCGGACAGGATTTTTGCCCTTGCAATCAAGGGCGGATGCAGATTTTTATCCAATGACGTGTACTCCACTAACTGGCCGTCAATTCTCATGCGGACCACCAGCCGTTTTTCCCTTGGTTCTATATGAATGTCACTGGCATCGTTCTTATATCCCCGGACCAGGAAACTGTTTAGCAGCTTAACCACTGGCGTCTGATCCCCCTCCTCCAGATCCCCTTCCAGAAAGGAATCCATGGGATCTTCTTCCTTATCCATAGCAGCCGCATTGGCCGCGCTGGCGGCCAGCCTGGCTTCAATCTCCGCATAATAATCCTCAATGGCCTTTGCTATCTCCTCTTTAGGAGACAGCACATATCTTACAGGACCATCTACTGCCAGATTCACCTCTTCCGCCGCATAAAAATTTAACGGATCGTCCACAGCAACCACCAGTGTCTCTTCTTCAAACCCAATGGCAATCAGATTATTTTTCTTTGCGATGGGATAGGGAATCCGCTCCACAGCCTTCTCATCAATGGGCCAGACGGCTGCGGATATCACTTCCATTCCCATCTTTTGTCCAAGGGCACTTAGCAGCTGCTGTTCTGTAATAAACCCCATCGCAATCAGCGCCTCATCAAAACGGCTCCCCTTATGCCGCCTCTGCCATGAAACAGCCTCCTCGATCTGCTCCTCTGTAACAAACCCATACTCTTTAAGTATTGCTCCAACCGGAATCTTATTCACAGTTCCTCTCCTCTTTCTTCTGATACCAGAGCACAGGCGAAGCATCCTTGCCGGCCTCTGCATTCCCCTCAATATGGCAATCCTCATTCAAAGTCATATTTAACACGGAAAAAAGCTCTGTCCTTTCATACACAATCTCATTTTCATCCTCCAGACGCACCGTCAGACTTACGTCACTTTGCCCCGTCGCTCTTATTTCCAGCTTAAGTTCTGCGAAATCCAGAAATTTATCCGAAAACACAGGCCTCCCGTGCATCCCCTCAGAAACTGGTGCTCCGTCCCTGACCATCAGAGTTCTCTCCACATATATCGCATTCCAATTCTCATCTTCGGGCGGCTTCTCCTCTTTTCCATCCCCTATCCATATGCGATTCGCAAATCTTATCTCATTGGCCACATACTCAAATATCGCATCGCCTGCCACAAATCCGGCTTCTTTTTTATTGAGCCTACAAATCGTATTTCGGCTTATCGTAAGTACCGGAAGGGCTGCCACAAAAATCATTCCGAAAAGCATGGTGGAAACCATAAGTTCAACCAGAGAAACTCCCCTTCTTCTCATCGTTTTTCCTCTTCGATTCCTATGACCTGAATCAAAATCCTCCCCTGATTTTCTCCGTCATATACCCTGTATATCTTCCCGGCATCTGACGTTATACAAATCCCCTCTTCCAATTCCATACACAATGTCCCATTTACCACATCTTCCTTCTTCGCCATTCTTTCACCAATTTTCTCGTTTGCCTGCGAAAGCATATCCATGCGGACTCTCATACCTGCAGAAAAGGAAATCCCCAAAAGCACCATTTCCACAGACATCAAGAGAATCATCATGGCCACCATAACTTCCACCAGCGTAAAACCCGGTCTTTTCCTCATACTATTTCTCCACAATCCGGTCTCTCCCGTACTCTGAAGGAATCCAGTCCCCGCTTTCTTGTTTAACAAGAGTCATAGACACAGCCCTTTGCTGCCCGTCTAACACAGCCTCTCCATAGAGAATCAGCCTGTCCCCATCTCTTTTGGATGCCACTTTAACCGGAACAGAAAACGCGTCGCTCCCATCCTCCGGCACAACAGTAATGTTCGTTTCCCTCGGTTCCATCCCGCCATCTTTAACGAGTAAATCCGATGCAGCCCCGCCTTTAGAAATTTCCTCCTCCATAAGTCTGACCGCCGTCAATGCTGCATGATATGCCTCATTTTTAGCTATATTTCTCATACCTCTCTGATGCATAGCCGCTGCAGATGTAAACATGGAGGAAGCAAATATCATGAAAATCATCATAATAACCAGAACCTCCAGCATGGCAGAGCCTTTTCTCCTCCCTCTGCCCTTCTGTCTCTTTCCTTCCGGCCCTCCTGCCTCTTTCTCCCCTTCCCGATTTTCTGTCTCCTCATTCCCCTGCTTTTGCCCGCAGCATATATATTTCCAATTCATATTGCATCCGTCCTTCATTACTTGTTTCCCCGTCCGAAATAGAAAAATTCTTCATTCTCATGGCCGGCTGTTCTGCCGTTACATGAATAAATCTTTCTATGGATTTCCCGCTGCCGATGGCCTCCCCCGTTACAATACCCACAACGACACCAAAATCACTTTCCCCGTAAGGAATCTTAGAAACTTCCATATTACAAGCCATAAGCCCCTCGTCGTCCAGCATGGAAATCACCAGGTTTCCCAGTTCCTCCGTATCCATATCTTTGTAAAAGGAGGACGCCAGCATCATGACCTTTTCTTTTATCTCCGCTTCCTGATTCTCCAAAAACTCTTTCTGGGCAAACAGCTTCTCCATATCCTGTTTTCTTAAGATCTCTTCATCCCGCATAACAGCCAGGGAAAGCCTTCTGTCCAGAGCCGGGCGCAGGAAAAGTCCGAAAACCCCCACTGTGAGAATCAAGACAGCCAGAATATAAAGCAAAATTTTTTCCCGCCTGCTGAACTGATAACTCATGGCATTTCTCCTTTCCGGCCTTTCAAACTCCCTGAAATGCCAAAGCTGTACATACCCACACTTTTATCAAAGACATATCCTGAGTATTCCACATCGCTGAAAATCCCCGTTTCTCTCAGTTTCTTTACAAATCCGGCAATCTGATGGTAATTCTCGGCATAACAGGAAAACGACAAAATTCCTTTTTCACTGGAATACTGGAAATTCATACAGGAAATAGTTCCAGCCTGCCCGCGGACAGTATCAAAAATTTCCAGATCGGGCTGTGGATTCCCCAAAAGTTCCTCTCCAACCCTTTCCATCTGGGAAATTTCAGCCTCGTATTGTTCCATTTTCTTTCTAAGCGTCAGCAAACGCTCATACTCTTCCAGATTTTCTTCCTGTTCTGTATAAAATTGAAGTCTGGAAATCTCTTTCCTCATTCCACTGTTTCCCAGTATAACCGATGCAGATATCAGAAGAAGCGCCGCCAGAACTGCAAGGATAGAAGAAACCATAACTCCATACATCCCGGTCCTTTCCACCGTCTCCACGGCTTTTCGTTTCATAGCCTCTGCAAAATTAAACTTTTTTCGTTTTACGGGCAGCACAGCAGATAAAATCCCCGCCATTCGGTCAAAGGGAATGGATTCCGGCACTTTAATCTCTATGTAATCCTCTAATGAAACGTTTTCTGTTTTTAAATGAACGGAATCCGCAAGCAGTGTCAGCTCCGGCTCCTCTTCTTTAAGAAGCCCGAAAAAATATACGGCCTGTACCCCATCAAATTCCTTCTGATTTTGGGAAAACTGACTCATGGTAGTGATTCTTCCAAAAATTTCTCTGACCGCCTTCCCTTCTTTCCGCTCCGCCAAAAGCCTGTTTCTGCTGTGCATAATATAGCTTCCGTTTGAGAATAAAAAGGAAATCGCATTTTGTCCGTTCAGTACACACAAAAGAATCGTTCCCCTGCACAAAAACGGGATATATTCCACCATATGGACCACACAGTCTAAAAGCGCATCCATACCCACAATCTGAATTCCGGCATCGCGGAATATGCCCATATACTGCTCCGCCATATCCCGGCGCATTCCTCCGCAGAGAATATCCCGTTTTGCTTCCGAATTTTTTGGACGGATCTCACTGTAATCGTAAACGATCTCTTTCTTCTTATCACTGGCAAAAAGCTCCGCCCTGGCTGTATACAGAAACTGTTTATGCTTCATCTTATCCGGAACTGGAATGCCCTTTATCATGATGTGGCTGGAATCCACAATAAGCTCTGCCTTCTCCAGCCGGAACCTGCATCCGGCCTTGAATTTTATAACGGCATCCAAAAATGCCTCTTCATTTACTATAATTCCGTTTATGACGCATTTTTCGGGAAGCGCTGCAAGATGATGGAAAAGGATCTTTGATTTCTTCCTGTTTGTGCTGTATACAACAGCCTGAAGCTCTTCTTTTCCAATATAAATAACCGTCTTCTTTGCCATGCTCCCTCCCTATCCAATATATCCGTACATATTCCACATAGGAATCATAATCCCCAGCAAAATAATACCAATCACCACTCCCATGACAAGGATCATAGCAGGTTCCATGAGCCCGATTAGTCTGGTAAGAGCCATATCAGACTCATATTCATAACCATCCGCAACGCTTTCAAGCATATTATCCAGCTTTCCCGTTTCTTCTCCCACAAAAATTATCGATGACAGCTTTTTATCCAAACCCTCCACATTCTGTATTGCACGGCTTAACATTTCACCTCCCTGTACCTGCTTTATCACCTCCGAAAACTGTTTTTCCAAATAACGGTTTCCAATCGCCCTGCCTGCAATTTCAAGGCACAGGAGCATTGGAAGTCCGCTGGCATACAGACTGCTTTGACTTCTGGAAAACCTTGCCGTATAAATGATTTTCATCTGCTTTCCGATAACAGGAAGAAAAAGCTTCTCTTTGTCCCACAGGCAGCGAAATCTTTCATTGGAAAGCATCGCCTGCCAGACTGCAGCAGGCAGACACAGTAGAACAATCGCAATATACCATTTTTCCTTTACAAAGCCACTGAATTTCATCAATACTTTAGTAATGAAAGGCAGATCCATCCCCTCAAACAATGGTTCCACTGTGGGTATAACCACGAGAAAAACTATGAGAATGGACGCAATCGCCGCCAGACAGAGAACCTTCGGATACTGGACGGCCGCCTGTATACGGGTTTTCATCCTGTGCTCCTTCTGATAATGCTCCGCTAATTCTGCCACCGTCTGATCCATTTTTCCACTGGCCTCCCCTGCCCGGAACATATTTACCATCATTTCCGGAAAAATTCCCATCTCCTCCATAGCATCGCTCACAGGGCAGCCTTGCTTCATTCTTTTTTGAAGATACCCGTAAATGGCTTTGAGGCGCTTTTCCTCCGCTCCCATACAAAGAATCCCCAGAGCCCTGGACATGGTAATACCGGAGCCCGTCATCACCGCGATCTGCCTGCAGAATTCCGAAAGTTCTATCGGTTTTAACATTTTTTGCGGTCTGCTTACTCCATCCAACCGCAAACAACGGGTTAAAAATATGCCCTCAGCTTTCAAAACTTCATAGAGGGCCTGTTCACTAACCGCACCTCGCTTTCCTTTCACTGACCTGGATGCCATATCCCATCCTTCATACTGATAAAGAGGCATTGACACTCCCCCTTTCAATAAAAAAAGCTCATATACCAGCCAATCAGCTCCTGTGAGCAAAACTGAGCAAGAAAAAGGCCTGCACATAATGCCGGGCCAAATGCCATATGGGCATGCTCCCCAAACTTCACTTTCCTGGTACTCAAAAGAAAACAGGCTTCCATGCCTCCAAAGAAAAATCCCAGAAACGTTCCCGTCAAAAGAGCCTTCCGTCCCAGATAAAAGCCCATAATCAGAAGAAGCAGTATATCTCCTTCCCCAAAAGCATCTTTCATGAAGAGGCACAGAAGATACATAGGTGCGGAAACACAGACCGCCCCTGTAAACCGCTCTGAAACGGGTATTTCCGGAAACACCCATGTGGATGCCAAAGCGCATACGCCCAGAGATATAAATAATATATCCGGGATTTCCATGGTCTTAAAATCCGTCCATGCCACAGCAAGCAGCAGAATAGAAACTGCGGCTGTTACAATTTCTTTCCCCATCCATACTCCTTTCCAAGCGGATATGTCTGCTGACGCAGGTATCACCATGCATGAAAGCCGATTGCTCCGTGCCGGCGCACTCCCGCAATCACCGCCTGTATTCGCAAAAACAGCAACGGCGCGGCACCTGCTGCCACGCCGTTGCTATCCTTTAATTCATTTCCACATAAGTTCCCTCAACGACATCGAAAATCCAGATACCGTTTTCATGGTCATTATAAACAACGGCCGTACAGGCGACACCGGTGTTTGTATTTTCAAGGTAGACATAATAATCTTCCACCAGAGTCCCGCTTCCTGGTTCATTAACTCCCTCCCCAACATTTTCCAAAGATGTCAGAGCTCTGATTTCCCTAAGCATATCATCAGAATCAATATCGTCAAGAGCGAGCTCACCGCTGCTAATCACCCTGAGTTCTTCCAGATAGGATTGTACAGCCACATAAATGGCGCGGCACTCCGATAAATGCTCCGTTGCTTTCGCCTTCCTTACATAGCCAGAAAAAATCGGTGTTGCTGCAGCCGCCAGGATTGTCATAATCACAATGACGATCATAAGCTCCACCAGCGTAAAGCCTTTTCTTCTGCCCTTCATCCCCTTTTCCTCCATTCCTGCCTACGCATATATTATATAAATTGTCGAATCTTGTCAACGTTTCCGAATTCTGATAATAAGTCTATCCAAGACGGATAACTTTGTCACAAACTTTCTCCAGAAGCTCTTCCGAATGACTCACCGCTATCAATGTGATTCCTCTCTCCTTAATCTCCTTAACTAAAAAATCCCAGAGCTTCCCCTGGGTTACCAAATCAAGCATTGTGGTAATCTCATCGGCCAGAAGAATCCGCGTCCTCTGGCCCAGCGCCCTGGCGATGCAGAACCGCTGGAGCTCCCCGCCGGATACTTCCACAGGATACCGCTCCTTCCACTCATCCAGAATTCCCAGTTCCCTCTCGATTCTGTTTCTAAGCGCATCCGAATCCTCTGGCCAGTCTCCCTCCGCCAGAACCGTCTTCAGTTTCCTTCTTGGATTCACGGAAAGCTCCGGATGCTGCCAGATCATCTGAACCGGCAGATACCCCTTAAAATCTGCAATGGGCTTCCCGTCCAGAAATACCTGCCCGCTTTCCGGCCTCTCATACCCGGAAAGAATCTTTAACAATGTGGTCTTCCCAAACCCGCTGGGAGCCATAATTCCTATCCGCTCTTTCTCCTCCGCCGTCAGATTTACATGATTAAGCACCTGTCTTCCTCCCTCTGTATAACGGAAGGAGATGTCCTTTGCCTCCAGTCTCATCGCCCATATTCCTTTCGCATATATTCCAGTATTTCTCCTGTATCGCAGAGCGTATCTCCCTCAGAGCTCCATTTTCCCGGCATGGAACGGCAGAGCGCCCTCGTGTAGGGATGCTTTAAATTTCCTTCATCCGAAAATGCCGCCGCCTCTGCCTCTTCGATGGTCTGCCCGGCATATAAAACCACTACCCGGTCAGCCGTCATAAGCGCCAGTTCCAGATCATGAGTAATGAGAAGCACTCCGGCGCCCGTTTCCGCCAGCTCCCGGAAATGGCCCATAACCCGCCTTGCCGCCTCCATATGAAGGCCGGGTGTCGGTTCATCGGCAATCACGAGCTTTGGCGTCTCCATGACGGCAGTGGAAATCAATACCCGCCGTGTCATTCCCCCGGAAAGCTGAAAGGGATATCGGCTCATAACCTCTTTCCCCAGTCCGTATCCAGCCAGCACCTTCTGACATTTCTCCAGAATGGACGGCGATTTGTCTCCCTTTGTAATCTGGGCTCCCACCTTCATAAGCGGGTCTAAGTAAGAAACACTCTGGGGCACCAGAACCATTTCATGGCCGCGGAGCTTTTTTACTCTCTCCATCGTGAGAGGAGCCCCGTCAAATTCCATGGTTCCCTCCATGGACGCATTATACGGAAGAATCCCCATGATCGCGTGAGCCAGCAGACTTTTTCCCGACCCGCTGGCCCCCACCACGGCCACGATTTCTCCCTCTCCGATTTTCATATTCAGATCTTTCACCGCATCCACCGTACGTCTTCCAAATCCCCGTCCATATTGGGTAAAAGAAACAGAAAGATGCTGCACCTTTAAAATTGTTTTCATGTCCCCTCCCCCTATTCATGTGCGCTTCCCGGGTCAATCATCCTGCAGACCGCCTGTCCCGCACAATGAAACATCAAAACCACCAGTACCAGAAAAAGGCCCGGAAACAACGCCAGCCACCACTTTCCCATGGCCAGGTATTTCATACTTTCCGACAGGATAATTCCTATGGCCGGCTTTTCCGGGGACAGCCCAAACCCCAGAAACGTAATGCTTGCTTCGTGAAGAATGGCATGGGGAAACATGAGAATCAGCCCGGTCACAAACTGGGGTGCTAAATTGGGCGCCATATGAAAAAAGGCAATATAAAAACGGCTTTTCCCCAGCTTTTCCGCAATTTTTATATACTGGCTCTCCTTTAGCTGGAGGACCTCGCCGCGGATTAACCTGGCTAAAGACGCCCAGTGGGTAAAGGCGATTCCCGCCGTTACACCCCAGAATCCCTTTCCGCAGGCGAAAGAAATCAAAATCAGCAGCAGCATATGGGGAACTCCCATGACAAGATCAATCATCATGGTCACAATCCCGTCCACAAATCGTCCCATAACCGCCGCCGAAAGTCCAAGAAAAAAGGCAATGACTGCGCTGACTGCCGCCGTCAGAAGACCGATCCGGATGCTCATGGACAGGCCTGTGACCGTTCTTATAAACATGTCCCGCCCCATCCAGTCCGTTCCGAAAAGATACCTGGCACAGGGCGCCAGATTTTTTCTGGAAAAATCCGTTTCAACGGCAGCCTCCTGCCAGAACGATCCAAGAATTGTCACTGTAGAAAGAAATACGACAGCGCCAATAAAACATATGGCCGTCATCCGCCGTTTATTCCCTGTCATGACCTGGCCACCCCCTCCCGGATTCTCGGGTCCACAACGCCGTAAAGAACATTGGCTGCCAGATTCCCGGAAAACACAATCACCGCCGTCACAACCGTAATTCCAAGAAGCAGCGGCACATCACTTCCAAGTCCCGCTGTCACAGCCGCCTGCCCCAGACCCGGATAAGAAAATACCTGCTCCACCAGGACCGAGCCGCCGATGATTTCACTGACTGAGGCGAACTGCAGTGTCATGGCCGGAATTAAAATATTCCGGATTCCGTGCCTGATAATGACAGAATACTCCGACTCCCCTCTGGCCCTTGCAAACAGTACAAAATCACTCTCCATGACTGCAATCATCTTCTCTCTTGTATGGAGGGCGACAGACGAAATTCCCGTAATACTTAAAGCGGCAGCCGGAAGGATGGCATGGCGGATTCTGTCCGCTATGGTGATATCCTCCGCCGCTGTGCCGATGGGAACGCTAAGGCCGATGGGAAACCACTTCAGCCGGACTGCGAACACCAAAAGCAAGATCATGGCAATCCAGAACGCCGGCGTGCTGGCCACAAAAAGAGAATATCCCGTCACAACCCTGTCACAGATGCCGCCGCGCTTTCTCCCGGCCAGAATCCCCAGGAAAAATCCCATGACGCCGGAGAGAAGCCAGGCGGATACCAAAAGCCAGAAAGAGTTAAACAGCTTTTCCCCAATCACCTCCGCAACCGGCCTCCGGTAAAGAAGAGAAGTTCCCATATCCCCCCGGAGAAAATCCGCCGCCCAGGATACATACCGCTCCACTGGAGGAACGCCGACGCCCCAGTAAGTTTTAAGCTTTTCCACCTGCTCCGGGCTCATGGCGCCCAGCGCTGCCTGGCCCACATTCGTCTGAAGCGGGTCAATGGGAGAGACCGAAAGAAGAAAAAACGCCAGAACACTGACCAGAATTACTAAAATCACCATATGCACAGCCTGCATTCCAACCCATGTCCAGGAAAATCCGGCCTGTCTCCTGCCCCGACCTTTATTTTTCTCATTCTGTCTTTTCATTTCTTACGCCCTCTCCTCTAAGATTCTTAGTACATTGGTGTATCAGCACAGTCTTACACTAATTCCAATTCCAGGTCCACTGGTCCACGTTATTCACAATGGACCATCCGTGGCCGTGGGGATGCAGCTTCTGCTCCGCCACTTGAAGACCGTCCTTTACCCAATATAAATGATCTATGTTGACAAGCCATATCCATGGCAGATCACCATCCTGGGTGATTCCGGTGGTACCGTTCCACTGGGCCTCTTTCCAGAGCTCATAGGACTCCTCTAAATTTCCGCTTTCCAGCGCCTGGTCCATGGCTCTGTCCACCGCTTCATTTCTATATGGAGAATACTCCGCATAAGCGCCGTCCGGCTTCGTATGGTAAATGTTGTAAAGCTCCATGGGAGTATGGGCTCCCCACCCCCACATAAGAGGAGTGGACTGCGCCCGGTCATAAGCCGTATCCCAGCCGGCACCCTCAATATCCACCTGGATTCCAAACTCCGAAAGCTGGTTGGCCGTTTCCGCCGCAAGGGCCTGCCGGACAGAATCTCCCGCCGGATAGAGCAGTGCAAACTCCGCCTTTCTTCCATTTTTTTCGCGGATTCCATCGGCGCCTTTCCTCCATCCGCTTTCCTCCAGGATGGCCTCCGCCATATCCGGATCATACTCTGTCTTTGCCGCCGGGTTGTACCAGGGCATTTTATCACAAACGCTGTACGCTGCCGTCCCATGGCCGTTCAGCACATTTTCAATCATGGCCTCTCTGTCAATAGCCAGGTTGATGGCCCGGCGGACGCCGATATCTGAAGTAAAATCATTTCCAAGGGCCATTCCATTCTCATCTGCTTCCCCCGCCGGAATGGCCGGAAGATTAAATCCGCGGTTATCCACGGTCTCGCAGGAAAACAGATGATACCCGTCAACGGTCTGGTCCGAATAGGCCGCTGATGTGTAGGCCAGGTCTACCTGCCCCGAAAGGGCCGCCGCGTAAGCCGCATCCTCATCCATGAAAAGAATTGTCACCCGCTTCATCTTCGGCGCCTCCCCGTAATAATCCGGGTTCGCCTCAAAAATCACCTGCTGCCCCTTGTCCCACTGCTTCATAATATACCGCCCGGAGCCAATGGGATTTCTTCCATAGTCCGGCCCATAGGCATGTTCCGGTACAATTCCCGTAATGGCCATCGTATAAGGCCAGATGGAATAGGGACGGTTCAGCCGAAACTCCACTGTGGTATCGTCAAGGGCCGCCGCCTCTTTTAACATGGTAAAGTCATTTACAGAGCTGGTGTCCCGGAGCGTATTATACGTAAACGCCACATCCCCGGCATCTAATGCCTCCCCATCCGTAAACTTCACATCATCCCGAATGGTCACCGTCCATGTAAGCCCGTCCTCACTGACCTTCATATCCGTTGCCAGATCATAGTCAATCCTGAGGTCCTTTGTTGTCACAGTCAGCGTACTCTGGATTAAGGGCTCGTGAACATGTTCCCCTGCCCCCCATCCATACGCCGGATCAAATCCCGCCTCCGGCTCCGAAGACGGCCCCATGACCACAATCACAGAATCCTTTGCTTCCACATCCATACCGGCTTCTGTTTTCCCGTCCCCCGGCCCCTTCCCTTTTGTCTCTGACGCAGCCTGGGCTGCCGTTTCCTGGGATTCTATCCGGTTTTCCCCCTTCTGGCATCCGGAAATGCCAGATGCAAAAAGAATTGCTGCCAGAACAGCCGCCGCCATCGGCCTTCTTTTAAACTTACTCAATCTCATCCATCCTTTCATTAAAAATTTTTCCATGAAATCAAAAAGTACCAGAAAAAGCAGAGTACTGCTGTACTCAATACCTTCCTGGCACTTAAATTTCATGTAACTAAATTTCGTGTAACCGTTCAGATACTTCCTGAACGGTTACAATTCCGTTTCTTTTCATCCATATATCATTCTTCAGAATATACCCGCGGCTTCTGCCGCAGCCTGTTTATTATTATAGAAAATTTTTCCGGAAAGGTCAATGGATTTTTTCGCCTTGATTTAGATTTCCAATATTATAAAGCGGAAAATTTATGAGCCAATCCTGTCTCCTGAACCCGGACATTGATACCCTTACAGCATCCTTTACTCCATATTTCTGTACAAAAACCTTTAAACTTTTTGCCTGCAGATTTTCCTCTGCCTTTACCTCCAGTGGAGCAATACAGTCATCTGTTTGAATCAGAAAATCTATCTCAGAAGTTGCATTCTCCGCAGACCAATAAAATATATCATTTTCCGAATTAACAATTAACTGCTGCAAGACATACTGTTCTGTCAAAGCTCCTTTAAATTCTTCAAATAACTTGTTACCTTCTAAAATTGTTCTTGCATTCAAACGGGACATGGCACCTAACAAACCAACATCAACAATAAACAACTTGAATGCTGAAAAATCCTGATATGCCCTAAGCGGGAAATCCGGCTTTTTCACCCGGTTAATCCTATATACGAGCCCCACATCCATCAACCATGTAATAGCTATCTCATATTCTCTTGCTCTGGCTCCTTCACGGACCAGTCCGTATATAAACTTCTTATTTTCCTTTGCCAACTGGATCGGAATAGAATTCCACAACATTCTAATTCGTGTAACAATTTCCTTTGGAGCATGTTTGGACAAATCATTTTCATAGGCAAATAATAACCTGTTTTGAATTTTTCTTACCCTTTTCAAATCTCTGTTTGTGATAAATTCCAATACACCATTCCTTCCAAAGCATACCCCGGCCGGCGTTCCCCTCTCCTCTTTTTAACTTCTAGGGTTTCTCCATTGCCTTATCATAAGGCTCCCGGACGCTTTGGAACAGGATTGGCATGAAATGGAGCTCTGTAGAAAGTTTATGCATGAATTATACAAATCATTTATATCCGGTCATTGTTTTGCATTACTTTACAGAATACCACTCCCGCCAGTGTACTGACAGCAGTAGCCGCCAGAGCGGGACCAACAATGGCAGACGGGTTCACACTGCCGTACTGGCTCCGGTAAGCGACCATATTAATGGGAATCAGCTGAAGAGATGAGATATTCACGATCAAAAAAGCACACATCTCATTGCTGGCTGTTCCCTTGGGCACAGCCCGTTGTCTTGAAGCCGAAAACCAGGCCCCTTTTTTTGTTCCCGGGGCATTTTTGGGGAACCCGCTGGACTGAAGCTCCTCCTTCCTCCGCTCCTCCTCCAGATTCTCCAGCTCCTCCATCGCCTTAAGCCCTGCCGGAGTCGCCGCCCATCCAAGGCCCAGCATATTGGCGATCATGTTGGTAGATATGTAAGACGCGGCCGGATGGTCTTTAGGAATTCCAGGAAATAGAAAACGGATTACCGGCCGCATTTTCTTTGTCATTGCCTCAATGAGTCCTGCTTCCTCCCCAATTTTCAAAATTCCGCACCAGAACGACATGATTCCCAGCATCGTTATGCAGAGAGTCACTGCCTCCTTGGTGGACTCCAGGGCTCCGTCTGTGACAGCAGCCATATTTCCATGAAACGCTCCCCACAAAATTCCAAAAACAATCATTCCCGCCCATAAGTAATTCAACATAAAAATCCCACCTCCTGTCAGATTTTATGACAGAAAAGCGGGATTCATTCCCATCATCTGCACGTCCCGTTTTGCGGGATTTCGAAATATGCGCTGTAGTACTAAGATTCCCCGCACAGCTCTTTCATAACCTTGGGAACTGTCTCTATTTGGTTACACCGGAACGCATTGCTTCCGCAGAAAAGCAGCGCCTCCTTTATATTTCCCTCCGCCGCATGAATTAGCGCACGGGTAATGCAGTAGGGCGTCTCCGCCGGATTACAGCGCTCCAGGCACTGAAAACAGCGAGTTACAGGGAGTCTCTCCTCCCGGACTCGGGCCAGAAATTCATTTTTTATGGCCCGCCCCGGCATTCCCACCGGGCTTTTTACAATTACAATGTCCTTTTCCTCTGCATCCAGATAGGCCTGCTTATAAGCCATGGGCGCGTCACATTCCTCCGTGGTCACAAATCTGGTAGCCGCCTGGACACCATCCGCTCCCAGCTCAAGCTGCCGCAGCACGTCCCTGTGGTCAAATACGCCCCCTGCCGTGATCACCGGAATCTTCTTTTTATATTTATCGGCAAATTCTTTTACTGTTTTTATGATTCCGCGTATTTCCTCCTCATAAACAGACTGTTTATAAGTCACGGATACTGAATCCGTGTCCGCGCCATACTCCGTGAGCTGCTCTCTGGAAAAGCCAAGATGGCCTCCCGCGCAGGGCCCTTCAATCACTACAAAATCCGGCGCTGTCTTGTATTTCCTGTCCCACATCCTACAAATCACCATGGCTGATTTGATGGAAGACACAATGGGAGCCAGCATCGTACGCCTCTTTTCATAAATTCCGGGTTCCAGAACATCTCCAAAACGCAGCTTTGCTTCCGCTTCCGCTACGAACTTCGGCATATCCACCGGAAGTCCTGCCCCCGAAATAATCACATCGGCTCCTGCTCTGACGGCTTCCATCACATAGCGGCCATATTCCTTCGTGGCCGCCATAATATTGAATCCCAAAACGCCTTCCGGCGCGATTTCCCTGGCTTTTGTAAACTCCGAATGAATCGCTTTTAAGTTGGCTTCCAGCGGATTTTTCATAAATTCCGGGTTTCTAAAGCCTATCTGCGCCGTGGAAATAATACCGATTCCTCCGGCCTTTGCCACAGCTCCCGCCAGGGAAGAAAGGCTGATTCCCACGCCCATTCCCCCTTGTATCACGGGCCTTCTGGCAGTTAATGCACCAATTACAAGCGGCTTTAAGCCGGATGCTCCTTGTTCCATGGCATATGTCTCCTTTTTAATTTTCTAACCCGGGTAAGCCAAAGCCAAAATTTTATCAGCCTGCATAAAAAATTTATAGACGTGCATATGGCACGGCCAACGGATGATAATTATTCCAGAATTTGTGCAAGGTGATAACTTATTGTTAGATGTCAAAATCTGCGGAATCTGTCATAACGGCTGGCAGAGACCGCTTCTTTGTCCATATGTCCCCATCTCTCAAAAAATTCTTCCATGGCCTTTAGCATCTCTTCTTTTATCTCTGGCATGGTCTCAAGACTTGCAGGTTCCCTTTCCGCAATCACCCGCTCTATCACACCCAGCTCCTTTAACTCGCCGGCTGTAATTTTCATAACCTTTGCCGCTTCCCCTGCCCGCCTGCTGTCCTTCCACAAAATGGACGCGAAGCCCTCCGGAGACAAAACGGAATAAACGGCATTTTCCATCATCCAGACCTCGTTAGCCACAGCCATGGCCAGTGCGCCGCCACTGCCGCCTTCCCCGATCACAATGGACAAAACTGGAATCTTAAGCCCTGACATTTCCATAAGATTTCTGGCAATGGCTTCCCCCTGTCCCCGCTCCTCGGCTTCCGTGCCGCAGAACGCTCCGGGAGTATCCACAAAGCAAATAACTGGACGGCCAAAGGTCTCCGCCTGCTTCATAAGGCGCAGGGCTTTTCTATACCCCTCCGGAGACGGCATTCCGAAATTCCTTTTAATATTTTCTTTGGTTGTCTTTCCCTTTTCCTGCCCGATGACCGTGACCGGGATTCCATGAAAGCTCGCAATACCTCCAATCACGGCGCCGTCATCCTTAAAATAGCGATCCCCGTGAAACTCCATGTAATCATCAAACAGAGCCTCAATATAATCAGAAGCCGCCGGACGGTCCGCCTTTCTCGAAATCAGAACAGAATCCCATGCACTCCGTATTACAGCTTTAATTCCCGGCTTACGATTCTCTTTCACGGCCTTCAAAGAAGCTTCCTCTGTTCCGTAATTTTGTCCAGACTCTCCCCGTCTCACCTCACCAATATTTTTTCCTCCGTGAAGCTTTAATATCTGTGCCAGACATTTCTTTAAATCTTTTCTCTCAACAATTTTATCCACAAATCCATGTTCCAGTAAAAACTCAGACCGCTGGAACCCCTCCGGCAGCTTCTGTCCGATGGTCTGTTCAATAACTCTGGGACCCGCGAACCCGATTAACGCTCCCGGCTCCGCCAGAATAATGTCGCCCAGCATGGCAAAGCTGGCTGTAACGCCTCCTGTGGTAGGATCCGTCAGCACGCTTATAAACAGCTGTCCGGCATCATGATGACGCTTTAAAGCTGCCGCAGTCTTTGCCATCTGCATTAAAGAAATTATGCCCTCCTGCATTCTGGCGCCACCGGAACAGGCAAATAAAATCACCGGAAGCTTTTCTCTTGTGGCCTGTTCCACAGCCCTTGTGATTTTCTCTCCCACATTATGGCCCATACTGCTCATGAGAAATCTGGCATCACAGACGCCCAAAACCACTGGATACCCGCCGATACATGCATGACCAGTCACAATCGCCTCATTTAGCTTCGTCTTTTCCCTGGCTGCTGCCAGCTTCTTTTCGTATCCTGGAAAATTTAAGGGATTGGAATCCTCCATTTTTGCATCCCACTCAGAAAATGTCCCTGCATCCGCTACCATTTCAATTCTTTGGTAAGCATGGACGCGGAAATATCCCCCGCATTTCGGACAAATATTGAAGTTTTCCCGTACATCCTCCGCGTATATGGGTTTCCCACATTTATTGCACTTTTTCCACATTCCCGCAGGAATGAAAGGCGCTTCTTCTTTATCCTCTGTACGGTGTTTTACATCCAACCTCATATCTCCTTCCGGATACCCCGTAATACAGGCCCTTCGGGCGGGCGTCCGGCCTTCGCCGGACGATAATGTATACGTTTTCTTAAACATGTCTCGCAGCATACGAAATTTCCTTTCTGTCCCTGGACGATTCCTGTTCACAGATACTCTGGATGCTCTCTAAAATGGCACTACTTACAATATTCCGGAAAATGAGATGGAATAAAATCCGTATCCACATTCCCCTCCTCAAAATCCCTGTCATTTATAAGATCGTACTGAAAATCTAAATTTGTGGGAATCCCCTCAATCACAAGCTCCCCAAGGGCGCTCCGCATCTTCGCAATGGCCGATTCCCGGTCTCTGTCATGAACAATGAGCTTTAAAATCATGGAATCATAGCTTGAAGGAATGGTATAGCCATTGTATACAGCTGTATCTACACGGACTCCCCTTCCGCCTGGCAAATGAATGTCCGTGATGGTTCCCGGGCAGGGCATGAAATTTTTCTCCGGGTTTTCCGCATTGATTCTGCACTCAATGGCATGGCCGGATATTTTCACATCTGCCTGTTGAAAAGACAATGGCTCGCCTGCCGCAATTTTAATCTGCTCCTTAATCAAATCCAGATCCGTTACTGCTTCCGTCACCGGATGCTCCACCTGAATTCTTGTATTCATTTCCATAAAATAAAAGTCTTTATTTTTATCTAAAAGGAACTCAATAGTCCCCGCATTTTCATATCCAACGGCCTTCGCCGCGCGGACTGCCATGTCCCCCATTTTTTTTCTTAAGTGGTCAGAAATAGCAGCCGATGGAGCTTCCTCCAGGACCTTTTGATGCCTTCTTTGGATGGAGCAGTCCCGCTCTCCCAAATGAACCACATTTCCGAATCTGTCCGCCAGAATCTGGAACTCAATATGCCTCGGCTGTTCCACAAACCGTTCAATATACATGGTATCGTCAGAAAATCCCTTTACAGACTCCATCTGGGCATTCTGAAAATTCGACGCGAAATCTTCCTCATCTCTGGAAACCCGCATTCCCTTTCCTCCGCCCCCGCTGGACGCCTTAATCATCACGGGAAATCCCACTTCCCGGGCCGCTTTAAGCCCTTCTTCTACGGTAAAAACAGGCTCACGGCTTCCCGGAATTACGGGAACTCCTGCCTCCATCATGGTTTTTCTGGCCTCCGACTTATTGCCCATTTTGTGAATCATCGCAGCAGGAGGACCGATAAACCGGATTTTACATTTTTCACAAAGCTCAGCAAATCTGGCATTTTCTGACAGAAAGCCGAATCCCGGATGGATGGCATCGGCCTTCATGGCCACACAGGCCGTCAGAATCTGTTCCATATTCAAATAACTTTCGGATGACGGGGCAGGGCCGATACATATGGCTTCATCCGCCAGCAGCGTATGGAGAGCATCCCGGTCCGCCTCCGAATAGACAGCCACAGTTTTAATTCCCATTTCCCTGCATGCCCGGATAATCCGCACCGCAATTTCACCACGGTTTGCAATCAGAATTTTTTGAAACATACCTTCACCAGCTTACCCTATCATAAATGTCAGTTCCGCAGACGCGGCTGTCTTTCCATCCACAGTTGCCACGGCGTTTCCGATTCCCACTGGCCCCTTCTGCTTAATAATCCGGCATTCCAAACGGAGCTTATCGCCGGGAACAACCTTTTTCTTAAACTTTACATGGTCCATGCCCCCAAAATAGGCGGTTTTCCCTTTATTCTCTTCCACACTTAAAATGGCAACGGCTCCCGTCTGTGCCAGAGCTTCCACAATCAAAACTCCCGGCATCACTGGTTCCTCCGGAAAATGCCCCGCAAAATAGGGCTCGCTATATGAGACGGATTTATACCCTACCGCGCACACCCCCGGCTCCAGTTCCTCAATACAGTCAACCAGCAGAAACGGATGGCGATGGGGAATAATTTCCTGAATTTCCCTGATTCCCAACATGATATTTCCCTCCTGACTCAGCGAATCCTGAATAACGGCTGGCCATACTCCACAGTCTCCTCGTTCTCCACAAGAACTGCCTCCACCACGCCGTCATACTCACATTCAATCTCATTCATCAGCTTCATGGCCTCCACAATTCCGATGATCTGGCCCTTTTTCACACGGTCCCCCACCTTTACAAAATTCTCAGCATCCGGGGACGGGGAAGAATAAAAGGTCCCGACCAGAGGACAAGTTACAACCTTGTCGGAAGCGGCCTCTTCCCGGCTTTTCGCATCTGCGCCGTATTCCGGCCGCGCTTCAGCGGAAATCTCTACTCTGCCGCCTGGCTGCTCTATCATGGGAACTGCCGCCTTTTTTTTCTCACGCTTCATGGAAAGCCTCATATCCCCCTGTTCCAGTTCAAAAGCCGTAAGCCCGTTATTTGAAACGGCTTCCATAAGTGCAATCATATCCTTAATTTCCACAGTTTGCCCTCCTTATCCCTCATAACAATTCAGCCAGGCGAAGATTCCGTGCTGAACCATTCCTATTCTTCATATCTTTTCAGCAGAAGACTTGCATTATGTCCGCCAAAGCCTAAAGAATTTGTAAGCACATAATTCACATCCATGGAAACGCCGTCTCCCTTGGTATAATCCAGATCACATTCCGGATCATCCTCCAGAAGTCCTGCCGTGGCATGGACAAAGCTGTCCTCCATGGACTTTACACACGCAATAAACTCCACTCCTCCGGCCGCTCCCAAAAGATGTCCGATCATGGATTTGGTAGAATTAATTTTCACCCTGTATGCAAAATCTCCCAGAGCTAATTTAACGGCCCTGGTCTCAAACAGATCATTGTAGTGAGTTCCGGTTCCATGGGCATTGATGTAATCAATCTGCTCCGGTTTCACCGCCGCATCTGCCATGGCATATTCCATCGCCTTTGCCGCCCCGCTTCCGTCCTCCGCCGGGGATGTGATGTGGTAAGCATCACAGGTAGCCCCATACCCCGCAAGCTCCGCATAAATCTTTGCACCGCGGGCTTTTGCGTGTTCCAAAGACTCCAAAACCACAACGCCGGCTCCCTCTCCCATGACAAACCCATTTCTCTCTGCATCGAAGGGAATGGACGCCCGTTTCGGATCCTCCGACGTGGAAAGGGCTGTGAGGCTGGCAAACCCAGCCACTCCAAGAGGCGTAATACAGCTCTCACAACCACCTGCCACCATCACCTCTGCCTCGCCATGCTGAATGGACCTCATGGCCTCTCCGATGGAATGGGTCCCTGTTGCACAGGCAGTAACCACATTCATGCACTTTCCCTTCAGTCCAAACTGAATTGAGACATTGCCTGCTGCCATGTTGCTTATCATGAGTGGCACCAGTAACGGATTGACGCGGCCTGGTCCTTTTTCCAGAAGCTTTATGTGCTCCCTTTCCATAGCCTGTAAGCTCCCGATTCCGGAACTTACACAGACGCCCACTCTATAAGGGTCCTCTCTTTCCATATCCAAGCCGGAATCTTCCAGCGCCTGCCTGGCCGCGGCGACGGCAAACTGGGAAAACCTCTCCATTCTCCTGGCCGCCTTGGGGTCCATATACTGCTTCGCGTCAAAATCCTTAACCTCTGCAGCCAGCTTTACCTTATAATCCGTTGTATCAAAATATGTGATGGGCCCAAACCCTGTGTTTTTCTGTTTCAGACTGTCCCAAAAGGAATTCACATCATTACCTACGGGAGTAATCGCTCCCATACCGGTTACCACAACTCTGTTCATATCCCTTATCTCCTTCCAAACCTGACTACATGGCCATTCCACCGTCCACCTGAATCACCTGTCCGGTAATATAGGAGGCACAGTCCGATGCCAGAAATGCCACAGCTTCCGCAACATCCCTGGTCTCGCCAAACCGCTTTAAAGGAATCTGTTCTCCCATGCTTTTTTTAATCTCATCAGACAATACATCTGTCATCTCCGTCTGAATAAATCCGGGAGCTACCGCGTTAGAGGTAATTCCTCTGCTTCCAAGCTCCCTGGCCACGGATTTCGTAAGGCCGATGATTCCCGCTTTGGAAGCGCAGTAATTGGCCTGACCTGCATTTCCCATGACGCCGGATACAGAAGAAATATTAATGATGCGTCCGCCTTTCTGTTTTAACATCTGACGGGATACATGTTTTACACAGTTGAATGCCCCCTTAAGATTGGTGGAAAGCACCACGTCAAAATCATCCTCTGACATCTTCATAATCAGATTATCCCTGGTGATTCCTGCGTTGTTTACCAGAATATCCAGCCTTCCATAGTTCTTCACAATTCTGTCAATCAGCTCCTTAGCGCTGTCAAATTCCGCCACGTTGCATTGCATGGCTTCCGCCCTATGCCCCGCTTTCTCAATTTCCTTTACCGTCTCTTCCGCTTTTTCTTTAGAGCCATTATAATTAACAATCACGGTAGCCCCATATCCTGCCAAAGTTACCGCTATCTGCCGTCCGATTCCACGGCCGGCTCCTGTCACCAGAGCAATTTTCCCATTCAAATCCATCTTACTTTCTCCCATATTTGTCCACAACACAAATCATTTATTACAATTCGCGGAGCGGGAAAAACGGATGAAAACAGGCATCAAGCTTGCTTGTAAGACTGATTTTATCCGTTTTTCTACATCGGGTGCCCGATGCTTCTTGTCCGCCTACCGCGGACAAGAAGATGCCCCTTCCCGTGAACAATAACAATTACTTAAGCTTTTCCAAGTCGTCAAGCTTTTCAATATTAATAATTGCCACATCCCGGCTGATCTTTTTTACAAATCCCGTCAGTGTCTTTCCCGGTCCGATTTCCACAAATCGGTCCACGCCTCCGGCTATCATGGCCTCCACGCTCTGCTGCCATCTGACAGAAGAAGAAACCTGCTTTACAAGAAGCGGTTTTACTTCATTCTTACTGGTTACATATCCGGCAGTCACATTGGCCACATAAGGAATTACCGGATCCGAAACCTCCACATGCTCTAAAAACCGTTCAAGCCTTTCTCCCGCCTCTGAAAGCAGGCTGGAATGAAAGGGACCGCTGACATTCAGAGGAATAACCCGCCTTGCACCGGCTTCCTTAAGTCTTTCTGACGCCTCCAAAACGGCATCCAGCTTACCGGAAATTACAATCTGTCCCGGACAGTTATAATTTGCCACCTGGACATTTTCCATCTTATCCACAACCTCGTTGACCTGCTCCGCACTTATCCCCAAAACCGCGCTCATTCCGCCGATTCCCGGTGGAACTGCTTCCTGCATGAGGATTCCCCTGCGCCGGACTGTGAGAATGGCATCATCCTCTGTCATCACTTTCGCCGCCTCCAGGGCGCAATATTCTCCCAGACTTAAACCTGCGGCCACATCCGCATGATATCCCCTCTCTTCCATGACCTTTAACATGGCCGTACTTACAGTTACCATGGCCGCCTGCGTAAATTCTGTAACATCCAGCCGGTCATTAGGGGTAAAGCAAAGCTTTGGAACAGAAAATCCCAGAAGCTCGGAAGCCCGTTCAAAAACCTTTCGTCCCGTGTCCGTATGTTCATAAAAATCCTGGCCCATGCCGCAGATCTGCGCGCCCTGTCCCGGAAAAATAAATGCTGTCTTACCCATTTTTACCTCATTTTTTAATATCTTAAGAGCGATTCCGCCTGCTCCATCATTTCATCAATCATTTCCCTGCAGGTCTGTTTTTTCTTCACCATACCTGCAATCTGGCCCGCCATGACAGTTCCGTTGGTCACATCACCCTCCATCACGGCCTTCCTTAAAGCTCCCAGCGTCAGATACTCCAGCTCCTCAAAGCTCTTTCCTTCGCCCTCCAGCCGGTTGTATTCTCTTGTCATCTGATTTCTTAAACAGCGCACCGGATGTCCGTGGCTTCGTCCTGTTACTGTGGAATCAATGTCCTTGGCCTTGATAATCCGGTCCTTATAATTTTCATGGACAATGGATTCTTCTGCCACAACAAACCTGGTTCCCATCTGGACAGCCTCTGCCCCCAGCATAAAAGCTGCGGCAATTCCTCTTCCATCAGCAATCCCTCCTGCGGCAATCACCGGAATGGAAACGGCATCCGCCACCTGCGGCACAAGGGTCATGGTGGTTGCTTCGCCGATATGTCCGCCGGACTCTGTTCCCTCTGCCACAACGGCATCCGCTCCGTCCCTCTCCATAAGCTTTGCGAGAGCTACGGATGCCACCACCGGTATTACAAGAATACCGGCATCTTTCCACATTTTCATATATTTTCCAGGATTTCCGGCCCCTGTGGTGACCACCTTAATTCCCTCCTCCACGACCACCCTGGCCACATCATCCGCATGGGGGCTCATCAGCATGATATTGACGCCGAAGGGCTTATTTGTCAGCTCCCTGGCTTTTTTAATCTCCTCCCGGACCACTTCTCCCGGCGCATTGGCGCCCCCGATAAGTCCAAGGCCTCCGGCATCTGATACGGCTGCCGCCAGGTGATGCTCTGCCACCCAGGCCATTCCGCCCTGTATAATCGGATATTCAATACCCAGCATTTCTGTAACTCTAGTGTTCATTCTATTCCTCAACGCCCTTATCCTTTAAATATCCTATTACATCGCCAACGGTTGTCATCTTCTGAAGATCATCGGCCGGAATTTCAATGGAATACTCATCCTCCAAAGCCATCACAAGCTCAAATAAATCCAGAGAATCCGCTCCTAAATCATCTTTAAAAGAAGATGCCTCTGTAATGATATCTGCATTTACACTCAACTGGTCTGCAATTAACTCTTTCATTCTCTCTAACATACTCTTACTCTCCTTATTATTATCTTTTTAGACCCACTGAACCAATGCCGCACCCCAGGTCATCCCTGCCCCAAACCCTGACATGATAATCTTCTGCCCGGGCTTTAACATTCCCTGCCTTTCCATATGGCTTAACAAGAGCGGAATGGAGGCTGTGGAAGTATTTCCATATTCTCCAATCGTCATGGGAAACTTCTCCATTGGTTCCCTGATGCGCCTGGCTGCCGCTTCGATAATCCGCTCATTGGCCTGATGAAGAACATAGTACGTAATATCCTCTTTCGCCAGATGGTTTCTCTCCAGAAGAAGTTCAATCGTTTCCGGAATCTTTTTTACCGCAAATTTGAACACGGCCTGACCATCCATGGTCATAAAGCCTGCCTCCGGCTTTTCTCCCGTAAGGAAATTTCCCATGGTCCTTGACGGACACTTAAGGACATCTCCCATCGTGCCGTCAGACCCCATAATCATGTCGATGATCCCCGTTTCCCCGGCCTTTAATACGGCCGCCCCTGCTCCGTCGCCAAAAAGAACACTGGTAGAACGGTCGCTCCAGTTCGTTACCTTGCTTAAGGTCTCCGCACCAATAATCAGTCCGGTTTTATAAATTCCCGCTTCGAAAAAACCTCGGACAATGTTCATGGCAAAAATAAATCCGGAACATGCGGCAGAAATATCAAAGGCAGCCGCGTTCCCGGCACCGAGCTCTCCCTGTACATAGCAGGCATCACTGGGGTAATGGTAATCCGGAGAGGAAGTGCCGAGAATAATAATGTCCAGTTCTTCTGGTTCTGTTTTTGCCGCTGCAAGGGCATTTCTGGCTGCCTTTAAGGCCAGCTCCCTTGTTCCTTCTGTTATGGAAATCCGCCGCTCATGAATCCCAGTCCGACTCACAATCCACTCATCGCTGGTTTCCATGATTTTTGCCAGCTCATCGTTTGTCACAATTTTATCTGGTACATAAGTACCAATTCCTGTAATTCTGGCTGTCATCTCATACATCCTTGTGTAGGCTTAAATATTTTCCTTTTCAAATATTTTGATATTCAAAATAAATATTTATTTATATACTAATTCATACTGACAAATTTGTCAAGAATATTTTTTCAGTAATTCCGACAGAATGTAACAGTTCAGCCACATACCTCTTGTCCACAGTACGCGGGCAAGAAGATATAGGTCTGGACT
The DNA here is from genome assembly GCA_910586315.1 of uncultured Lachnospiraceae bacterium. Taxonomy (GTDB): domain Bacteria; phylum Bacillota; class Clostridia; order Lachnospirales; family Lachnospiraceae; genus CANRXD01. Next base: position 11,837 of record CAJUIP010000007.1, on the reverse strand, counting down.
GGTTAATTTTTACAAAATTGGACATTTTAATAATGCCAATTTTCCTGTATGATATGGCCATATCACAGATGTACATCTGAAAAATCTATAAAGGAGACCTGCAATATGAACGAATTTTCCAGAATCAGAAAAATAGACGCCCATACCCATATCGGTGTATTCGGAAGCCCTTTTAACATCAATTTTGATGTGGACCGCCTGCTTAAGCAGATGGAAATCTATAATATTGAAAAAACAATTCTCTGTGCCTCCGGTTGCCATGAGAATGAAGATACCACAGCCGCTTACAAAGCGCACCCCGACAAAATCATCCCTTTAATGTGGGTAAACTGTGCCGAAGGGAAAACTGCTTATGATTCCCTGGAGCACTATCTTCGAGATGAACATTTTGCAGGTGCAAAGCTTCAGTCACTATTTGACGGTTACTCTGCCGATGACCCTTGTGTGGATCCGGTGGCGGAAATCTGTGAAAAATATGGAAAGCCTTTATTTATTCATTCCGGTCATCCGCCTTTTTCCCTTCCCTGGCAGATTGGTCTTCTGGCAGAACGCCATCCCCGTCTTCCCATTGTCATGATTCATATGGGCCACGCCCATGGCATCTATGTGGGCGCCGCGCTGACCATGGCAAAACGCTATGACAATATCTGGCTGGAAACCTCCGGCACCTCTATGAGCTGCCAAATCAAAAACGCCTATGACACCGTGGGTCACGAAAGAGTTATGTTCGGAATCGACTCCCCCTTCCATGAACCTTCCGTGGAAATCCAGAAGATTATGGCCTGTGGTGTTGATGAGCAGGGACTGGAAAATATCTTTTATAACAATGCAGCCAGATTCATGGATTTAAAATAAAAAAAGTAAAAAATACCAGTCCGGCAAATTGTTGCGGCTGGTATTTTTATTCGCATCAGCTATACATCTGTGAAGCAGCGGTGTATCGGGCTACGTTGACCGAATGAGGGCCGAATTCCCCGCAAAGTGGGGCGTGCAGATAACGGGAATGAATTTTCAAACACGCTCTAGGTATTGATATATGTCCCGTTTGCTGACTCCACGGTCTTTTGCCACCTGCTTCATGGCTTCTTTCCTGCCCATACCTTCCGAAAGATATTTTTTCATATGCTCCTCCACAGGCACGGATTCCCAGATTTGCTCCTTCTCTCTCTGGATTTCTTCTATTTTTTTTCCCTCCACAACAATCACACATTCCCCCCTGGGCTCTTCCGTCTCATAAAAGGCCAGGGCCTCAGAAAATGTGGTGCGGAATACCGTCTCATATTTTTTCGTAAGCTCCCTGCAGATAGAAATTCTCCGATCCCCCAATGTATCCAAAAGGCCTGCAAGAGTCCTCAAAAGCCTGTGAGGCGCTTCGTAAAGGATGATGGTTCTTGTCTCATTCTTTAACTCCTCTAAAATCCTCTGCTTTTCTTTTTTATCGGAAGGCAGAAACGCCTCAAAAGCAAACCGTCTGGTGTCCATTCCGGACATGGTAAGAGCCGTAATACACGCAGCTGGACCAGGAAGTGACGTAAGCTCGATTCCCGCCTCATAGCATTGTTTCACCAGCTCCTCTCCCGGGTCCGAAATTCCCGGAGTTCCGGCATCGGTAATCAACGCCACATTCATTCCGTCCCGCATCTTTTCCACAAGATATCCGGCCTTTTCCACTTTGTTGAATTCATGATAGCTGGTCATGGGTGTTTTAATATGAAAATGATTTAGGAGTTTGATACTGTGGCGCGTATCCTCCGCCGCGATTAAATCCACTTCTTTCAAAGTATTTAAAACTCTGAGCGTAATATCATCCAGATTCCCGATGGGCGTTGCACATAAATATAGCTTTCCGGCCATGGTTTCTCCTCCCTTCATCTGTTTAAGCGCTCTCATAACCCTCTGTACTCATCTCTGCAGCCAATTTCCCGGGAGCAATCTCAATATCCATAAATATCATATATTTCATCTGTATAAACGCCCGGTTCCTTATAAACCACAATGGGGGCCTCCAGTTTAAGGAACGCACCGCCGCCGCGGACGGACTCGATTAACACCATATTGGCCTCTTTATCCCGAAATGGATGAACAAATTTCATCCGTTTCGGCTCCAGCTTATACTTTGTCATGGTTTCCAGGATTTCAATGAGTCTGTGGGGCCTGTGAACCATATACATTCTCCCTCCCGGCTTTAAGACTTTTGCTCCCTCCCGGACCACATCCTCCAGCGCACAGAGCACCTCGTGTCTGGATATGGCCTTTATTTCCGTGGGATTTTTAAGTCCATGGGCATCATTCATATACGGCGGATTTGTGGTAACGACATCAAAGGAAGCCGCTCCGAAAATCCGGCTGGCTTCCTTAATATCACCTTTTACAATTTTAATTTTTTCTTCCAGATGATTAATTGAAACACTTCTGGCCGCCATGTCCGCGATTTCCTCCTGAATTTCCAGAGCCGAAAAATGTTTCCCTCTTGTCTTTGCTGAAAGCAAAAGAGGAATAATTCCTGTCCCGGTTCCTAAATCCAGAACCTGCTCGCCTTCCTTCACAAGTGCAAATCCAGAAAGCAGTACCGCATCCATACCAAAGCAGAATCCGTCTGTTTTCTGGATAATCTTAAGATTATTCCTCTGCAAATCGTCCAAACGCTCGTTTTCTTTAAGCTTAATTTTCATCGAGCTTCGATTTTCCTTCCTTTTTCTCCAGGGCCTCCAGCTGCTTTAATTCCGCGTCGTTGATATTGACTTTCTCCTTTTTTCTCCTGGGGCGAAATCTTAACTGTCCAACCTTATATTCACGGATTTCCTTTTCATCACCGTTTATGGTAACAATAACCTTTACAAGCTGGCGGAGAATGCTGACACTGTGGACTTCTCCCTTTAAACCATCGTCCGTAGTTACATAATCACCAATATTGGGAAGTCTGCCGTTCAGCTCTTCATACGTCTCTTCCTCGTACTTTAAGCAGCACATAAGCCGTCCGCAGACACCGGAAATTTTTGTAGGATTCAGCGAAAGATTCTGTTCCTTAGCCATCTTAATGGAAACCGGAATAAATTCGGAAAGGTAAGAAGCACAACACAGAGGCCGTCCGCAGATACCGATTCCACCGACAATCTTTGTCTCATCTCTGACACCGATCTGCCTTAACTCAATCCTTGTCTTAAACACGGAAGCCAAATCCTTTACCAGTTCACGGAAATCAATTCTTCCGTCGGCCGTAAAATAAAACAGCACTTTATTATTATCAAAAGTATATTCTGTATCAATAAGCTTCATATCCAGCTCATGCTTTTTAATCTTTTCCAGGCATATCTTAAAAGCTTCTTTTTCCTTTTCCTTATTCCTTTTTTCAATCTCCTCATCAGCTTCCGTAGCCATACGGATTACAGGCTTTAAGGGTTGAATCACTTTCTTATCGTCCACTTCATGGGTGCCCAGTACCACATGCCCATACTCTACGCCTCTGGCAGTCTCAACAATCACATGCTCTCCGGTTTTAATCTCCATTTCTCCGGGACTGAAATAATATACTTTTCCTGCTTTGCGGAAACGAACTCCGATTACTTTTGTCATTCCTTCCATCTCCTTACGACGGGTTTTTGTAACTGCTTCGTAAACTCACAATTACGGGTTTTTCATGGTAAGAAGTAAAAGTTCCATTACCAATTCCATGTTCACATTGGCAGCCAGTCTGGTTCTCGCCGTATCAATGGCCGCCAAAATCTGCTCCAGGCCGGCATAGTCCTTCTTCTGCCCCATCTCATTAATCAATTTATATTCATCCTTGAAAATAAGAAGATTCATATCCTTGGTCACCTTGTACATTAACACATCCCGGTACCAAAGCTGCATCAAATCCAGAACCTCCCCGATATCAAAGTTCTGCTCCTTCATTTCCCGGATACAATCCAAAAGTATGGTAATATCCATGGTCTCCACGTTTTTCAGGATAACCATAACCTTCTGGTACAGCTCTTTAAACTCTTCTGATGATGCCAGATGGATAGCCTTCCCCAGGTTGCCCCTTGCAAAAGCCGCACAAATCTCTGCTTCCCTTTCCGGAATCTTCAGATGTTCCGTTATATAGCTTTTAACCGTAAAATCCTTCAGTGGCTTAAGCTTTAGCTGCACACATCTGGATAAAATTGTCGGCAAAAACGCCTCCTGATTGGTAGTAATTAAAATAATCACTGCATAGAATGGCGGCTCCTCAATCGTCTTAAGAAGAGCATTTTGAGCCTGAACCGTCATTTTCTCTGCTTCGTCTACAATATATATTTTATAATAGCTGCTGTATGGACGAATCATAACGGTATCATTGATCTGCTCACGAATATCATCCACACCGATGCTTCCCTGCTTTTCATGAGTTACATAAATGAGATCAGGATGATTTCCTCCCAGCACCTGTCTGCAGGAATGACATACCATACATGGTTCGCTCTGCCCCTTTTCACACAAAAGAGTCATGGCAAATGCATTGGCAATGGACTTTCTTCCCATTCCGGCCTCGCCTGTTAAAATATACGCATGGGATATTTTATTATTTTCTATAGCCCTTTTAAAATGTTCCTTAACCATTTCATTCCCAAGGATATCTTGAAAGCCTGTCACTGTCCCCTCTGGCATACTCATCCCTCCAGTCTTCTATTCAGTATAGCACAAACATTCTTTGAAAAAAAGAACATTATATTTCCTTTAAAATTTCTTCCAGGCACTGGTCCAGATTCAGGTTCGAAAACCGTTTCTCAATCTGGAGCCGCTTCAGATTTTCCTCAGAAAAATCTTTCTCATCAGCCAGATACCGCCTGCAGACTTCCCTGTAATTGGGAAATTTTTGTGTTTCCTCCCGCTCCACGGCCCTTTGAAGCCGCAAACCATCAGGAACTTCCATGTAAACAGGAACCAGAATATTCTTTCCAAAGTACAGACACATCTTTTCATAAGATTCCAGAGTGCCGATCATCAAATAAGAATTATTTCCTTGTAAATCAAACTGAGCATCATTCACAGTAAAATAGCTCCATGGCCCCATAACTGTCTGGTAGGTACGAGATTCGATTACCCTTCCCGTCTCTTTAAGCCTCTCTAATTCCCGGGCGGACGTAAAAAAATATTCCACCCCATTGGTCTCTCCTTCCCGAATCGGACGTGTGGTATAGGGAACAATGGTCTTAAGGAACGGGCAGCGCTTTAAAAGCTCCTTATATACCGTATCCTTCCCAGTGGCGCTTTTTCCCATGATGTAATAAATTCTGCCCATAGCTGCTGCCTTGCTTTCCTTTCACTGTAATGCACACTTCTTTTTATTTTACCATAAATTCTCATTGTTTCGCAACTGTTATTATTGTGGAAAGGGAATAATCCGAAAGCCCCTGAATTGAAAATCCTGACGTTTTATATTTGAAAACCGCTGACAAGATTTCTTTTGTAATGATTTCTCCCGGCACAAGAAGAGGAATCCCAGGCGGATACAGATATAAAAATTCCTTGGAAATCATTCCCTCACTTTCAAACAGCGGCATTCCCTCCCCTCTGCTATTCATGGCCATAGCAGGGGAAATGGCCATTTTAGCCCCCGGAAACTCAAAAACCGGTATTTTCACATACGTTGCTTTCCCGGATAACTCGAATAATTGTTCATCAATTTCTGTAAGTGCATTCTGAAGCCGGATAAAACCCTCTTCACGATCCATAAAAGAAGTCATGGCAATCACATAATCAAGAGCACACATTTCCATTTCCAGGTGATATTTTTCCCTTAGTCTGCTGCCCAGCCACTCTCCATCTCCCCCACGGATCCCCTTCACAGATACCACGATCTTCGACGGATCCCAATCATAAACGGAATTTTCTGAAACAATTTTTCTATTAAGAACCTTAAGCGCCTGATACTTTTTTGTATGTTCAAAAAAAAGCTTCATCCTTTTCCCATGTGCCTTCATGCGTTCTCTTCCGGCATCATCCATATAAAAAATACACCGCTCCATGGCTGCCATAAAAATGTAAGAAGGGCTGGAGCTCTGAAACATTCCAAGATACTGTTCTATTTTTTCTCTATCCGCCAGATTTCCTTTTATGTGCAAAACAGCCGTCTGGGTAAAGGATGGCAATGTTTTGTGTAAACTTTGTATTACCACATCGGCTCCCCGATATAACGCCGATTCCGGGAATTCCTTTCCATCAGAAAACGGAAAGTGTGCTCCATGAGCCTCATCCACAATCAGGGGAATTCCGTATTCATGGACGATCGCCGCAATAGATCCAATATCAGAAACAATTCCTTCATATGTAGGTGACACAAGAAATACAGCCTCAATATCCTTGTCAGACTCCAAAGCCCTTTTCACATCTTGCGGACAGATTCCCCCATTGATACCAAATTTCTCCAAAAACTCCGGATACAGGTACACGGGTGTCAACCTGTTTAAAATAAGCCCGTGGTAGGACGCCTTATGGCAGTTTCGAGCTATCAGAATCTTTCCGCCATTTCTGACGCAGCCGCAGATGGCGCTGAGAATTCCGCAGGTGCTTCCGTTCACCAGATAATACGTATGATCAGCTCCGTAAATTTCTGCCGCCCGCTTCATGGAATCCTTAAGAATTCCTTCGGCATGGTGTAAATTATCAAACCCATAAACTTCCGTAATATCAATCTCATAAGGATTAGGGAATCCGTCCACACACCCGTCGTTTATCTCCTGTCTCTTATGTCCCGGCATATGAAACGGGTACATATCCGACTCTCCATACTGTCTCAGCATGTTTAACAGACATTTTCCGTCTCTTTCCATATTACCCCTCTCCAGGACCATAACTTTTTCCTGTTTTCTTGTCTGAGCCGTTCCATGGCATATATCTTTCAAATCTGGGTTCCATAAACATCTCCCAGACCTGCTCCATGGCTTCCTTTGTCAATGAATATGTTCCATGGCTTCCCACAATAAATCCGCTGCATCCATCTGCTGCCAGACTCACTGTGATCTCCGTTTCATCCCCTCTTCTCAAGGTAATAACCCCGCCATAAGGGCACTTTCCCTCCTGTACCGGCTCTGCGTCAGAAAGAAGGGCGGAAAGCTCTGAAAGCTGCGTTTCATCCATTAAATCCATCGCAAAAAGCAAGGTAATTCCCTTCTCATCTCCTTCTCTTTTTCCATAAAACCGCATTTCTGCTTTCACAATATCATGAATTTCCGAAATATCTATCACCTGAAACCGGCATCTTTCCTCTGCAATCTTTAAAGCGGGCATCGTAATTGCTCCCTCTTCGACTTCCATTTTTTCATAGGTTTCCTGGCTCACAAAGAATTCCAGACCATTCTCTCCATATAACTCCGGCAAAATCATCTCGTCTGACTCCAGTATTTCGGTCTCCTCTTCTTTTGTCAGAGCCACATATTCGACTCTCTGAATTCCATTCTCATACCGGTTTACAAAAAGGTACGCGCCCGTATCCGGGGGAGTAAACCGGACGCCTCTGTCAAATACATCTTCCGCGTATTCGACTCCCTGTAAACCATCGCAGTACTGATAAAAAAATGCATCTTCAATTTCTTCAGGAGCTGCCATGTTAATAGGCTGAAGATACAAAATCTGACTTTTGCTTCCTCCCTGAAGAAGACTGTTTATGGTTTTAAATGTGTAGACAGGTTTATATTCCTCCTCCTGTTCACTCCAGACCGCCGCTTCTATGTAGTCATCCTTTCCATAAATGCTGAGTCCGTCCAGCAAACTGCTTTCTCCTTTTTTTAACCCTATCACATATCCGATACCATCTGCTGTCATGCGTCCCACAAAATCATAAGAATCTTTTAAGGGTTCCCCGTAGGACTCTGCAAGGCCGCCGTCCATATACGAAAACTCCAGTCCACTTTCAAACTTCTCCAAAGATAAGATAATTTTTTCCAGATTATCCGAGTTATCCGGATTATCCGGAAAATTTTCTTTCGCCTCCCCTGGTACTTCCTCTACTGTTTCCTCAGACCCTCCCTCTTTCATTTCTTCTGCATTCTCTCCGCGCTCATCAATAATTTCTGCTGATGCCTCTTTCCTTGTCCCTTTGTTGGCACAACCAGAAAGCAGGAAACAAAAACATAAAAATATCATCCATTTTCTCATACAATCACCATCCTGCTTTCATTCTAACATTAGCTTTTCCCGAGTACAAGTGACTGGAAAATAATTAATAAAAGCGTAACTATTTGGCAATAAAAAGAGTATTTCCAATCAAGTTTTCGAAAATTGCTTTCTATCCCCACGGGGCTATTTTTCTCAAATACATGAAATATCCTGTTTTTTAATTCAATATATACTGCCAATTTTTTATAGATTTCTTTATGACACTGTGTTAAAATTATTGCATAATTTCAGTGTTTTGTGGATTCCAAAGTCATGTATTGATATACATGTCATACACGAGCTTTTCCCTGGTATCACAAAAATCAAATTATTAAAATTAAATTATAAAAGGAGGCAGCATGAAATACAAACTTGTAGGAAACACTATGCCGGCAGTAGAAATATTATTTGAAAATGCCGGTGAAAGCGTATTTACCCAATCCGGAGGAATGACATGGATGAGTGACGGGATCAGTATGTCTACAAATACCAGAGGTGGTTTTATGAAAGGAATTGGACGCATGTTTGCCGGAGAATCTCTCTTCATGGCTACATACAAAGCTACCATGCCAAATACCACCATTGCATTTGCGTCCACAGTTGCAGGACAGATTCTTCCCATTGATGTCGGTGCAAATGGCGGGCTGATTTGCCAGAAAGGCGCGTTCCTCTGTGCCCAGGAATCCGTAAATCTAAATATTACATTCAGTAAAAAATTTTCCTCCGGCCTCTTTGGCGGCGAGGGTTTTATTTTAGAAGACATAAGCGGTCATGGTCTTGCTTTTCTGGAAATTGATGGTGATATGATAGAAAAAAACCTCGCTCCAGGCGAAGTTTTAAAAGTTGACACCGGAAACGTGGTAGGCTTTGAACGCAGTGTCAGCTATGAAATAGAAACTGTCAAAGGCTTTGGAAATATTTTATTTGGAGGGGAGGGCCTCTTCCTCACAAAGCTTGTGGGACCCGGCCGCGTTATCCTTCAAACCCAGAATATTGCCGAATTCGCCGGGCGCATTGCTCAGTTCATTCCAACAAAATCATAATAAACCCTCATGCGCCCGACTGTGACTGTGGACACACCACCACACATAAAAGTCCGCCGGGCGCATTTGGCATCTCTCCCTTCTTATATCCCATTTTTACCAATTCCGAACGTTTTTCCTTACCCAGTAAAATAGCGGTATTGTAAGAAAAACAATCCATCCGGTCTTCCATAAGTGGAATCCCCATACCAATATAAAATATACGAGTGTTACAAATAAAGGATATGGAAAAGATATTATCATTTTCCTAAATTTGGATATCGTATTTTTCTCTTCTTTATTTTCTTCTTTATTTTCTTCTTTATCCTCTTCTTTTTTCTCTTCTTCTTCGTTTTTTGCTTCAACGGGTTCATCTGTTTTAAGGAGCTCGTCTAGTGAAATTTTATACAGATTTGCCAGCAGAATAAGATTATCCGTATCCGGACATGCCTCTGCCCTCTCCCATTTTGATACTGCCTGCCTGCTAATACCAATTTTAGCTGCTAATTCTTCTTGAGATAAATGATTGGCTTTTCTCAAAGAAACTAAACGATTTGCTATTTCAATATTCATAAGCACCTGCCCTTTCTTTTTATGATGCCAATATTATCTCAAAGTCAGTCAGGTTGCACTACCATTTTTAATATACATTTCCGCAACTACTGGTTGCACAGCCCGATTTCATTCAAAATTCCTTATATCTCTAAAAAATTAATGCTCCATTCCCTCCTCATAAAACCGGCATCCGCACCTTCCATTCTCTTTCACCACATACAAAGCAGCATCTGCTCTATTATACAGGTCATCTGTAAAACCATTTTCTGAAAATGCACCACCCACACTTAAAGACACCAGAGGCAGCCCATCATCCGGGTTCATCAGAGAATCATTAATCTCTTTGATCTTGTTCATCACTACTGTGCTCATATTTGCCGTCATATCAGTCAGAATCACTGCAAATTCGTCTCCGCCGATTCGGGCTGGATAATCTGTGGCACGGAACTTGTCCTTTAAGAATCCCGCCACTTTCTTCAGTACCTGATCACCGATCTCATGGCCATATCCGTCATTAATCAGCTTGAATTTGTCCACATCAATGATTAAGAGCCCTAATGCTCCGCCCTTTATTTGAAGCATATTCTTCAATTGTTCAAAGCCTCCCCGGTTTACAATGCCAGTCAACGGGTCGTGTTCCGCACGGTAACGCAGCATGGCTTCATTGGCATTTTTAATTTCAAAAATATCATTATAGGTAAGCGCCAGATATTTAAACTCATAGGAACCAGTGATCTCCATCATTTTTTCTTCTTTAATACAATTTACATAAATCTGAAGCGGTTTGATGATCAGCAGGATAATCAGGAGAAACGTAGCAACAGTCTCCACAAAAAGTATGCTGACCAGCCTCCGCTGCATGACCATAGTGGACCCCAAAGCTTTGGCATCTCTCAACATTTTCTCATGTGTTATCTCATGCATACTCTTCATAGAGCTTTCTACACTGCCTAGTATCCGTGCTCTGGCATCCTGGTAGGCTGTCCCAAAAACGAGTTCCCTCGCTTTCTGAATCATTTCATTTTTACCCAGCTTTTGATCCTCATCAGACAAAGGCACTCCCTGCACTTCTGGCGGCAGACTCTCTTCAGGATACGCCTGTGCCTCCGATATCAATCTCATGGCATAAATCTCGTCTTGCATCAGATCATTGGAATGCTGGAGCGCCTCCACCAGATACTCGTATGCCTTATCTCCTTCATAGGCGGTCCTCAGGTGCTCCAACGCCGCCTCCCTGCGCCTGTTCTCATTTACCTCAGTAAAATAGCATTTCATATATTCCGGCTCCAGCGTTACTGTATAAAGCCGTACCTGCTCCGTCAGATAAGCGGAGCCCTCTGTCAGGAACGCCTTATTTTCCTCAAAGGCGATATATTCATCCATGGAATTATGTACATTATTGTATTGTTTCGAAACACGAATAGTCGCCGTAATTAGCAGGATGTAAAGTATACAGGATATGAGGATCATAACCATATTTACTGTACTGATCCGTATTCCCCTAACTTGTTTTTGTCCTTTTTCATTCATAACATTTCCTCCATCAGCTTTTATAAAACCTGCAGATTTCATGCCTTCCCCTCTTTGAACAGGCAAAATACTGATTTCCATTATATGCTGTTTTTTAATCAGATTCAATAAAAATCTATTCTGTTCTGCTGTACTTAATTTAAATACCATTCTGCTTCGATGAGGACGCTTTTTCAAATGTGCAGGTCAAAAAACATTTCGTTATGAAGGGAACATCAAAATAGGCAACAATAAAGTCCCTGCAATTAATATCAAAAAAATTACACAATTTTTGGAAAATACAAAAAAGATGGTTCTCGATGTATATGGACATTTTTTAATGTATATAGATATTTTTTAGAAATTTTTTAGAAATTGAAATCAACTTCAATTGCATATTCTGTATTAAATAAAAATAGCGAAAAACCTTATAAAATCAAGAATTTCCGCTATCTTTCAGGAATGAGACATCGGGGATTCGAACCCCGGACAACTTGATTAAAAGTCAAGTGCTCTACCTACTGAGCTAATATCCCATACAACATATTCTGTTGTAATGCCCAGAGCCGGAATCGAACCAGCGACACGAGGATTTTCAGTCCTCTGCTCTACCAACTGAGCTATCTGGGCATA
>CAJUIP010000006.1 GCA_910586315.1 uncultured Lachnospiraceae bacterium | reverse complement strand
GGAAAAAGTACGATTTTTAACGCCCTGACTGGCCTGCACCAGCACACGGGGAACTGGGCCGGAGTCACGGTTTCCTGTACTACCGGATACTTTTCCATTGAAGACCGCGGATTCTCCATTGTAGATCTTCCCGGCATTTATTCTTTTGACGTCCGCTCCGCGGAAGAAGCCCTTACCAGAGATTTTATCCGGAACGAAGCCTACGAATATTTGCTTTTAGTCTGCGATGCCACCTGTCTGGAACGGGGCCTCCATCTTTTACGGCAGGCCACCGGACTTATCGAAGACCGTCCGGAGCCTGAAATCCCCCAGGTCATCCTCTGTGTGAACCTCTGTGATGAAGCAGCGAAAAAAGGGATCCTGTTAGATTTCTCCGTACTGGAGAAAGAACTTGGAATCCCGGTTGTTCCCTGCTGCGCCAGGAAAAAATGCGGCCTGGACCAGTTAAAAAAGGCCCTGGCAAAGCCGTCTCCCTCTCCCGACTATTGTTCCTGCGGGGCGTGCCCCTTTTTTTCCTCCTGCTCCCTGGAGCCGGAATACCGAAAATACCCGGAGGACTTTTCTCCCTGCGATCTTGCATCTGCGGCCGTTACTTACAGCAAAAAAAATTACAGAACAAGAGAAGAATGGCTTGACCGTATCCTCACAGGCCCCGTAAGCGGGAGTCTCCTCATGTGTTTACTTTTAGTGGGAATCTTCTGGCTGACCATCACAGGAGCCAACTACCCCTCCTCCCTTTTGTGGAATTTATTTTTCCATCTGGAGGAAAAGCTGGTAATATTCTGCCAGGCCGTGGGACTTCCCCAATGGTTTACAGGAGTCTCTGTCTATGGCGTTTACCGGGTTGTCGCCTGGATTGTCTCTGTGATGCTGCCCCCCATGGCTATCTTCTTTCCGCTGTTCACTCTGTTGGAGGACCTGGGCTGTCTGCCAAGAATCGCCTATAACATGGACGGTGCCTTCCATAAATGTAAGGCCTGCGGAAAACAATGTCTCACCATGGCCATGGGGCTGGGATGCAATGCCGCGGGAGTTGTGGGCTGCCGCATCATTGACTCTCCAAGGGAAAGGCTCATCGCCATCCTGACCAACAGCCTGGTTCCATGCAATGGCCGCTTCCCCCTGCTTCTCACCATGATTTCTCTGTTTTTCATAGGGAATGCAGGTCTGGCCGCGGCTGTGCAGATTCCTGCCTCCCTGTTTACGGCGTTCATCCTTACCGGATTCATTCTCTCTGGTATTTTTGCCACCCTTGGAGCTTCCTGGCTCCTGTCCCGGACGTTATTAAAGGGAGTTCCTTCCTCCTTCACCCTGGAGCTTCCGCCCTACCGCCCTCCCCAGGTGGGGAAGGTCATTGTCCGTTCCATCTTTGACCGCACACTCTTTGTTCTGGGCCGCGCCGTGGCGGTGGCTGCCCCGGCGGGACTATTAATCTGGCTGCTCGCCAATATCACGATTGGAAATGCCAGCCTGCTGCTTCATATTTCCGGTTTTCTGGACCCCCTGGGACGGCTCATGGGCCTTGACGGAATCATTCTCATGGCCTTTTTGCTGGGCTTCCCTGCCAACGAAATCGTACTTCCCATTATCCTGATGGCCTACCTGCAGACAGGATATTTAGTGGAAATGGACGACACAAAAGCGCTTTTTTCCCTCTTAACTGCCCATGGATGGACCATAAAAACAGCCGTCTGTATGGCCATTTTCTCTTTGTTTCACTGGCCCTGTTCCACCACCTGCCTGACCATAAAAAAAGAAACAGGAAGTACGAAATGGACCATTATCGCCTTCCTGCTTCCAACTGTCATTGGAATTACGCTTTGTATTCTTACCTCGTCCGCATTGTCCGCGTTTCTGTAATCAGAAATCCAGGCATTTGGGCAATCCGGTCTAACCGGTGTTCTGTCTGCAAGGCAGCATGCCTCGTTTTAGCGGACATATTCATTCATCTGCTGTGCTGGATTTTCAATGACGCGGCGGCTAGAAAATCCAACACAGCAGATGGAGATGAAGCGGAAATATGTCCATACACCAGTTCCGAAATTATATGAGCTATTACATCAGATTGCCGCCGTCTGGTCCTGTATCTCTTTTAACAACGTTTTCCGTACTCTTTGGGCAAATTCTTCTATCCGCCCGGAAATCCCCGGCGCATGCATGGCAGAGCCGGGACTGTTTCCAGTCTCCATCATACAGAAGTTCCCCGGAAGATAAAAAGTTTTGTTCATGTTGAGCGCCGTCACCAGCTGTCCGGCAATCAGGTCGCTTCCGGAATAGCCTGACACAATGATGGCAAACAATGCCTTGTCATAAAACCGTGTCGTGCGAAACAGCGCGGTGAGGCGGTTAATAAAAGCTGTCATATTAGCCGAAAGGGCATCGTTGTAGTTAGGACATAAAAGCAGGATTCCATCTGCCCACCTGACAGCCGGATACACATCATCTACCATGGCCCCGCCGTAAAAGCACTGCCCTCTCTCTCCGAAGTGCAGGCACATCTGAAAAGGACATCCAGAGCAGTCCTCCAGCGTACCGTTTCTTAAGTTGATTTCCTTCACTTCAATTCCGTCCAGTCTGCCCCTGACCTCATTCCAGATAGCCATGGTATTGGATGTCTTATGGTTGGAGGCATGCAGGACCAGGAGATGCGGGTGCTCCTTTTTCTCCCACGCAAATGAAGCCACTTGCTCCGCCAGGGTTCTGGCGCTGTTTTTATAGGCCCCCATACGATCCGTTTTCATATTCGCCGCCTGGACAATAAAATTATCAAGCGACGCTGTGCCTTCCACTAACGGCCGCCCCACAAACGCACAACCCGTCTGATTGGCCGCCACGGTAAGCTCCCTGGCTGCTGCCTTCGTAAAAAGCTCACTGTCCGCGTCGATAATGAGTCCTGCCACGGCTCCCTCCAGCACCCGATCTCCCGCGCGGAGCCATGCCAGCACCTCATAATATTCCCGGTTCACCCCGTCTTTTCCAAGCGGAACCGCAAATAAAAGTCTTTGTCCTGCAAACCTTCGGGAGCTTTTTTCCTGGTTTTCTCCCTCCCAGAGCGCTGACATATCTTCGAAAAGCTCCGCCTGCGTATTCTCCAGAGCATAGGAGAGAATCTGGTCCAGACGTTCTCTCTCTTTTCCTTTTTGCCTCTTTTGAGGATAAATCACCATCAGCTTTTCTCTCTCCAACGGTTCTCCTCCCTTCCTAAACTGTCTATAACCTCTCAGGGGGATATCCGCGTCTGAATCGTTACAGCGGTCCCTCCCCTTCACAGCTGCCTTACTCTTATATAATTTTCTTCAGATTTTCTTCCGCAAACACAATGCGCTCATAAAGGGCATCCGGCAGCGGCAGCACCTCCGTCTCCAGACCATGGTCTGTATAACGGTTTTTCACTCCCATATAAATACCGCCAAAGAACACGGAGCCGCAGTGCCATTTTCCTCTCAGCGCCAGAAGAATGGACAGGGCACCGGAAGAAAAGGCCGGGGCCACAAAGGGCTTATAACCGATGGCGCGCATATGCAGGTTGGCCGTCACCGTAAGTTCTGTAAGCTCCTTTGAAAGGGCGTCGTTATAATTTTCAATGGAATCTGCAATCACTAAATCCTGCCCGTGAGGCCCGAAGGAGCGTCCCTCTGTCAGGAACTGCTTAAAACGCTCATCCCTCTTGGCATAGTAAGCCGCCCTGGCGTTCATGACTCCCAGGCCGAAGCCCTGAATCTGCTCTGGGAGAAGCCCCATGTAATCAAGTTCTCCGGATTCGTTTTTATTGCTTTCCAGAAATGCGGTCTTCGCTAACGGGTCCACCGGATCCGAAACCGCGCAGAACAGTCCCTTAAACTGCCTTTCCCTGGCCATCCTTGCATAATGCCCGATGATTTTGGAATTATTTTCAAACTGGTACATCCGCACGTCTTTGACGCCGGAACCCACCGGGGGAATTCCTTTGGACGCCACAAATACAAACACATCACAGTCAAACAGTTTTTCCTGAGGCACCACCTCGACTTCCGGCAGGGCGTCATAATCCCAGGGATACGCGATCTGGTTCTCTTCAAATTCCCATCTGGCCGTCACCTGATCAGAAATATCGCAGATTCCTATTTTGGAAATCACATCACCGCCCAGAAGATGAAGGCCTGTTAAAAGCATGCTTCCCACATCTCCGATGGCCAGCACATGAACACGCTTTTTCCCTCCCTCCGGTTTCCAGGAAAGAATTTCTTCAAAGCGGGGATGGGAAACATTAACGGCGCGGACCTTTCCTGCGGCAATAAGCTCTTTTACCTGGCCAGGCAGCTCATCCTCCAGGGACTTTCCGTCCAGTTTATTTTCATTTAACCAGCTTACACTCTCTTCCTTTTCGGAAAGCAGGGCCGGCCTGTTTACAAGGAAAGAAGCACGGCAGCTTCCCGGCTCCCTGTCAAAGAGCCATGTGAGGCTCTCTGCACCTTCAGGCCCCCCAATCTTTTCATAGGGCAGGTCTGCCCTGTCAGAAAAGCAGGGCTGCCCGTTAATTTTATAATATGTAATCATTTCCATTCTCCTTATGTGTGGCATTTCAACCTTACATCATGAATTCTTCATTCAATCCAATGCAATTCCTCTATACATTCAGAAGCGGCGCTTCAGCCCTGCATCATGAATTCTTTCATCCGCCCCAGCATTTCCAGGTCATTTTCCAGATATACGGATGCGGCCAGATTTTCATCATATTCCATACAGCTTCCCTTATCCGGGCACAGAGGCAGAATGACGGCCTCAGAAAGTCTGGAGAGAGTCAGATTCTTTGCAAAACGCTTCCTGTACTCAGATTCCAGTACCTGAAGAAGGTCCCTGGCATTCTCAATGCAGCAGGCGGAAAACTCAAACAGCGCCTCTCTGCTGCATCCGGCAAGTCTGGGAGTCGCATAGGGAAGAATCATGTTCACAGATGACTGAAGTCCGGCCACCTTCATATCTTCCCTCCGCACCGTATCGCCTCCAATGAACGGATACAAGGTGGATTCCACAAACCACTGGCGCAGATTCGGCATAGAGTAGATGCTCTCCACAGGGAGCTGGAATGTCTGCATCAGATCGCGGCCATAACCGGAGATTACGCCCACAACCACTTTTTTCACCGTAATTCCCGCCTCTCTGAGGCTGGGAGCCAGGGCCTGGAGGCGGTCTGCCTTATGAACCAGGTCATCCACAAGAATCACCGGACGGTCAAAGGATTTGATGGTTTTAATCTGACTTTCAAGCGGCGAATAGTATGGGAAAGGCTCAATGGAATAGTCCTGCAAGTCCGGCTCGTAGACCTTATCGGTATGAAGCGTCTTCGTTACGGTATTGGGAACTACCTTGCCTCTTAAAATCTTACCGAAGGGAACACACATATTTTCTCCCAGTTTTCTGGGAACCATATGCTCTCTTGGCACATCATTTAAAGCCGTAATCCGGTCTACCAGCCGATGGTGCATGATGCCGGAGGATAAGGACAGCACAAGATTGCCCGGATACAGCTTTGTCATAGTAAGCTGTAACTTTTTATGATTCTGTTCAATGGCTTTCAAAACCGCGGCGCTGCTGGCAAAGGGTTCCTTAATCGTCGTTTCCAGATTGTGCAAAAGCAGCAGCGGCTCGTGCATATCCACCATATAAACGATACGTTTCTCGCTGTCTTCCCCGCTCATCGGCCTCACAAAGCCCTGACGCTCCAGGGCGAAAATAACTTCCTTGGAGGTAAGTCCCCGCTCCGCCACAAACATGGCAAAGCTTAAGTTCCTTGCCAGTGCCTGGGTGACCACCTCCACCAGAAGAAGCTGAGCCGAGTCTCTTATGGCCTCACCATCGCGGATTTCACTTTCCCGCATAAAGATGCCCGTGATCATGAGCACTTCCCGGCTGGTCCTTCTTCTCACGGCGTTGGCCAGTTCCATATCGCGGAGTACACTGAAAAGCTCTTCCGACTTTAGCTCCCGATAACTTACAAATCCTACAGCGCGGGCACCTTCCATGGTGTTTCTTAAAAGAATCAGCTGATCCTTTTCCCGGCTGATTTTTGTCAGGATTGCCTCCGCGTCAGGGTGGGCATAAAGAACCGTGTTTTCGATTTCTGTCAGAACATGATCATCTGCACAGGGGACGTTCTCAAAGGAGATGGCTTTTGCCCTTAAAATCGGTTTAAATTCAGGTTCTCTTAAATACAGCCCCTTGTGGTAAATATATTCCTGAACCACCGGATCAATGAGGCTTGAAATATCCCGGTGATTGTCGATATTCTCACGGATCTTTGTGGAGCTGATGTCCTCCAGGTCAGGCGGCAGCTCCAGCTCCTCCACCTTTCCAGTGATGCGGTGGTATAAATCCTCCGGATGCTCCTCTCCGGCTCTTCGGAATACGATATGGTTAAAGCCGTGAATAGAATTTTCACAGGGCTCTTTTTTGTAAGAGCTGGCATTGTGGATAACATCGGAGCCCACTACAATGTAAACCTCTTCTTCTGCAAAAATGTCCCTCAGCCGTTTTAAGTCAGCCGGGTTGGCGATGTTAATGGGCGTATCATCCGGAAACAGATGTACATAGAACTCATCCGCTACCGACATGTTGACGATCTGGCGGCGCACCAGATGAGGCTGCGTTTTCTTTGACCATGAAAATTCATCAATGGCAAGAAAGACCGTGAAGCCCAGCTCTCTGATCTTTCTGGCGATCTCTTTATGAGACAAGGTAAACGGGTCAAAGGTCCCCGGGAAGAAAGCCACTTTATACCGTCCCTTTAAGCCTACGCTGCCGCTGAAAATCTGATATCTGGACATGAACCGGCTCACATGGGACAGAGTCGCCGCACGGTAATAAAGGCTTAACTCTCCGCCCTTATTTTCATTTAAAAGGAAGAGAAGCTTCTTGGAACAAAGGGAAAACAAGTCATTTTTATCACGCTCTGACATCTCCTCAGAACCGAATACGTGCTGGCCGATCACCAGCATGGCCTCCTGGCGCACCTGCTCCCTGTAATTGGCAAGACAGCTTAAAATCAGACCCAGAAGCTGTATTTTCCGCTCATGGGCGGCCCCGGCCGGCTCCTCAAAGCGGCCCGGATATCTGGCATAACATTCAAGAAGAACTCCCAGAGTGTCAAGGGCAACGGAGACAATCCGTTCGTTGGCACTGGCCAGCAGAACGTGAAGCCTCTCAATTAAATCATCCAGCTGTTCCGGAGGAAGCCAGAGGGCAAATTCACCGAGATACTCCGGAATATACTTTGAAAACTCATACTCTCCCACTTCGAGGCCCTTTAAAAGCTCCACGGCAATTTCATTTCGCTGATCCGTGGTCAGAAGATGGGCCAGACGCAGCAGCGCGCGTCCCGCGTCATGGCGTACTCCCACCTGCTCACTGACCTTAATCAGGTTGGAAAAATGGGCGCAGATATGAAGGAGATGCTCCCTTTTTCCATGATCCACCTGGTCCGCCAAAAGCTTTATATTTACGGCTTTGATAATCCACGGAGTCGCTGATTTTAAATTCTCAAGGAAAATATCGCTTACCACATCATTTCCATAAAGGATCTCCATCTGCTTTCTTGTATCCAGACGCAGATTTGTAAAAATCCGGTACTGTAAAAACACCATAGTCATGGAATCCGGCTTCATCTCCTCGGCCGCACGGCGCACCCGTTCATAGCATGTATGCTCCGGCGTTATGGCTTCCGTCAATACCCTTAAAGAACGAACGGCCGCGATTCTCACCGTTTCATCCGGATAATTTATCCGCTCCGCCGCAAACGTCGCCAGCTTTTCCAGACAGTCCTCTTTTTTATAAAGCTCCAGAGGAAGGGAGTATACAGCATCCAGAAGATAAAAGAGAGAATCATCCGAAAATGTATACCTGTCCGAACTTCCCGTAATACCTGCCGTTCGGGCGGGCGATTGGCTTTCGCCGGAGGACAGAGTATCCCCTTCCGGGTATCCCTCAGCACCTGCCGTTTGAGCGGGCATCTGGCTTTCACCGAACGGCAAAGTATGCTTCCCGTCAAACCACTCCATAAACGCGTCAAAGTACTCCTCCCGTACCGTTTCCGAGCTGCGTTCCAGAGCAGAGATCAAAACAAATTTCAGTGAATTCTGGATTCGCCTTTTCTGCTGAAGCGTCAGACGGTAATCCGGGCAGATTAACTTCGCCATACACTCGTTCCAGAGATCCAGAGCCGTTTTTTCGTCTGGATCTGGAATATTGGCCGGCAGCTCTTTCCGGTATCCGGCGTTAAAGTCCGCAAACATTCTGCCAATCAGAGCGGCCGCCTGCCTGCGGATATCGCCCTCTCTGTTGAGCAGAAGTTCATATAAAAACTTCAGGGTCTGCTGTTTCTGTCTGTGGTTTAAATGAATGGAGTATTCATTAAAAATATTCAGGTACGCACGGACATTTTTCCAGTCCTTTTCACTCCGTGCCGCCTCCAGGATATTTCCGAACTGGCGCTCGGTACCGAGACGGTGCATGACATCAATATTATGTTCAATCCCGAGAAACACGAAGGAGCGGACGATCTCGTCACTGTTCTGGATTACAATATTCTTTGGTTTTTCCGGTGCGGGCGGATTTCCGCTCAAATCTGTGTCCACACCCAGAGACCGCATATATTTTTCAAATTCATGGAGTCTTGCGTAAACCACACGGTAGCGGTTGCGCTTGGCTTCGTCCACATTGTCAAGCTTAGATAAAATTACGTCGAAGGAGTCTTTCAAAGTGTAAATTTTAGTGATTTCTTTTCCGTCTGATCCGCGCATCTGTTTTACGCGGAAGTCTGCATAAATTAACACCAGGGACTCTACTGAAATATTGTCCAGCTCCAGGTCCCAGGTAGAGTGATTGGCCGCAATATGGCCGATGCTTTCCATATGGTAAGCGGTGAACCACTGATTCGTATAATAATAATGAAGATACGGAACACGCTCGTTTGGTTTGCAGCCGAATTTGCCCAGATCATGGCCTGCGGCTGCGCCGGATGCCAGAGCGAGGTCAATGGGAACGCCGGCTTTATAAAGTCCTCTGGCCACATGCATGGCCACGTAGTGAACACCTGCGATATGTCCCAAGGTTTCAAAGGGAGTTGCCTCGCGGTTTAAACGCATCATTTCATAAATGTATTGATTCCGGAATTCCTTTATAAAATGTCTGTACTCCCCGGCACGCTCACAGGATGCATACTCCTCCTCAGAAAGCAGTTCAAAGTCGTCATATGGGTTGAAGGGCAGCGCCTTTCTTTCCTCATCAAAGAAAAACTGGAGCAGATTCAGGTAAAGAAGCGCGCCTGCCGCATAGGGAGCCGCCTTCTTGTCAAACTCCGGATCCGGATACAGAATATGAGTCGCAAATTTATAGGTAAAGGAAATCCATCCCTCCTCAGGTTCCACCGAAAGGGCCCATAATTCGGGTCTGCAAAGTTCCAGGATCTCTTTGCAGGTAAATCTCTTTTTTATGGGAAACAGGGTATCAAAAGTCTCTTCCCACTTGTCTCTCACAAAGATTTCCTGCATGGTCCGGCGGCTTAAACCGCCGCTTTTTAAAAACTCACGGTCAAACAGCCGCGCGGCCAGTTCCGTTACCAAATGACGGGTATGTTTGCTTCGCATGAAATCACCTCTGCTTCTTCGCTTAATAGTGCTAGCACTACCTTGTGGAAATTCCGGCATTTTCTTCACGTTCTTTCCACAAGATAGTACTAGTATAATGAATGAAGGCATTATTTTCAAGGAAATTCTTTTATTATTCTGCTGTCGCGCTTATTTCGCGTGGAAAATAACAATGCACATTTTAAATTGCCTGCGGCAGTGGAGCATATGCTTTGCCTCATTACGATATTTGCTCCTGGTCAATCAATGGAAGAATTGACCAGGGAGCGAGCAATAACGAACTGTCATATATTTCCAGCTCTTATTTTTATTTTTTCTTGACATCGTCAGGCATTTTTGCTATTATTTCAATAACAATTATCATTATTGTTACCAAAAGAAAGGAGGGAATAAGAGGGAATGAAAACCCTGAAATACAGCCGACAGAGAGAATCTATAAAAACCTGTTTGAAGAACCGTACCGATCATCCCACTGCCGACGCCCTTTACCTTTCCATTCGTGAAGAGTTTCCCAATATCAGTCTGGGGACGGTATACCGGAATTTAAATCTTCTGGCGAATCTGGGGGAAATTTCCAGATTTTCCTGCGGAGACGGTTCTGAACATTTTGATTATCGAACAGAATCGCATTATCATTTTATCTGTAAAACCTGCGGTAGAATCTATGATCTTCCCGTCAGTCTGGTGCAGGAAACATCCGATCTTCTGACGGAACCGGTGTCGGGGCGGGTAGATTCCCACACAATTTTCTTTTACGGAGAATGCCAGATGTGCCAGCAGAAAAAGCCGGCAGAAAAGGATGAATTAAGTATTGACAACGAATGATTCTTATGATATATTGAAATCAGTAATAATTACTATTATTAAATAATGAAAATAAAAAGGAGAGAATAACATGAAAAAATTTGTATGTACTGTATGTGGTTATGTTCACGAAGGCGACGCTGCTCCGGAAAAATGTCCCGTATGTAATGCTCCGGCTTCCAAGTTCACAGAGCAGAGCGGCGAAATGAGCTGGGCTGCTGAGCACGTTGTGGGTGTTGCTCAGGGCGTAAGCGAGGATATTCTTGCAGACTTAAGAGCAAACTACGAGGGCGAGTGCAAAGAAGTTGGTATGTACCTTGCTATGGCAAGAGTTGCCCACAGAGAGGGTTATCCGGAAATCGGCCTTTACTGGGAGAAGGCAGCTTATGAGGAGGCGGAGCATGCCGCTAAATTTGCAGAGCTTCTTGGTGAAGTTGTAACTGACAGCACAAAGAAGAATCTCGAGATGAGAGTTGAGGCTGAAAACGGCGCTACTGCCGGTAAGACAGACCTTGCTAAGAGAGCAAAAGCTGCAAACCTTGACGCAATCCATGATACGGTTCATGAGATGGCTCGTGACGAGGCAAGACACGGTAAGGCATTTGCTGGGCTGCTTAAGAGATACTTTGGCTAATCAAAAAGCCCGTAAAATCAAAGAAAGACAGTATTTTAGGGGATCGGCTCTTTTGGGCAGATCCCCTTTTTTAGTTTCAGCGACTGTGCAAATAGCTATGTAAGGAATTGATAATTCATCCTCCTGGGAACTTGCAGTACTACGCCCACTATAAATATTGGAACCGATTGAAAAAGGCACAATAACTGGTTTTATTATTTTAGAAAGTGCATTTTTACCTTGTTTTTTACTACGAAGACCAATATAATAAATATAAATAGTAGCAATTGTTAAGAATATAGAACATTTCCCATATTGATTGAGCATCCACCTGCCTATTTTATAAGAATATCCGAAAAAAGAAGCATTTATATATAATACGAACGGTTATTTAGGATAGAAACCAAAAACCAGCAGAAGAACAAATCAAACAGATAGAAGAAGCAGCAAAAAACCGTAACACACAGGAGGTGCGTTTATGAAAGGTGTAGATACAATCTATACAATAGAACAGATAAAAGATATTTTATCTCCCATATTCCAAAACTATAACGTCCAGCGGGCTATCTTGTTTGGTTCTTATGCAAAGGGCACACCACAAGAAAAAAGCGATATCGATATATTGGTGGACAGTGGACTTCATGGGCTTGCTTTTTACGGTCTTTTGGAAGATGTGGTCACTTTTCTGGAAAAACCCGTTGATTTGATTGACCGCTCCGAAATCGTTCCAGATTCCGAGATAGATAATGAGATTAAAAAGAATGGAGTACTCATTTATGGGTAATAAAGACAAACAGGTTTTGACCAAAATACACAAACATATAACAGCAATCATTTCTTATTGTGGATGCTGTACAGATTTTGAAGATTTCCAAAAAGATGACAGGGCAAAAAAGCAGCTAATCTTCAAAGATCAACTGCCCTGGACCCTGTATTTGTTATAAATGTCTGTCGGTATTCCTTGCATCACTGAAAACTGTTTCATGGAGAAGTCTCTCTTTTGATATAGCTGCCTGCTGGTCAGCTTCATCAAGTTTTGTTTCAATACTGTCCGAAACGCTTTATAAAATAAGAATGGAGTAATAGAACAAAGCTTTTAGAATCTGGACAACAAGCACTCAGAAAGAATTCCGTTTAGGAATATGCCCTATTGTCCGGAATCCCCATAGCCCACATAAACAACATGCGGCATGTCCATTCCATAATAGTGTTTCACAAAGCTTCCCACAGGCTTTAAACCGTTCCGTTCCGCCACATTCCTGGAAGCACGGTTATTCTCACGGATAATGGAGCTTACTTTGGGCGCTTTGAGAACCTGAAAGGCATACTCCCGGCAGGCAGAGGCCGCTTCTGTGGCATATCCCTTCCCCCACTGAGACCGCCGGAACAGATAGCCAATTTCCAGGACCTGGCCGGAAGCGTCTATCGACTCCGGAACCGGCTGCCAGGTCAGGCCGCACTGGCCAATGACTTCCCTTGTCTCTTTTTGCTCCACAGCCCATAAACCGAACCCAAATTTCCGGTAACGGTCCATCTGGTTTTTCATCCACTGATCTGCTTCCTCATCTGAAAAAGCATGTTCATATGCGTACATGGTTTCTTTGTCTTGAAGAATCGCGCAGATAGCCGGACGATCCTCCCAGGTCATTTCCCTTAGAAACAGACGCTTTGTTTCCAGACCCTGGAATTTTCCCGTCCTCTCCTTTCCGTCGTCAGCTTCTGCCTTAGTGTCCAGATATTGCATTCTTTACCTCCTCCAGAGACATCCCCTGCCGATGGGCAATCTCCGCCAAATCTTCATATTCCAGCTTCCTTCTTATGATTCCATAGCCTGAGGAAATTTTCTCCCGCACCGTTCCATACGATGTTTCAATTTCCCTGATTTCCCTGTTCAGAGTAAATCTTCTGCTAATATGTTCACGGATTCCAAGCGTTGTAGTATGCTTAAACAGAAGGGCCGTCATGGTTTCCTCCTGGTCATGTCTGCACATGCAGGTTAAAAGAATTCCCGGCCGGTTTTTCTTCATCCCCACCGGAATCGTATAAACCTCCAGGGCGCCCGCTTCAAAAAGAAGCTCCTGAACATAGCCAATGGCCTCCGGAGTCATGTCATCCAGATTACAGGACAGTTCCACGACCTCAGAACCGTCAGCGGCCGTTTCCCCCAAAAACGCCCGTACACAGTTGGCACGCTCAAAGTCCTTTTTTCCCATTCCATATCCGATTTTCGATGTGGCCATAACCGGCATACCGCCAAATTCCTTTACAAAATGCTTCAGCAGAGCCGCTCCGGTGGGCGTGCAGAGCTCTCCCTTTACCTGAGTGCTGTATGCAGGAATCCCCTGCAAAATATGGGCCGTAGCAGGAGCAGGAACCGGAAGAATTCCATGAGCGCAGTGGACATGGCCGCTTCCCACATGAACAGGAGACGCAATAATCTGTTCGGCGCCGATATCATGAAGCAGCAAACAGACCCCCGCAATGTCCGCCACCGCGTCCATGCTCCCTACCTCATGGAAATGAATCTGATCCACAGGCATTCCGTGAGCATGGGATTCCGCCTCAGCAATCAGCCCATACACACATTCCATATCGCGCTTCACCTGGTCCGGAAGATCCAGATGCGAAATAATGTGGGAAATCCCCGCCATACTGGCATGGTGGTGATGGGCGTGGTCATGACTATGCTCGTGAGTTTGGACACACCCACGGTCGTGATTATGCTCGTGAGCGTGGCCGCACCCGTGGTCGTGATTATGCTCGGAATCATGGACGCACTCATGGTCGTGATAATTCTCGTGAGTGTGGCCACACTCGTGAACATGACTATCCTCGTGAGCATGACCATGCCCGTCATCGGACGCGTCATGGCTCTCCTCTTCTTCTCCGAACACCTTTACCTCCATATGGGTCCCGGTAATTCCGCATTTCACAGCCGGTTGTGCTTCCACCTGCACGCCGGGAATCCCCAGGCGATTCATCTTCTTTAAAAATCCTTCTTTATCCGGGCAGAGCTCAAACAGCGCCGCCATCAGCATATCCCCTGCCGCTCCCATACTGCAGTCCAAATAAATTGTTTTCATCTTTTCCTCCGTTCTCCCGGGTTTTATCCCCGCATATGATTGATCATGCTGGCCAGATAGCCGGCCCCGAATCCATTGTCAATATTCACCACACTGACGCCGCTGGCGCAGGAATTCAGCATAGAAAGCAGCGCTGAAACGCCATGAAAGGAAGCGCCATATCCCACGCTGGTGGGAACCGCAATCACCGGGCAGTCCGCCAGCCCTCCGATCACACTGGCCAGGGCTCCCTCCATGCCTGCAATGGCAATGATTACTCTCGCATTCATAATTTCATCCATATGAGACACCAGACGGTGAAGCCCGGCTACCCCCACATCGTACAGCCGTACCACCTGGTTTCCCAGGGCTTCCGCCGTAAGGGCCGCTTCCTCCGCCACAGGAATGTCGCTGGTTCCGCCTGTGGCGACCACAACCGTACCAACCCCGTCTTTTTCCGGAAACTCCCCGCAGACGCCGATTCGCGCATCCTTATAATACCGGAAGCCGCCTCCATCCGAAAATTTTTCTCCGAGCCCCTCTCTTACGGCCTTTGCTTTTTCTTCCTCCACCCTGGTCATTAAAATCACTTCCTGGCCCCGCTTTTTCATGGCCTCCACAATTCCGACAATCTGCTCCGGTGTTTTTCCCGCGCCATAAATCACCTCCGCAATTCCCTGGCGCAGCTTTCTGTGAGTATCCAGCTTGGCGAATCCCAAATCATCGAATCCGGCCTCTGTAAAGGGCTCCTTCTTAAGCTCCAGCACGGCCTCCTCCACGGAAAGCTCTCCCGCGGCCACCCGGCCAAGCATTTCACGAATATCTTTCATAATTTATCTTCTCCTGTTTTTCATTCAAAGTTCTATGGACGCTGCGGCGCAAAAATGCCATGAGAAGAAACTGCCGTCTGCTGCGGCAGCAGTTCCCTTCATGGCAACTTTTACTCAACGACTGTATTCTTTAATGTACCGATTCCCTCAATGATGCATTCCACAACATCCCCCGTTTTTAAAAACCTGGGCGGTTCAAAGCCCATTCCCACACCTGCAGGTGTTCCGGTGGCGATGATGGTTCCTGCCTTTAAGGTCATTCCCTGGCTTAACTCTGAAATCACTTCGTCAATTCCATGGATAAACATCTCTGTATTGGAGTTCTGGCGAAGCTCCCCATTGACTTTTGACTGAATGGTAAGCCTTGGTGGAAATTCAATGCTGTCGCTGGTCACAATCCACGGTCCAAAGGGCGTGAACCCATCCAGACTCTTTCCGAAATACCACTGCCTGTGGTCCGTCTGCACCTCCCTGGCGCTGACATCATTCAGAATGGTATAACCGAAAATGTAATCCTTCACATTTTCTCTGGACACATCCTTTGCGTCCTTCTTAAGAATCACTGCCAGCTCCACCTCATAGTCCAGCTGGCTTGTGAGCTTTTGATGGGCCGGAATCCCCTCATCAGGGTCTGTGGTACGATTTACACGTTTAGAGAAATATACGGCCTTTTCCGGCTTCGTAAACGCTTCCTTTTGAAACTTTGCTGATTCTTTCGCATGCTCCAGATAATTAATACCCAGGCAGATAATATCCTGGTCCGGAACAGGAATCGGAGACAGAATTTTTATATCCTGCAACGGCGCTGCCCCCAAAACCTCATAGGGCGCACGGCCGGAAATATAGGCTAACATTTCCTCCTCCGACGGTCCGATCTCCCTGATTAACTCCTTCATGTCCCGGTATTCCATACCGGCGGCGGAAATGGGATATACCCAGCTTTCCTCCTGGTTCAGCGCGCCCACGAGTTTTTTACTGTTTACCTCATATGTCAGCAGCTTCATAAGCCCTCCTTACCGGATACGCTCCGGAAATCCTACTTTTTTCTGCACCTTTCTCAGCGTCTTGCCGGAGAAATAGGCTGCTTTTTCCGCGTTTTCTTTAATTACCTTATCCAGATAGTCTTTATTTTTGGTAAGATCCGCAAAATGATCCTGAAGGGGCTTTAATACGCTCACAACAGCCTCGCCCACGGCCATCTTAAAGTCTCCATACCCTTTTCCGTCAAAGTCCGCCTCAACCTCCGCCGGCGTCTTTCCGGTGCAGGCGCAGTAAATGTCAATCAGGTTCCTGATTCCCGGCTGCTCTTCACAGTAGCGGACACATCCCTCCGAGTCTGTGACCGCCCGTTTACATTTTCTGATGATGGTATCCGGGTCATCCATCAAGTAAATGCTGCCATTGGGATTTTCATCGGATTTGGACATCTTCTTCGCCGGATCCTGAAGACTCATGATCTTGGCCCCTGCTTTTCCAATATACGCCTCCGGGATTGTAAATACATCACCGTAAATATTATTGAAGCGAATTGCGATGTCTCTTGTCAGTTCCAGATGCTGCATCTGATCGATTCCCACAGGAACCACATCCGCCTGATACAGCAAAATATCAGCCGCCATCAAAACCGGATACGTAAATAATCCGGCATTGATGTTGTCCGCATGCTTTGCCGCCTTATCTTTAAACTGGGTCATACGATTCAGCTCACCCATATACGTGAAGCAGTTTAAGATCCAGGCTAACTCCGCATGCCCCGAAACATGGGATTGGTAATAAATACAGTTCTTTTCCGGATTAAGCCCCGCCGCAATATAGAGAGTGAGAAGCGTTCTTGCACGCTTTCTCAATTCCGCCGGATCCTGGCGGACCGTAATGGAATGCATATCCACCACACTGAAAAATGTCTGGTAATCATCCGAAATATTAACCCAGTTTTTTAAAGCCCCAAGATAGTTTCCTAAAGTCAGATTTCCGGTAGCCTGCATTCCGCTGAATAAAGTCTTTTTTCCGTCTAACATCCATTTATCTCCTTGTTGATTTTCCATTACACTCATTTTCGTACCGTCAGCACGTGAAACGTACAGACCTGCCTAAACGGTTATAATCGTTCCGACACCTCCAAACGGTTACGAACAGTTATCCGTCGATATCGTTTTTATTATAGTACAAGTTTTATACAGATACAAGGAATAAATGAGCTTGTATCCTGCAAATTTTAAGACTATAATAATATCAGCAGCAGCAGTTCAGATAATCCCCGGACCGTTACTGTCAGTATCATCCCCAAAAAATCTCATAAGAAAATTTAAGAAGGAAGGAAAACATCTATGGAAAAAATCCCCAGCTTTACGGTCAACCATTTAAAACTTCTGCCTGGCGTCTATGTTTCCAGACGCGACGTATCAGGAGATGCCCATGTAACCACCTTCGACATCCGCATGACCCGCCCCAATCATGAGCCCGTCATGAACACAGCCGAAATCCACACCATAGAACATCTGGGGGCAACTTTTTTGCGGAACCATAAACTCTATAAAGATCTGGTTCTCTACTTCGGCCCCATGGGCTGCCGGACCGGCTTTTACCTGCTTCTTACCGGAGATTACGAGTCCGCTGATATTATTCCGCTTCTACAGGAAATGTTTTTGTTTATCCGCGACTATGAAGGAGAAATTCCTGGCGCCGCCGCAAAAGACTGCGGTAACTATCTGGACATGAACCTTCCGATGGCAAAATATCTCGCTAAAAAATTCTATGATGAAGTTCTGGAAAATATACAGGAAGAGCAGCTCGTCTATCCTGTATCATAATACAAAAGGGGCTGTCGCAGTGTGGGCCTGAGAGGATGTTTTTATCTCAACTCTCTGACTCTCTGCCGCGGCAGCCGTTCTTTTCCAGCTCCAGCAGCTTTTTCTTAATATCCAATCCCCCGGCATATCCAGTCAGTGTCCCGTTGGCGCCAACGACTCTGTGACATGGCACCACAATGGCAATGGGATTCTTATTATTGGCCATCCCCACAGCCCGGGTGGCTTTCACATCCCCGATCTGCTCTGCAATTTCCTTATAGCTGCGAGTCTCTCCATAAGGAATGGTTAAAAGCGCATCCCAGACCTTTTTTTGGAACTCTGTGCCCTCCATCTGAATAGGCAGATCAAATTTTTTCCTGGTCCCGTTCAGATACTCCAGGATCTGTTCATAAGCCTTGTCTGACAGCTCTGTCCGTATCTCCTTTATATCCGTGCCCTCCGGCGCCACACGGCCAAACCGAAGCCCTGTCACCGCCCCGCCAAAACAGCAGACCGTAATCTCGCCAATAGGGGTTTCATATGTGAAATATCCGCTTCCGTTCCGGCTTGTAAAAACCATAATACCTCTCGGCGGAATTTCCGCCTGCGTCTGATTTTCAAGGACTGGCTCTTCCCCCTCCCTGTACCCTCCCTTTTCAGGGCCCCTGGAGGTGTCATACACTACATGCCAAAGCTGCCCTTTCGGCAGACGAGGGAGGCCGAACACATGCGGCTCCCAATGCATATTATAAGCCACATAGAAAGTATCATCCGCCGACCCATCTGCATTTTTTTCATAAGGCCCCCAATAAAGGATTCCAAACTGGCGCCTGTAATTTTCAAACCCCGGTCTCCAGGCGTTTTCCCCGTGATAGGAAACATCCGGCCGCCCGCAGGACTTATAATCCATCATTCTGGGCTCCCTGTCCATGTGAAAAAGCTTGTGTTTTTTTCGAAATGCTATCAACGCTTTCACAAACTCATACAATTCATGGTTTTTTTCCAACAGCTTCCAGTCCAGCCACGTCGTTTTGTTGTCCTGACAATAGGCATTGTTATTTCCATTTTGGGAATTTCCGAATTCATCCCCGGCCAAAAGAAGCGGCGTTCCCTGGCTCAAAAACAGGAGCAGAAATCCGTTGCAGAGCTGCCTCTTTCTCAGTCTGGCAATCTTCTGCTTTCTGGTCGGACCTTCCTCTCCACAGTTCCAGGAACACTCAAAGTCATTTCCGTCCCGGTTGTCCTCTCCGTTCTCTTCATTGTGCTTTCTGTCATAGGTCACCATGTCCATCATGGTCATGCCATTAGTATTAGCCATGTAATTGATAACGCCAAAGCCCTCCGGATTCCTGCGGCTTCTGAAGGCCAGACTGTTTATCATACCCTCATCGCCCTTCAGAAACCTCCGCATATCCATTTGAAACTGGTCGTTATACTCTGCCAGGTTTTTTTCTCTTACTGTCACCGGACCGTCACCCGGGGTCTGATATCCCCTGAAAGGCCCCCGTTCCATGACCTCTCCCCAGGAACTGGCAAAAAGTTTCATCCTCTTTAAAAACGGATCTTCTGCAATCGCTGTAAGCGGTGCAAAGCCGGTTAGACAAAATCCATCCACATGGTATTCCTGCACCCAGTAGCGCAGCACATCCAGGACCTGAACCACCGGTTCCTTTCCGGTAAAATACATCTCCACAATACACTCCATCTGTTCCTCGTGGAGTTTTTTTACCAGCATTTTAAACTCCGTTTCCGGCCTTTTTCGTCCTGTGCCATAGGCCGCCTTAACCGCATAGAGAAAAGACGGCCCATAGCCCCAGTAGTTGAGACGTCCTGTGGGCTTTTGTCCCTGCCCCGGCATCTGTTCCAGGGCTTCTGTCATCATGATCTCATTAAATTCTGTCACTGGCATAAGCTCCACAGCTGTGATTCCAAGCTCTTTTAAATACGGAATTTTCTCCATCACTCCCACAAAAGTCCCTTTTGCCTTCACCCTGGATGACAAATGCTTTGTAAAACCCCTGACATGGAGACGGTAAATGATGGTTTCCGCATATGGAATTTCCGGCCTTTTATCACATTCCCAGTCAAAATCTTCGGCTATCAGGCGGGCTTTCACTCTTTTCTCCGCCCTGGAGAAATCCCCCCATTCTTCCCATCCTGTGACTGCTCTGGCACAGGGGTCTGCAAGCCAGCTCCCATCTACTTCGAATCCATATTCCATATTTTTAAGATCATGCCCCTTAAGGGTCATGGACCATACATCCCCGATTCTCTCTTCTTTCTTAAAAGTGATTACCTCTTCGGCCTCTTCAGCCCCCTTTTTAAACAGCAGGAGTTTCACGTCCTCTCCCTCTGCTCTCACAAGAATCTTTATCTCGTCTGCCATCGGCGTTACTCCCAGCGGATACAGGAGCTCATGTCTGCTCTTTTTTTGTGCCATCGTTTCTCCCTCGCTATCTGTCCCAAACATGCGGCCTCCGCCGTAAAACGTAACAGTTCAGATACCTCCTGAACTGTTATTGTAAAACTTCAAGCGCAGCAGATACTGCTGCTTTAGGCCTGCAATTTTCTTTTAATTCTATTATAAAGTAAAGTGTTGAATTTTTCCATCCTTTTTCGACAACATACCACCGTAATTTATAACGGCACTATTGCCTTTCTGCATGTTCTCTTTTCCGCCACAGTACGATACGAAGCACAAAGCACTTTTTATTTCGTAGGAAAGATCTTCTTTTGCCTCATTTTTACGCATTAACGCAATAAAGCTTATCCTATAAAAAAATAACGGATATCTGTAAAAGATATCCGTTATTCCATCAGCTACGCCAATGTGTTCAGCAGTAAACCTACCGCATAATAATTTCCTAAATTATAGGGACCGCTCTTAACAAAGTTATAAAAGCTCTGATAACCAGAACGATCATAACTTTGATTTTTGCTTACGGCTGTTTCTGACTTCGTCGATTCGCCTAAATCATTGCTTACAATCCGCTGTACAGAATCGGAAAGAGCCATATCTGTACGGGAAGCAACTTTTTCAGCAATACCAAACTGACCACCCAGAATTTCTTTTGTTCCATTGAAGTCTTTTTCCAGAGCTTCCTTCAGCTTATCTTCGTCAAGCTCCATTTTTCCATCCTTATTATAGGAAATTCCAATCGCGTTCAGGGTCTTCTCCGCAGCCATACCTCTGCCGAAAGCCTGTGCATGAGCTGTTGCGCCAATTCCACGGCTTGCGTTTCCTTCAAGCAGGGACTGGACAGAATTGTATCCATCCATCAAATCTTTTACTGCGGATACCACCTTATCCTCATCAATTCCCGTATAAATCGTGCTTTCTCCGGTTTTCTTCAGCTGTGCCTCTATTCGGCCATAATCCAGACTGATTTTGTTTGATGCAGACTGGTATGTGGTGGTAACTCCATTCTCAGTCACGCTATATACTGCATCCTGTGCCTGAACAGCCGCATTTTCAATGCCTGCCGCAGCACCGGTTTCTCCACTGATTGTAAATCCCCCTGCTTCTCCTTCTTTTCCTGAAGTGAGAACCAAAGATACTTTACCGTCAACATTGGCCACGGAAGCCCTTGCGCTCCTTCCGGCCTGTGCATTGATTGATGCAGCAGCCTCCTGATACATCTGATGATAGGTTTTTGCCGTGCCGTTTTCGTTCATGCTTCCAACGGTAACGGATATGCGTTTTCCATCAGAGGCCAGAATATCGAAATTCATATCGTCTCCGGCTGCCACCTGCTCCGCTCCAAAATGAGCTGTGCTGGTATTCTGCTGCTTCTGAGCCAGGGTCTGTACATCCAGACTGATGTCTGTATCTCCCTTAAGCTTATATGTCGCAGTAACATCGGCTACGTCGCTGTTGGTAGACGCCACTTCAAAATCATTGAATACATTTTTGCTGCTGTTCATCATCAGCTTAGAAGCCACGCTTTCCAGCGATGTAAGTTCTTTCTGATAATTACTCAGAAAATTCTGCACACTACTGCTGTAAGTTGCAGATGTTACCTGTTTTACAGGCTCCACTGCCTGGTAACGCGACGACTGTCTTGCATTGGACAGCTGAAGCATATTCAAGGTGTTTTGATACTGGTAATAGCTGCCTGATATTCCATTTACTGTCATATATCTTCCTCCTTTCCTAAATATTTATAAAGCCCTTAAATGGCGCTTTATACATTGTAATTATTTTACTTGTAAAACGACTTTGCGCCAGCCGCTCTCTTATTCAACTGTCTGTCCGTATCCTGTATTTCCTTAATGAGAACTGCTGTCTTTTTTCTCAGATGAAGAATTTTCGTTTCCTCCTGACTCATGCCTTCCTCCATCAAAAGGAATTCTTTCGACATAAGTCTGTGGATCTCCTCGTTTTCTTTTTGTCCGCCTTCGGCCATCTTCCAGATCATCTCCAGACAGGCTTCCGTATTGTCCATCTCATCCGCACGCATCTGGAGAATCAAGTCAGCCGATACGGCATCCTCCCGTGAGACGGCGTCCTGCAAATCGTCTGTAAGCCGCTTCAATTCTCTCAGGGAGTTATACCGTCTCTGCAGCAGAATCAGCATCTGTTCTAAATCCAGTTCCATATCTGCTTATCCCCGTCCCTCGCTCCTGCTTAGCATATGCTCTTCATTTACTTTCCGGGCAGCCTGCTGAAACGCCTCTCTCAGCTCACCAAGTATATGAGCAACTCTTGCAATTTCCTTTTGCTCCCGTTCCCGGCCTGCCTTTATTTTACTGAGATCCAGTATTAAATAATCATAAATCCGCCGAAGATCATAACTAATGGGCTGCCTCATATCCAAAATATCAATCAAGTACCGGACAATTTTGGAAGTACGTCTCAGACAATCGTCAAACAATTTGTACTCCTTGTCTTCCAAAGCCAGTTCGGCTTTTCGCAAACGTCCAATCGCCTCTTCATATAACAAATCAAGCAATTCAGAGCTGCTCATGGAATAGATGCTGTCTTCTTTATATTTTTGATAGATATTCAATGATTTCTCCTTCTGCCAAAAACCAATTCTACACTACGAAAGCTGGCTCAGGTAGCTGGACTGGCTGTTCATCTTGTTAATCAATGTTTCCATTGTGGTAAACTGCCTTATATAGCGATCCTGTTCTGTCGAAAGCTGGGATTTATATTTGTCCAGAAGCTTTTCCATTTCCTTTAACTGCTTATAAATCTCATTATCCATCACGGAAAGCGGAAGCTTCTCCGAACCTGCCTCTTCAATCAAACGGCCATAGGAATCTCCGTTTTGGCTTCTGTATCTGCAGGCATAACCGATCAGCGTCTCCTCCACAATACCTGTCAGGCCCTTTGATGTGCCGTTGCCCGCAAACACTTCTGCTACTTTATCCGGATCACTTTCCATAGCTGCCTTAAATTTTGCCTCGTCAAAGGTTATGGTTCCGCCGTCCAGATAATCCTGTGACATGGTAATCCCCATCTCTTCCAGATCCTGGTAACTGATTCCACTGCTTAACATCTTCGTCATTACAGCCTGCAGGTCAGAGCTTAAGGCGCGCATGGTGCCATCGTTGAACAGGATTCCTTCTTTCGCTTTTTTCTCCCAGTTTTCAATGGAGGTTTCCGTCATTTCAGCCTTTTGAGCTTCCGTCAACGGACCATAAGAGGAACTCGGTCTGGTGGTAACCTGAGTATTGACCTCCGTAACCATCGCATTGTATTCTTCAAAGAATTTCTTGACTTTTTCAGTCACGCCGTCCACATCCGCCTCGGAACTGAATGTTACAGCCATGGAACTGTCAGATGTCCACGAACTGCCATCTAGCTTCACATCTCCGAAAACACCGGAAACCGTAACCTTCATGCCGTCCAGATCAATGGTGTTGGAAGAGCTTTCCACAAGGCTCTTGATGCCGTTTCCATAGCTTACAAGCACCTCGGCGTTCTTTCCGCCTTCCAGGCTGCTGCCGTCCATCCATTTGTCGCTGTCGGTCTTCTCAAAGCTGCTGTCTACAAACTCCTTCGTTCCGTCTGCCTTCTCTACCTGGGCTCCAAACAACTGCATGGAAGCGCCCTCCAAGGCAATCTGTCTTCCTTTTCCTGTCTCCGCCGTAATCATAACAAACTGGTTGGAACCTGAAAGGTAGGAAACTTTCACACCAGCCTCTTCATTCGCGTTGATCTTATCCATCATGGAGCTGATAGAGGTATCGGCTGTCACACCTTTGATTCTGACGCCGTTAATCATCAGGCCATTTTCGTTCAGATCTTTAAGAAAAGCTTCCTTATCTTCAGCCGATGCGCCGGCTCCCAGCAATTTATCAATATTATCTCTGATGCTGCTCTCCGTGCTCAGCTTATTGCTCGCTCCCTTCCCGATACCCAGTACTCTTCTTACATCGGCGTTGCTGGAGGTAATCGTGAGAGTCTGGTTCGAGCTGGCATTGCTGCCCAGATCAAACTCCAGACCGCCGCCATTTTGCTTCACATCAATATTACCCACTCCAAATGCCTGATCCAGGCGTTCCTGAATGTTCTTCTGAAGGTCATCCAGACTGTTAATCGTATCGCCGGATTTTACTAATTCAATCTGCTTAGTCTGTCCGCCAAAGCTGAAGGACAGCTTTTTCCCTTTCAGGAAATCAACCATATTCTGACTTTTTGCATAAACATCCTTAAACTCTTTCTGGTTTTCTGCCAGTTCCTTCAGGCTGACTCCGTCCTTCTCATTCTTTCCGGTTCCGTCATAGCCCAGGGCCTTCAATGCGCTGGAGGTAGAGCGAATAGACAGGTCCATCGTCTTTCCATTCTTTTCCTGGAATTTCATAACGCCGTTCTCGTATTTAAACTCTGCCACCGTGGAAAGCTTTGCATCTCCGGATTTGATGTTGGACTGAGCCAGAGCCTTATTAAGTCCCTCCGCCAGCTTCTCTCCGCATGTCTTTCCTGTAGCGTTATCCGCAACGGCATTCATATCAGAGGTATAGTCCAGAGTTACAGTAACATCCTTTCCGTTCTCATCCTTCTCCGTATAGGAAGCCGGGAACGTAAAGGTTCCGGCGGACCTGAATTTACCGTCCGTTCCGTAGACACCAAACTCCAGCCTTTTTCCTTCTAAATTGGAAGTTTTATAAACTTCATTTGTAAGACTGTCTGCCGTAATTCCGGTTTTAATACTCGCAGTTCCTTTGCCGGCCGACAAAAGCGTAGTGGAAGACGCCGTCTGCTTCACTCCTAATAAGGACAGATAATTTGTCATATTGGAGCTTCCGCTGGCTGATACAAACTTTGTCACATCCGATTTTCCCAGTACGGACACTCTGTTTTTTGCAAACACAGAGGCGTCCTTTAAGTTAAAGCCGCTGCTGTATGAAAAATAATTATCCTGCAAATCCAGGATTTTTCCGCTGATAGACTGGTAAGCTTCCTGCTTCCAGCCAAGACTTGTCATACTCTTATTCTGGTTGGCAATCTTTGTCTGAGTCCCCAACGTCATCTGCTCGATGATTGAATCCCGGTCAATACCGGAGCTGAGGCCGCCATATCCTCTTAAAGTTGTATTCCCTAAACTACTTGTTGCTGCAGATATACTTGCCATTCTTTTATTCCCTTCTTTCCTATAATTCTGGTTTACTTTTCCCTCTATTTCTCTATATATTTATCGGCGTTTTGCCAAAAAACATAAGAGAGAAAGGCAATAAAGTTAAAAAGCCGGCCAGTACAGTGTTCCTACTGCTCTGGCCAGCCTGTATCTGCTCTTTATAACAGGAAGAGCATTTCAGCCATCCTCACGGTGAGCCCCCGTTACTTATTACCTGAGAAGCTGAAGTGCAAGGTCTGGCAGGTTATTCGCATGGGAAAGCATAGCGTTGGAAGCCTGAAGCACAATATTTTGCGTAGTAAGCTCCGTAAAATACTCCGCCATATTTGTATCACGTATTCCGCTCTCCGCGGCCGTCATATTCTCCTTTGTCACTCCCAGGTTATTATTGGTATGCATCAAATGCGTATAGGCAGCCCCAAAGTTTGCCCGCACTTTCGTCACTGCGGAGATTGCCGTATCAATGACATCCACGGCGGCATTTGCAGACTCCCTGGTGGTGAAGTCGGTATCATCCAGAAGCAGTTCTCTGCTCCCCATATAATACCGCCCCACGTCCATGATCTCATTCGATGCATGGCCGATCTGAAGTGTAATCTGATCCCGTAACTCCGGTGGTACCCAGCCCGCGGGAATGTCCCCTTCTTTCTCCCCGAACAACGGGATTCCTGCAAAGTCCGTTGACTGGCTTATACGGTCAATTTCGCCTAACAACGCCTGGCGCTCCATATCCACATTTGCTCTTGCAACCGAATCATACGTACCGTTCGCTGCCTCAATGGCCAGAGTTTTCATTCTGTGAAGCATGGAATGAATTTCCTGAAGAGCTCCTTCTCCGGTATTCGTCATACTGATACCGTCGTTATTATTCCGCATCGCCTGATCCAGTCCGGCAATCTGGCTCCGCATCAG
This sequence comes from uncultured Lachnospiraceae bacterium, assembly GCA_910586315.1. Taxonomy (GTDB): domain Bacteria; phylum Bacillota; class Clostridia; order Lachnospirales; family Lachnospiraceae; genus CANRXD01. The sequence goes on along the minus strand of CAJUIP010000006.1, from coordinate 91,301 downwards.
TTCCGATATGGCAAGCCCTGCCGCGTCGTCTCCGGCGCGGTTGATTCTATAACCGGAGGACAGCTTTTCCAGGGTCTTATTCAACTTGCCTTTCGTTATTCCCTGATTCCTGGATGAATTTATGGATGCTATATTATTTTGTATCCGCATCGATTCCTTCTCCTTTCTGCACGGCTTTATTTCTCTTTATAATTTTATTTCGACGATTTTGCAAAAAAGATAAGCTTTTTTTAAATAATAAGTTTTTCAAGACGTTCTCTTGCAGGCTCAAAGTTTTCTGCGGCGTCTTTATAATATTTTACTGCCTTCTCTGTTTGCCCCGATACCTCATACCACAAAGCCAGATTATACGCAGCCTTAAAAGAACCGGTACCGACCACGCAGCCCGGATGCTCGCCAATCCGGAGACACTTCAGAAAGCTTTCCTCAATTTTGGGCAAAAACTCAAGGTATCGTGAAACATCAGAAAGTACCAGCTTCATATAAAATAAGCCGCATACAAACCAAAAATCCGCCCGGTTTTTCAGACATGTCTGTTCTCTGTTTACAATCTCCAATGCTTCGCATAGCCCCGACTGCGTTTCCGATTCCATCAGGGCATATAGATATGAAACTACGCCCTCCGGCCAATATCCGGACTTTCTGGCCCCGCTTTCATAAAACTGCCGGAACCACTTAAGGCTTTCCAAGGGCTTTTTTGCATTCCGCAGCGTCACTGCCATTTGAAACTGGTAATACATATCCTCCGGATAACGTTCTACCGCTTTTTTTAAATATTCCAGATTCCGCCCGCTCTTATCCGCATATAAATACCCGTCATGCTCCGCTTCCAGGGGAATTTTTAAAAAGGGCCCCGCCTCTTCCGGCTGCTCGTGAATCATGCCGAAATAGCGGACCCCCTTTGGAAGGAGTCTTGGGATGCAGGCCAGACTGCTCTCCATCCTTCCCTCTTCCTTCCAGAAATCCTTGCGAAGAAGGCTGCCGATCCAGCGATTTCCATATTTGCCGGAATACTCCTGAATCTTTCGTTCCAGCTCTTCTCTGCGGCAGGGCAGCAGATACTCATCCGCATCCAAAATAAGATTCCATTCCGCATCAGAATGTTCGAGTGCAAAATTTCTGGCGGCCGCAAAATCGTCGTTCCACTCATATTTCCAAACCTTTGCCCCGAGTTTTTCCGCAATTTCAACGGAATGGTCCGTCGAGCCTGTATCGGCTATAACAATCTCGTCAACAATCTCCCCGGCCTGCTTAAGACAGCGTTCCAGAGAGCGTTCTTCATTTTTCATGATCATTACAAGATTGATTTTCATGCCCTTTCAGCGCCTTTTTCTTTCTGCTTCTTGTATACAAAACCACGGATCGCCGCTTCTCCTCCATCTGTCAGGCCTAAAAAGCGGCAGCCATACCCATATCCTTTTTCTCCGGCCTGCCCCACCCGAAGCACTTCGGCTTCAAAGGGGCGCTCCAGCGTCCGGAAATTATAAGAAAAACCAATCCGCTCTCCTTTTAACAGCGAAACCTTTGTTATCACATAAAGACCGCCGGCCGATAAATTCCCAATCGTTCCAAAAAATTCAGTCCCGTCGCTGCATCTTTTGAATTTCATGTCCATATTTACCTTCACCCGGATATCCTTCTGCCGCTGCACTACCTGCTTTACGTCCAGAATCACGCACTCGCCAATCCACGGCTCATCCTCTTCCGGGAAAGCCGGATTCCTGCGTATAACAACTTCGCTCAGCGTCATAACCATTCCGCGCCGCTCATCAAAAAAATCCACTCTCGTTTTAAATCGTCCGTCTGAAAGACTAAATTCAGAAAAATAAAGGCAGATTTTATTATTTGTATGTACCACTCTGGCTTCAGCAAGGCGCTTTCCTTGATGATTATATATCGCGCACCGGCTGCAGTCTTTCAAAATCTCGTCTTTTTTATTTATTCCCATTTATCTAAATCTCCATAACTCCGATTTGACTCCCTGATTCCATCATCATCTGTATGCGAAGAATCTGAATCAGATTCACAAAGCTCTCTTTATCCATAACAATGTTGTCTCCCTCCTGGCGCACCGACAGGCTGTCAAGAAGCCTTTGAGTAGTGAACAGCCCATTTCCGCCCAGGCCTCCGTATGTAAGCGAAGCAGCCAGATAGCTGTTATTCCCCTCCAGTGCAGAATACGGGATGCTTACGCTTCGGTTCGCCGTCAGGGATTCTCCGGAACCTCCCAAATAGCCCATTACCTTTTTTACATAATTCTGCGTTTCTTTATAAGGCGGTATGCCTCCGTATTTTTGCACGGCTCCCGGCCCCGCATTGTAAGCGGCCAGCGCTAGCTCCACATCCTGAAAACGGTTCAGCTGTTCTTTTAAATATTTGGCCCCTCCCATAATATTCTGCCACGGGTCATACGGATCTGTAACACCCAGGTTTTTCGCGGTCCCCGGCATCAGCTGCATCACACCCACAGCTCCCGCTTTTGACACTGCGTTGGGGTTAAAGCCAGATTCCTGCTTTGCCACTGCCCGCAGAAGCTTCGGAGATACTCCGAATGTCTCTCCGGCCTGCTCAAAAATGGTATCCATATCCATACTCGCTGCACTGTTTTTCAATATACTTCCGAATTCGCTGCCGTTCTTTTTAAGGCTGCGGCTTTTGCTCGTTTTTAAAAGGAGCTCCTCCGCCTCCGCCACATTTGAAATAAATTCCATATCAACCAATCCTCCTCTCGGGGTATTTGCTTCCTAAGATATCCGATAAGCGATACCGTCTGCGTCTATCTGCCATCCGTCCACAACCGCATTGACAGCCATGGTGCCGTTATCTCTGAAATAATACCAGCGTTCTCCGATCTGCAGCCATCCCTTCTGCATCAGACCGTCCTCCCTTAAATAGTACCAGGAACCGGCGGTGGGCTGTACCCATCCTTTCTGCATCAGGCCGTCCTCTCTTAAATAATACCAGGAACCAGGAGTTGGCTCCACCCAGCCTGTCTGCATCTCTCCATTTTCATTTAAGAAATACCAGGAATGGCCATCCGGCGAAATCCAGCCTGTACACATGACACCGCTCTGGTCCATGTAGTACCATCTTCCTCCGGTCGCAAACCAGCCCTTAACGCGGATTCCATTACCGTCAAAGAAATACCACTTTCCCGAAATCTTTTTCCAGGTATCTTTCGCGCGGCTTCCGTCCGGCATAATATAAGAATCTCCCCGGATTTCCCCGCCGTCCCCGGGAGTCTGTTTTTTTTCTTCCTCCTCCTCAAGATCCTCCCAGTCAAATTCCTGAGATGTGGAGGTTACGAACTGCCCTTCCTTTAAATACTTTTTCTCCTCCGAAGTGATCGGAACGGCTTTGACCTCATAATAATATGTTTTATCCATGTCTTTCATGAAGTCTGAAAGGTCTGCGCTGTTGGTTTCCACATTCATACGCTTTACAACTTTATCGTCTCCGTAAAGCACCAGAGAGTAGCCCGGCGCATATTTCACGGATTTCCATGTGGCCCTCTTTTTGGAGTTGCGGAACCATCCGGCCCGTTCCGTCTCTCCCAGAACGGTAACCGGCTTGTAATCCACCTTTATCTGCAGCCGTTTATCATCCAGCGAACGGGCTGAAACGAACTCGCCTCCCGACACCTTGCACTGGGAACGGTTAAGGGACACGGGAAAATATTTCCCCTCATCCGCCTGTACCGTAATTTCTATTCTGACCTTTTTTCCGGGCTCCCATCTATCGTGGTCCGTCCTGTACTGGATATCCTCCAGAGAACCTCCCTTTACATCCACCGTAATTTCCGGCTCCGGAATATCTCCCGACTCTCCATATGTGGTTTTTAAGCTCACGGAAGCCTTCTCGATTACACTGGACTCAGCTCCTTTTGCATGTATGCACGGCCCTGTCGCCACCATACATGCCGCCACAAAGGCCAGCACTACTCCATATCCTCTTTTCATGTCTGCCTCCTTATTTTCAGATGCCGTCCTTATCTCCGGATTTCATCCTTACTTCCAGACTCCATCCTTATCTCCAAATAAAATCCTTATCTCCAGATGCCGTCCTCATCCACATAGAATCCGTTTATTTCCGTATTATGTGCCATTGCCCCGGATCCCGGATAAAAATAATGCCAGGCTCCGTCAATCTGACACCAGCCTTCCACCAGCCTTCCGTTTGAATCTGCAAAGTATGTATTTTCATCCCGCTTGATCCATCCGGTAAACATCGCTCCCTGAAGGCTGTTATCTACAGTATTCAGGTAATACCAGCCCCCGTCCTTGAAAAGCCAGCCTGTATAAAGAGAACCATCGGAATTGAAATAATAATAATACGGCCCTATCACTCTCCAGCCGCCGGACACCATACTGCCGAAAGGATCATTTCCTTCTTTTTCCGTCCGGAAATAGTGCCAGACGCCGTCCAGTCTGGCCCAGCCCACCGCCATCTGCCCATCGGCATATAAATAATAGTCCCTTCCTTTTATTTTCTGCCAGCCGGTGAGCATGTTTCCGTCCACGTCGAAATAGTACCAGAGACCGTTTATCTCTTCCCATTTTCCGCGGCACAGATCACCGCTGGGATAACGATATTTCCAAACGTCGTCCTCCTTTATCCATCCGACAGTGTCCTTCGTTCCCTTCACCACAGAACTGTTTTTACTCTGCTGGCCCTTTCCATCGGAAACATAGCGGTCTGTAATTTCCAGTTCACCGGATTCAAGCCATTCGCTTTTCTTCGCATACTTTGCCTGTGCATTCGTCTCCGGTATGGTTCTGATCTTAAAAGTATATGTCCCCTCTTTTGTCATATAGGGATAAAAATTATAACGCAGGCCGGATACCTTTGCCAGTTTAAAAACCACCTTTTCATCCCTCAGCAGCTGAACCTCATAATATCCCGAACAGTTTTCCGACTTTTCCCACCGGGCCTCTCCCAGGTTATCCTCATGCCAGAACGCGTCGGCCGGCGGGTCATACTCCCCCTTGACGCCGCTTACCCGAAGGGTTACCACCAGATTATCTCCATCTCGTTTCGCCGATACGAAGCTTCCTCCGGCAATCTTTATATCTGACTTTTTATAGCTTGCCAGAAAATAATCCTCACCCACGTCAACAGGTTCAATCGTCACCTTCATTCTCGGTTCGTCCGAGGCTTTAAGAACTTTATTTCCCTTATCCGCCCATTCCGCTTCCGTCACCTGATATTTATCGCTGCCGCCCGAAACATTTATCTCCCCCGCCTTCGGCGTCTGAGCGCTGATCTCGATAGGAGGCAGAGTCCCCCCCGGCTCCAGCTTTGAATTCACTTTTACACTGACAGTCTGAATAGGCTTGGTCGCCGCCTCCGTTTTAAAGGGCGCCCCCAGCACCAGGAAACATAAAGCCAGCATTAGTCCCGCTTTCTGCATTTTCATAATTAACTTTCAACTTCCTCCTCCGGTTTATAATCCAGAAAATATAAATAAATTTCCACCACCGCCTGATACAGTTCTTCCGGTATGGCCGCCCCCAGCTTCATCTGGCTTAACAGCACCGCCAGGGAATCATCCTCATATACAGGAACCCCCGCCTCAGCGGCGGTCTCCATAATCTTCTCCGCCAGATAGCCCATTCCGGAAGCTACAATAATCGGAGCCCGGTTATTTTTGGAATCGTATTTTAACGCGACCGCTCTTTTTTTCATCAACTCATCAAATTCTAACATTGACTCCACGCCCCTTTTCTCTTATTTCCGGAAAAGCGTCCTGGATTTGTATCTCTCTGTCCTTCTTTTTTACCAGAAAACGGTTGACTCCCATACCGTTCTTTTTCATAATTTCAGAAATGCCCTTCTGGATCGCATCATGTTTTTCGAGCAGCGCCTCCGGGACATCTAACTGCATGTCTACCTTTCTGTCCTGGAGGGCCAGAAACAGCTGGAAATCCCCCAAATCCTGAATGTCAAATTTCAGGAGCATTTTAATTCTCCGTCCGACGCTCTCATCCTCTTTTCCTGCATCCGGATCAATCCACACTTCCGACATGACATCCTTTTCTTTAAATCGGAATGGGAAAATCATATGCAAAACAGGCATATACACGCTCTCGTTTAAGAGCATTCTGTCCAGCGCCTGATGGAACTGCTGAACATTTTCCAGGCCGCCTTCTCCCTTTGCCCCCTTTAAAAGGATCTCGGAAAAAGTATTGGAAAATGCCTTTCCCTTGTCGGGCTGTTTCAGGGTTTCCAGAATTTCAGGCAGGCTCTTCTTACCGCCCACTTTGTCAAAACGTTCATATTCACGGTTTCCGACCAGTCTCTCAAACAACTGCGTCAGTCTGTCCTTGCTTCCGTTTTCATACCGCACTGCATGGAAAATGAACAGCATAACCGCATCTCTGACCGCCCCGTAATCATGGGTCCTGGATATATAGTTCGACAAAAACGGAATTACACGGTTATTTAAAAGCATCGTATTGGCAGCCGTATCTCCGTTCTCCGCTTCCCAGTTCATATTATTCAAAAGCTGCTCAAACTCATCCCGGAAGCCCCGGAACATTAACTGATTAATATCTCCCGCAATGGACCGCATCTGATGGAGGAGGTGCTCCCCCGAAGAAAAGTCATTATAAACCTTTAAGAAGAAAACAGCTGCTTCCTTTAAGCTTTCGGACGCTCCCTGTACCCCTCCGGACGCTCCCTGGCCCAGAATGTTTCTCAGGCTGTCAAAAAAGGGACCAGAAAACTTTGCCTGGACAATCTGCTGTTCCTTCAAAAAACTCATGAGCTCTTCCGGCGTCTCCAGCTGAGCGGAAGCCATCAGCTGTTCCACAAGCTCTCCGACCCCTGTCGTATCTTTTGCTAATCCTGCTAAAACTCCGGTTCCCTCTCTGTCAAACAGCTGTTCCAGGAGCTTGAACATCTGGGTCCCTTCAGCAATTTTTTTTATAAAAGCTCCGTAATTGCTTTCGTAATCTATAATGCTGTAGCCGTTTCCTGTGGTTGCATTTTTCGCGTCCTCCATACCCTGGCCGTCCGCCCGTACGACACGAGATACATCCACTGGATTCTGAACCTGCTGGTTTTCCTCATAGTTTCCGTTTTTTTGTATGTCCGGCGTGTTTCTGTCCTGCCGGACAGGAATGTTGCTTACCTGCAAAATATTGGCCATACTACCTCCATGAATAAAACCATTCTATACCTATGTTAATATCGGCACATTTTCATTTTCTATTAGCATTATTTTCATTTTCTATTAGCATTATATTGAAAAATATTTCAGCAGTTTTTCACTTAAGCCTTATTAACTTTCAAAAAAAGCCGATAATATATGCATGTAGAAGCTATATTCTGCCTCCGGCAAACTTGGCAGAATGTCCTTTTTGTTTATAAATTTGGTTTATAAAACAACTACGATCCAGCCATTAAGGGAAGGAGGGTTTTTATGAATATAAAACCGTATATCAACAGGATAGGTGGATTCGATTATATCACTCCCGCTTCTTCTGCAAATCCGTCCAAAGTGTCCGCGGGACGCGCGGCATGCGACTTTGACAAGGTATCCCTTAAGGAATCTTCTCCTTATGCGGATGATACATCCTTTGCCCGTGTCCTGGCCCGTGAAGCCGCCGCTAAGCTTGAAACGGGCGCCGGCCGTGAACGGGTACTCTCGTTGAAACAGCAAATTGATGCCGGAACTTATACCCCGGACTCCAGGCGCATAGCCGAACATATGCTGGGCTACCGGTAGCGGGATGGAGGGCATATGGATAACACGCTAAATGAATTCGCCCGTTCTATCGCTCTGATTACGGATGTCGTAAAAGATATCCGGCAGATTGAGGAACAGAAAGCCGTTTCAGCTTCTGAAGGGCATCATGATAAAATGAGCGGACTGATACAGCGGGAACAGGCGATTCTTCTCAAGCTGCGGGGGTTGGAGCAAAGCAGGCTCCATCAGGTTGAAGCCCTGGGCTGGAAGGATCTTACGTTCCGTGAAATTCTTTCTTCTGTCTCCGAAGAGCAAAAAGAGCTCCTTCTCCCTCTGTTTACAGAGCTGGACAGGGAACTAAAGGTTTTAACGGATGCCAGGGACAGTGCAGACCGAATCATCGCCCTTCGCCTGACAGAGTTTCAGAAAGCTCTTTCAGAACATGGACAGACAAACCAACTATTTGAAAGGAAAGCATAATATATGGTACGAGCTACATTTGCCGGCCTTTCCACCGCTCTTTCCGCCCTTCAGGCGAACCAGAAGCGTCTGGATATTGTCGGACAGAATCTGTCAAACATGAATACGGTGGGATATACCCGCCAGCAGCTGGAAACTTCCAGCTTAAACTACACAAATCCCGTCGCTCATTATATGAACGGTTCTGAAATTGCCGTAGGCTTCGGCGTTCACATGGATAAGGTCTCCCAGATACGGGATCCATTTCTGGATATTCAGTACCGCACGCAGATGAAAAAAGCCGGCTATGCGGAGTCCCTGCAGAACTCTCTGGATGTTTTGGCGCGACCCTTTGATGAAAGTAATATAGATGGAGTCCGGACAGCCATCGACGATATTCAGGTTATTCTGAATGATATGCAGGATCTGGATAAATTTCATGATCCTGTGTATGAAAGTAACCTGCGTTCCCGTATGAGTGCGCTCACCAATCTTATCAATGACGCCGCCCGGCAGGTTGAGGCCGCTGAGAAAGAAGAATTTGCCAAGCTGGACGGAAAAGGAACTAGTGAAAACGGCGCGATAGACACCGTCAACAACATTTTACAGCAGATTGGCGATCTGAACCGGCAGATCAAACAGAATCAGATCCTCGGCCAGCAAAGCCTGGAGCTGATGGATGAAAGAAATAATCTTTTAGACTCTCTTGCCAGCTATATTCCCATTGAAGTTACTTATTTTAAGGACAGTGACCATGATGGCTTTGAGGCGGATGGAACAACAGAGGCCCCTAAGGAAATATATGAATACGACCATTATGGCAATATTATCGGGAAGAAAGACTGGCCGGACGATTTAAAGGTAGAACTCCTTTATACGGATACTAACGGTGATCCACAGCGTCTCACCCTTGTTAACGGAACGGAAGGCAAGCGGGGCGAAAATTATGGTTCTCTTTCCATTGACGGCGGCAGCCAGGACGATCCTTTAAAAGCGTCTGTGAAGTTTACAGCGGCCCAATCAAGCGGTGCTGCATCTGTATCCGCTTCCGCCAGCGGAGTCCAGCTTTCCGGAGGCTCCATTCAGGCAAGTCTTGATATGCTTGGGAAAAAAGGCGATGGGCTTCCGATTCAGGGAACCCAGACTGTTGACGACGTAAGAGGCTACCAGTATTATATGAACAGGCTGGATACCCTGGCCAAAACCTTTGCCGATAAAATAAACGCAATTAATAATAAGAACGATATTGCCGGTTCAACTCAGCCCGTTGGCGGAAATCTTCTTGCAAATAAGCAGACGAATAACACGGGAGACATAACCGCCCTCACAATTGGCATCAGCAAGGATTGGATCGACGGTACCGCTCATATTAACGACTTGAGGGAAAATCCCACCGACACGATTCTGGATATGCTGGAAGCCATGAGAACGACCCATTCCGAGCTGGGAAATAGAACATTTGCCGATGATATGAATAATATCTCCACGGTTCTGGCCAATGATTCCAGTTTCAACACCAATACACTGAAAACAGATGTAACTGTGTTAAACGGCATTCAGAATTCCAGAGATTCCATTTCCGGTGTTAGCCTGGACGAGGAGGGCGCCAATATGATGGCCTATGTTTCCGCATACAATGCGGCGTCGCGGCTGATGACAGCGCTGGACGAAGTTCTCAATACACTGATTAATAATACCGGCGTGGTGGGAAGATAATATAGGAAACGGAGGTACTGATCACTATGCGTGTTACAAACAATGCGACTTTTCGTAATTTCAGCGGTTCTGTCAATGATGTTCACAGCCGCCTAAATAAAAGTATGAATAAAATATCCAGCGGAAAGGCCTATGAAAAGGCCGCGGATAACCCTCTTGCTTATTATGAGGGAAAGAAGATCGATAACCAGTATCTGGATACGCTGAGCAAGCTGAACCTGATCCCGGACGTGCAAAACCGGCTGTATCAGCAGGAGCTTGGCGTCAGGGATATTCAGACAAGATTGTCAAAGGCAAAGGGCCGTGTAGAATATATTCTTACTGAAACCAGCAATATAGATCCTGGTTTAGTGCAGACAACCAAGGATGAGCTTCTGGCCTTTCAGCAGACGATGGCCAATGATTTAAATGCTCAATATCGGGACTTTTACATTTATGGAGGCAACGATGTCTCTACTCCTCCATTTTCCCTCAGCGCTGATGGAATGGAACTGACGTATACCCATAAGTTCCCCGGTGATGAAAATGCAACTGTAATGACGTTGAAAATGGAGGAACAGGCAGACGGAAGTTATCAGTATACATTCAGCGGCACAAATCCGGATGGAACGGCTATGGGTGAAGACGCGACTCTCGATGCAATTGTCAAGGCCATGAGCGAGCAGGGAAGAATGGATATCGGCTATGGAACGATCTATGATCGTGAAACCCTGGTAGATACTTATACCGGCGGTTTTAATGCCATTACTGGTTTGTCTTCTGATTCGGTCAAGGCGCAGGCGGCTTCAAACCCGGCGGCGCTGAAAAGTCAGATAAAAAATCTTCTGAATGAAAGTCCCATTGGATTAATCGCTCAGGCGGTCAAGTCAATAGACACTTACATGGAGGACAGCGACAGAACGAAGTTCAGAGAGACCCTGGCTCCGGTCATGGATAAAATGACTGCGTCGGAGCATCGGCTTGGTACAGTGTACAGCGATCTGGGCAATAAATATAATATTCTGGGAAGTACGGAAGAACGCCTGGGATTAGACAAGATAAACCTGACCGAGCAATATAAAAATAAACTGGGGGCTGATCCCTATGATTCCATTATTGATATGTATGCCTATCAGCAATCCTATACTGCCGCGCTGAAGGTTAGTTCCTATATGTATGGAACATCTTTATTTGATTTTATGCGCTAATTTTATCCTTAGATTGGGGGTGGACATATGGCAGCGCTTATTAAGGTTACTTCAATTCCTTTTCAATCTACCCGTTTTACACAAAATGCCCGACTGGTTCCTTCTCAGACAGTTGCGGCGGAACGGCGAAAGACTTTTTCCCTTTATCATGCTTATCAGAACCAGCACCATATCAAGGGGAACTCTTCCAGCCTTGATTTCATGAGCAAATACAGACAGACTTTTTCTTCCGACTCTCCTGTGGCTATTTCCTCGCAGGGTTTCGGACCAAACCTGGGAACGGCCCCGTCGGTTTCGGCTGCGTCCCAGAAAAACATGCGGGATTCCGACACAGTCTCCGTATTAAATTATCCATCATCACGACAGGCAGATTCTGTTTCCTCCGACACCGGGGAATCTGCGGTTGTGGCGGCAGGTAATTCTGAGTCCGTTTCAGAATATCTTGTACAGCGGGAAGCTTTTGAATTCCGTATCGCAAAAGGGGACCTGTCTTATATTCCGGCTATGTCCGTAACAATTATAACGCAGTATCCGGAAGTTCAGTTTGAATATCTGGGTGATTTTAATTATGTACCTCCCCGCAAGGATGCTGCCGGGGGCCTGATTGATATACAGGCATAACAGCAGCTCGGAAAGGCTGATTTTTTCATGAAAATACAGACTGATTATTATGGAGAAGTCGAATATAATCCGTCCGACTTAATTACGGTGGCGGATGGCTTTTTTGGCTTCCCTGATTTGAAACAGTTTCTTCCTCTACGTCTGGATGAGGAGAACGAGTCCCTGCTTTTGATGCAGTCCGTTGAAAACTCTCAGGTGGCTTTTGTGGTTATCGCACCTACCACTCTGTGCCCGGATTATTGTCCTGACCTGACAGCAGAAGATTTGGCTTCTCTGGGGGTGGAAAGCAGCAATGAACTCTCCTATTATACGGTATGTGTCATAAAAAACGACTATCTGGAGGACACTGTGAACCTCAAATGTCCGTTGGCTATCAATCCTAAAACGAAAGCAGCCCGCCAGGTAATTTTAGAAAATGCCAATTACGGATATCGCCATAAACTGAGTACTTTTTCCAACATCATAAAAAAACCATAAGACAGGAGTAATTGCAATGCTGATATTGCATCGGAAAACGAACGAAAGTATTTTAATAGGGGATCAAATCAGAGTCACAGTAGTTGAAAGTACGTCTATGGGGGTTCGTCTGGCAATTGACGCCCCCAAGAATATTAAAATCATGCGAGAAGAGCTGGCTATCGCCGCAGAAACAAACGAGGCCTCTCTTCTCCCTTCCATTAACTCCATTCATTCTTTGCAGGAAATATTGGAACAACAGCGAAAGGAAGTCCGTGAATAGCATCAATCGGACTTCCTTTTAAACAAGTTGCTTGTAATCAATATCTTTAACTGTCGTATTCCTCTCCATATCCAACAGACCGGCAGAAGAATTGGAATATTTTCCAGAATAGGATAAATGACACACATATATCTGTATTCCGGAAAGGCCCAGCTTAACGTACGTTTTATTTTTTTCCATCTCTTGCTCCACTTTTCAGTGAAAGCTGCTCTCTTTTCCCGGGCCTGCTCCTTTTTAATTTCCCGCTGGATTAAGCGCTTAAGCTTTAATGCCTGTTGATCTGTTTCCTTGTTCAAATACCCCCGGCTCAAAATCCGGTTTTCAAGAATATCATATACATGGATATCCTCAGGCAAACCGTCAGTTGCTCTCTCGTCTTTGCTCCCGAACCACATATATGCAATCTGCAGAATTTTTTCTCCCAACTCATTAATCCGAAAATTCTCCAGCCTTCTCTCTACAGATTCCATATTCATTTTTTCTTTCCAGTTTCTGTGAAATATGAACAAATCCAGCATATCGCGGACTAAAAGCTCATCCATTACATACGCGTAAGCCGCCTTTGCCAGCCTGTAAACAAACTGATTTTCAATGGAAAGCGCCCTCACATACTGATACTTGTCAAAAAATGGCGCAGTATCCAGCATAAGCTTTATATTTTTATCATACAGTTTTGTACGGAATGGCAGCTTATGATAGAGCTCCATGTCGAAGCCGGCCGCATTCTTCATATGTTCCCCGTATCCCTTATATAAACGGTCTGACTCATAGCCTAAGTCTATCATATACCCTTTCGCCAGGGCATAACTCTTTTCATCCACCAAAATCTTAAGAAGTCCGCAGTCTGCCATCTCCGGAACAGGATAAAGCTCACGAATTGCACAGGAAGAAATAACAAAACAAGGAAGCTTCATCATTTCCATCATCATCAGGACCTCTTTTTGAGCTTCCCTGCATACATCCCCAAAGATCAGAGATTTCTGGTAACGATCAAAAAGCCGTTCTCTCCACCGATCCGGTATCTGATCACCATTTCCCAAACAAGCTAAATATATGATATTGGCAATTTTATGGTAATCTGCTTCCCGGAATATTTTTTCCCAATTCATCCGGCCATACATTACCCGTAAATCATCCTGGCGTATAATCCCGCCTACTGTATTAACAAGGAATCGGCCTTCATAGATTAATCGCTCCATAAAAATCTCCTATTACTGAACCAGATATACTTCCTTCTTCTGTCTTCCGAATCGAACCGCTTCCTCATGAGTGTCGAAATAAATATCAATCACATTTCCTGTTACACTCTTTCCTGTATCCTCTACGGTGTAGACAATCCCGTCAATTTCTATTTTTGCACCCATTTCCAGAATACTTAAATCAGCTGCTACTGTATGCCTGGCCCTTGGTATGGTCTCTGATTTTGTCAGATAGACCTCTTTCTCTCCACAGCATTCCTCACAACTGCAATAGCCGGTAATATCAAATACTCCCAGCGACGTCCCATCATACACTTCCTCCTGATGAAGCAGATATACCGGAAGTTTCGCCCTTCCAAAGACCAGGGCTTCCTCATGATCATCAAAATACAGACTCAGCTTCTCTTTGGCTCTGGCCGACAGCTTATCCTGTACTTCGTATACATGATCTCCAATTCGCAATTTATCCCCTATCTGAAAAAGCTCAAGATCTGCAGCCACAGTAATCCCCTGAGCCGGCCTCTGCCCGGAATAGGTAATATAGCCGTCTGAATCTTTTACACAACGTTTGCAGCTGCAATATGCGGCTATTTCCATCTCTCCCAGATATTCTTCTGTCTTCTCAGCTTCCGTTACATTTAAAGAAGCTTTCTCCTGGCCTTCATTCAAAACAAGTGTAACTGCACTCTCCTCTAATGGCATAATTGTTGTTAAGTCTTCTTCCGTCGTTTCCGTATCTCCATTGCAAGTAGCCACAGTTGTCAGAACACAGACTAAAATTATTGCTGCTCCCACACTGCATTGTATAGCAGTCAGAAACCTCTTTTTTACGCCGAAATGTTCTTTCAACATCGATATCCCCCCAGCGTGTGTTTTTGATAACAGTTCTTATGTCCTCTGAACCGCTACCGTCTTCATACGACTTATGGATTACTTATGGATTGTGCCTCGGCTTTTCTTTGACCTGCAGGCATGCCTTCAAAATCTCAGTGAAAATCATGACTCTGAATTTATTTTCATAAAATCCAATCATTGGAGCCACCGAATCTTTCTGAACCACAACATATTTGGACGGAAGACGGGTTAAAATCAATGCCTTCACATCTGCACAGCAACGGCTGCACTTGCATACGCCATACTCATCCATATATTTTTTCAAATCCGTGCGTGAAATAATATTCTCCATTACGTTTTCAATGTGGCATTCTTCCTCACCAAAATCCGCAACTAAATCCTGAAGCTTTTGTGTCCCTATCTGGCGGTATTCCTCTGCCCCGTCCTGAGCCCCCCGAGCTGCAGGCTGGGATTCCTGCGCCACTGTCTGGGACTCTTGCGCCGCAGCCTGGGGCTGGGACTCCTGTATGCCTGTCTGAGACTCCTGCGCTGTGTTCTGAGGCTCCTGCGCCGCAGCCTGGGACTGAGACTCCTGTACGCTTGTCTGAGGCTGAGACTCCTGTACGCCTGTCTGAGCCTCCTGCACCGCAGCCTGGGGCTGGGACTCCTGTACGCCCGTCTGGGAGGCCTGCGCTGCGTCCTGAGCCTCCTGCGCCGCTGTCTGAGGCTCTTGTGCTGTGTCCTGAAGCTCCTGTCCTGCCTTTTGCGCCTCCTGACTTTCCAGCTGCTTTTCCAGATTGTCTAAAATCTTGTTGGAAATATCTTCCTCCTGGTCTTCCACCACAACAACCCTTTTGTCTCCTGAAGCAGATATCTGGGGTGCGGGTTCCATGGGTGCCGCTTCCGTCACTGCTTTTTCCTGTTTTTCTACATTTCTCTCTTCCGCCAAATCCTGTCCCGAGGTTTCCTCCGGATCCGCACCATTGGTAAGCAGACTCAGTACATGGGATGTCTTATTCGTTTTCTTTGCCATATTCCGCCGCCTCCTTTAAATGAATCCTGTCTGCAATCTCATCAATTAATTCCTGATAATCTTTTACCGCAGATGAACGGGGGTTATAGTCAAAAATACTTTCCCCATGGGCTGGTGCTTCTGCAATCGCTACTCCACTCCTTATTTTCGTATTAAATACAGTTGTTTTCATCTGCTTAGCCAGCTGCTGTGCCATTTCCAGCACATCTCTTGAAAGAAGAGTCCGCTTATTAAAGCGGGTTAATAAAATTCCCAGTACATTTAATTCCGGGTTGAGATTTTCCTGTACGGATTCTATGGTTTCCTTCAACTGTGACAATCCCACCAGACTGAGAATATCAGACGCCATGGGAATGATTAAAAAATCAGATACCACATAAGCGTTCACTGTAAGGAGGTTAAGCGCCGGCGGCGTATCAATAACAATATAATCATATTTATCCATTACAGGCTCCAGCATGTCGTGTATTAGGTATTCTTTTCTTCCGGAATTTCCCTTCTCCAAACCGTTGCTGCTTAGGGTAATGTCTGAGGACAAGATATCGCAGTATTCTGTCTGTACGATGGCTTCCTCTATGGGAATTTTTCCTTTTAAGGCATCCAGCACTGTGGGCATATCGGAGGAACCAAGACCAAGGCAAAAACCCAGATTGCCCTGGGGATCCAGATCAATCCCCAAAACCCGCATACCCCTGGAAGATATTCCAGTGGCCAATGCAGCTGAGGTGGTGGTTTTTCCAACACCGCCTTTCTGATTAGAAACAGTTATGATAATAGCCAAAATATTTCCTCCCTATTTTTTCATGTGTGCTCATAACAGCTCAGACAGCCCTGAACGGTTACTGCATACGGCCACTTATTTTCAGATACTTTTTATGGCTGCCACAGGAAAAGTTCATTTTCAGAGGGGCTGCAGTCCACTTTTTGTTTTATATTTTCCTCATTTGCCGGCAGTATCTGCTCAGAAAACGGTCCGCCTGCCTGAGTCTGCATCGTTTCAAGGATTTCTTCCAATTCCTCTGCTTTCGTCTTATCCCCATTCACATAATATAACGGGTCTCCCCAGTCATTCTCTCCCAATTCCAGACTCAGTGCATTCTCGAAATTGCATTCCCCTTTCTCCAGAGAAAAATAATTTCTTCCCCCGTTCTCCTCCAAAATTGTGAGATACGTTACCTGCTCTTCCTTGTTGTAGGTAAGAAAGGATTTCTCTGCTGCATCGGGATCAGAATTTGCCAGAACAAACAGCTCTTCCTCCTCGGGCATCCAGACAGCTACCTGCAGAACACGCTCCGGTGATACGGATGTGTCGAATACCGCAATGTCTCTGTACCCGTCATTGTTTAAATCTGTAAGCAGGAAGCCGCGCTGTTCCGTCTCCCTGGCCTTTTTATTAACAAATGCCTTCAGCTGTTTTGATACCTGCTTGCGGTATGTATCAAACGCCTCCAGGATCTGTCCGTCGGAACCCACATAATGGTTATCCGGGGTAAAGGTATTCAGACATTTCGCGCCATCACTCCCCATGTAGTAACGCACATTGTCATCCTTGTCTGTTACCCATCCTGTACGCATATATCCGTTGGAATCCACATAGTATTCTTTACCCTGGTCCATAATCCATTCGTCCTCAGCATATACCCCGGGAGAATATGCGTACTTCCAGCGTTTTCCATCCTTCTGGAGCTCCCAGGTACCATATGCAGCCAGGGAACGGATGGGGAGCGCCAGGGAAAAAAAAGCCACAGCAGACAGCATTCCAAATAGTATGCGGCTCCCCTTCTCCATAAATTCATTACCCCCTCGCTCTTTGCTCCTCATATTCCTTGAGAAGTCTGTCCATCATCATCACCAAACGTCCGATCTCCGGTTTTGCCAGCTGATCGTCTGCTCCCAGTTCCTTTCCTTTTCTCCGCATCTGCTCGTCGATCAGAGATGAAAAGATAATGACAGGAATCTGCCTGAGTCTGGGATCGTCCTTAATAAGCTTTGTAAGACGGTGGCCGTCCATCTGAGGCATTTCAATATCTGTTATGACAAGCTTGACTTTTTCATATAAATCAGAGTCATCTTTAATGGAAGCAAGATAATCCCAGGCCTCTTTTCCGTTTCCAAAATTTTGTATGTTGGTAAATCCTGCCCGTTCCAGAGAATCGTCAATCATTTTCCTGAGCAGAACGGAATCCTCCGCGATCACAATGGGCGCCTCATTCAAAGGCCGGTCTCCCATGGCATCTACCTCTGAAACCTGAATGGTGGTTTCCGGAGCAAGCTCCGCCACGATTTTCTCAAAATCCAGAATAGTAACCAGCTGGTCATCACACTGGGCAATTCCTGTGGCTATGCTTTCATCTCCATTGGCTATGGTTTTATCCGGCTTCTGGATATCTCCCCAGGATATACGGCTGATTCCCTCAATTCCCTGAACCCGGAACGCCACCGTCATTTTATTAAAGTTGGTCACGATAAATAAATCCCTGGGCCCCTTTTCCACTGGCTCTCCCGAAAGATAACATGCCAGGTTAATGACTGTGATCAGAGTATCCCTTGGTTTAAAGATTCCCTCTACAGACGGGTTGGCGTGAGGCATGGACTTTACTTTCTGACTCATCATAATTTCCTTGACCTTTGCCACATTAATGCCGTAAAACTCATTCTGGATCGTGAACTTCATGATTTCAATCTCATTCGTTCCGGATTCAAGCAAAATGCCTTCCTTTTCTTTTTTCATCTGCTACCTCCTATAAATGCCGCTCAGGCTTTCCCATTGTGCGAATTGCAACGTCACCGGTTTCCACATTCAGTAACATAGTCCTTGCATAACTTCCGCCGGTATCCTCCGCCGAAATTTTCATCCTCTCTTCTCTCAGTATCTTTTTTACGATGTCCGTATTCCTGGCTCCAATGTTCCCGAACTCCGCATTCCCACGGATTTCAAACATTTTCGCCCCTCCGGCGATTTTAACCACGGTTCTGGACTTTACCATACCAAAGGCACTTAATTTCCGGATCGTCTCGCGAATGCCGGAATCAGCGTATTTATAAACATTCCCCTTATCCGTCTCATAGCGTTCGGGAAGCATAATATGAAGCAGCGCTCCCAGATGCAAAAAGGGATCCCAGAACGTGATTCCAATGCAGGAGCCCAGAGCATATGTAATAATCGTTCCCGTACCTCTGGTAAATTTCATATCTCCAATTCCTACCCTCAGTTCCCTCTCCTGCATTATAAGACTCCTAACTTCTCTAAAATATCATTCAATGATTTTATATCAGGAAGCATTAAAAGCCAGTCCGACAACCGTTTGTCGTCCATAATAAAATCTGCGTTAAAATACATCAGTTTATCTGTCTCGTATCCATATTCCGCCATAGGAACCGTCAGTATGCCTCCCAGCATATTCACAGTGGAGCTTGGCACAGAAAGCTGTATGTTTATATTCACCAGCTGTGCAAAGGCATTAATATAAGAACAAATCATAATATTTCCTGCCTCCTCCAAAGCCGAATAAGCCAGATCATCCAGCTCTTCAAAACTGGAAAAACTTCTTCCCAAAAGCTTTTCCAACACCGTATTGGCAAATTCCATATTAAACAGAAACAGCATAAGCCCTTCCACATCCCCGCTCATTTTAACCAGGGTTGCCGCTACAATCTCTTCAATATTGCCAATCCGGCTCACTGCATCCTCATACCCCAGGACATGGACCTGGGGAAGAGTGATGCGTATTTCTTTTTGAAGAAGTTTAGAAAGAGCTGTGGCCGCATGGCTGGAACCAATGCTGCTGATCTCCCGCATCACGTCCAGTTCCTGAAGCTTCAGTTCCCCGTAATCATTTATTTTCATGTCCATCTCACCTTTACTGTTTCTTCATCATATTTCTTTATCCGCGCAGAGAATTTATGGTCCCCTCAATTTCATCCGATGTGGTAACCATACGCAGTGCATAGGAAAATGCCCGCTGGCACTCAATCAGCCTTGTCATCTCCCTGGCCACATCCGTTCCCGATGCCTCCAATGCACCCTGAACAAGAATTGACTTTCCTGTCCCTACGGGAATTTCTTCGGCGCCTGCATCCCTCGGAACGTACTCGCCGTTACCTGTGCTCATAAGCCGGCTGGGATTGCGGAACGTATAAAGGCCGATTCTCTGTTCCTCCCCCTCATCAGTTCCTTCCTCATCCGGTTCATAATCTCCTGCCATCCTGGCCCTCAGCTCCTCCACATCGATCACTTCCGGCCTGAAAGGCTCACCGTTTTGATCCAGAACCAGCTTTCCGCCATCCGTCAGCAGATAAATGCCATCTGCTCCCTCGCCCCGGTGAAAATGTCCGTTTCTGGTATAGCTGACCGCTCCCGTTACTGGATCCTGAACCTTAAAGAACATATTGGGCTCCGAAATCGCATAGTCACATTCCTGTTCGGTCCGGGTCATTGCCGCAACATCAAAAGTGGTGTACGTCCTTTCCACACGTGTAGAATCTCCCGCCTGCAGCTCCGTTACCGCGTCGGGGGAGTCGTTTAGATTATAATTGATCAGATCGGAGAAAACCGCCGTTTTCGGCTTGAACCCATGATTGTTTACATTGGCCAGATTGTTTGCAATGACGCTGAGCTTTTCCGTACAGCTTCCGGCCCCGACGGCCCCGACATAAAATGACTGGTTCATATATATCCTCCTTATACTCTTCCTACATCCGACGCAGATTTTCCCATAATCGTATCATACATTTTCAGTACCTGGGCTGCACTCTGAAGCGCCCTCTGAGAAGACATCATGGCAGTCATTTCATTCACCATATCAACGTTGGATTTCTCCAGCGTCTTCCAGAGAAGCTGTGTTTCTCCCCCGGTGACGGGAGTCGCTGCCTGATTTGTGGAAAAAAGTCCGTTATCTTCTTTATGAAGCTGCTCGTAATCGGCGAAATCTACAATCCGAATCGTTCCAAAATCAAGAGTCGTATCGGTTCCATTTGCTCCCTCGGAATCTGTCCCCGCAGAATCCATCCCTTCCGGATCCGGCAGCGCAGGGGCTGTGATATGTCCGTAAGCGTCTACGGTGAAATCCTCATTCTCAATCAGGATTGGCTGGCCTTCCGTCGAAAGCACCCTGCCATTTTCCCCCTGAACAAGATATCCCTCCTCGTCCACGGCAAAAGAACCATTCCTGGTATACTGAACCCCGTTTTGCGTCTGAATACAGAAAAAGCCCTTTCCGCCAATTGCAAAATCATAGATGCCGTCGGTAGTCTCATAGCTTCCCTGGTCATAATTCACATAAGTTCTGGAAGCGGTGCGGATCTTTGAGGTTGTGGCCAGAGGTTCCTGATTTCCCTTCGCGCGTCTTCCGGTACGGTAAAGCATCTCCTCCTGAAAGGTGCTGGAAACCATTTGATCCCGCTTATAACCGGCGGTTTGAAGATTTACCATATTATTGCTGACCACATTTAAATTCCGGCTTTGGGTAAGCATACCAGAAGCAAGGTTATAAAATCCCTGATACATGTTTTCTCCTCCTCTTTTTTATTCTCCAAGATGTGATTTCATATATACTTTCAGCTTTCGGATCGCCTCACTGTGGATCTGGGAAATCCTTGGCTCACTTACATTTAGAATCTGAGCCACCTGAGTCATGCTCAATTCCTCTACATAATAGAGGGAAATAACCAGTTTCTCTTTTTCTTTCAGCTTATCAACCGCTTCAATCAGAGTTTTTACCGTTTCTCCCTTAACAAAAACATCTTCCGGCTGCCCCGCAATATCATCACTTGGGACCTGGAACGCCGGCCCGGTCTCATCCCCCCGCGTTATCATATCCAGCGAAAGTACATTCACCATGGTGCTCATCCGCTGAATCCGCTGGAATTTCTTCAGGTTCATCTTTAAATATCCTGCAACCTCTTCGTCAGTGGGAATACGCCCCTGCTTTTCGTACAAGTATTGTCTTGCGTTTTCAATGGACTGACGGTCTTTGTGATAGTTTCTCGGCACCCAATTGCTTTGGCGGATAATATCTATCACGGTTCCTCTTATGCGGCGGGAAATAAATGTTTCAAATTTACTGTCACGCTCAGGATCATATCGGTCGATGCCTTTCATGATTGCAATAATGCCCTCATGAATGATATCCTCCATCTGCATAAAATCAGAGTACAGATTGTTCATCTGAATCGCCACCGACCTGGCCAGATAGAGATACCGCAGCGTCAGTTCCTGCTTGATTTCCGGATCCCGGTTCTTCTGGTAGAGGACAAACAGCTCTTCATTTGTCATTTCTTCCATTCCCTTTTGCATTATCTTAACCCACCTTCGCTATGATCACATACGGTTCCTGGTCTCCTCCAGCCTGAGACTGCCGATTGATTGTATCTGTACATTATTTGCAATCTCATTAAATGACAGAACACGCGCCTTCGGATAAAACTGCTCAATTAAATGGTAAAAATGTATTCGCATTACCTGTGAGGTCAAAATCACCGGACTCTGGGTAAGGCCGTTAAATTTTTTCATCTGTTCGGCCATCTGACTTATAATACTCTGGATAATATCCGGCTGCAAAGCCAGATACAGTCCGCTCTCCCCTTTCTGTATGGACCCTGCCATGGTACGCTCCAGCTCTGTATCCAGGGTGATGACCTTCATGCTTCCATCTTCACAGTAAAGTCTGGTAATGGTCCGTTTCAGCGCCACACGTATCTGCTCAATGATTCCGTCAAAATCCCTGACGGGAAGCCCTGTTTCGGAAATCGTTTCTATCATGGTTTCTATTATGGTTTCCAGGTCTTTAATCGGTACGCCTTCCTTTAAAAGGGCTGTTAATACCCGCTGAAACAAATTATAGGAAATAAGGTTCGGGAACGCTTCCTCCACCAGCTCAGGCGAAGTCTTCTGCACGTTTTCAATCAGGCGGATGACCTCCTGTCTTGTCACAAGCTCAAATGCATGCTGTCGTATAATTTCTGAAAGATGCGTTACCATTACAGAAAGAGGGTCAATGACCGTATATCCGTAAAGCTCCGCCCGCTCCCTGTCCTCCGGCCGGATCCACCGGCTTGGAATCCCATAGGCAGGCTCAATCGCTTCAATTCCATCCACTTCTTTTTCCAGGTTCTCCGGTTCCAGGGCCAGATAATAATCTACCAAAAGCTCGCCCTTTGCCACCTCTTCTCCCTTAATTTTAATGCAGTACTGGTTTGTACTGAGCCCTGAGCTGTCTCTGAGCCGGATGGACGGGATTACAAAGCCCATATCCTGGGCGTATTGTCTGCGGAATATAACAATTCTGCTGATGAGCCTTCCTCCAACAGATTCATCCGCCAGAGGGATCAGGCTGTATCCAAACTCCATCTCTATGGGCTCCACAGACAGGAGCGTATAGACATTGTTGACATCTTTGAAATACTCGTCTTCTGAAACTGTCTGGGACGCCGCCGCCTCCGCCTGTGGCTCTAAAGCCATCCCGGCATCCTGAAAGCCCACCGCCCCCGGAACATAGGGAGCCTCTTCCATCTTTTTGGATATATAATATCCCCCTGACAGTAACGCTACAGAGATAATCAGTAACTGCATGACCGGCATACCCGGAATAAAAGCCAAAACCGCCATTACGATACCGCTCACCATAATGGCATGAGGCTGCGCCATGAACTGCTTCGAAATATCCTCGTTCAGGCTGCCTTCCGAAACTGCTCTGGTTACAATCATACCGGTCGAAACTGATATGAGCAGGGACGGAATCTGGGATACAAGTCCGTCGCCTACCGTTGCGATCGAATATGTATTTAAAACGGCTCCAATGGTCTCCCCGGATTGAACAACGCCTATGATGGTTCCGCCGACCAAATTAATTCCAGTCGTAATTAACGACATAACGGCGTCTCCCTTTACAAGCTTTGTAGCACCGTCCATTGCGCCGTAAAAGTCTGCCTCTCTCTGAATCTTTAATCTGCGCTCCTTCGCCTCCTGTTCATTAATAAGTCCGGAACTCAGATCCGCGTCGATAGCCATCTGCTTACCTGGCATGGCATCCAGATTAAATCTGGCCGCTACCTCCGCAACGCGCCCTGCTCCCTTTGTAATAACAATAAACTGCATTAAGACAATAATGAGGAAAATAACAAAACCAACCACAACATTTCCGCGAAGAATAAAATCACCGAAGGCCTTAATGATCTGGCCCGAGGATCCTCCGTTGGAAAGAATATTCCGGGTTGTAGAAACGTTAATGCCAAGACGGAAAAGAGTGGTTATCAGCAGAAGGGATGGAAAAATCGACAACTCCAGAGGTTCCCGAATTGTCATGGTGGTCACCAGGATCATCATGGAAAGAGCAATATTCAATATGATTGCAACATCCACCAACCCGGCCGGCAGCGGTATAATTAATAAAAGTATGATGGTTAGTACGAACAGCACAACCGAGTAATTAAGTATCTTTTTCATGAAACGAACTCCATCCTGGTTTTATTGGAACATATCCTCTCTGTGGCTTGCTCTGTAAATGTAAATCAGTATCTCCGCCACTGCGCCATAGAACTCCGCCGGAATCTCCTGATCCAGCCTGCAGGAAGCATATAAAGCTCTCGCAAGAGGTTTATTTTCTATAATAAAGACTCCATTCTCCTCTCCCGCCTTTACAATACGCAGGGCCAGCTCATCCTGGCCTTTCGCCAGCACCACCGGCGCCCCGTGGCGGTCGGGATCATATTTTAAAGCCACTGCAAAATGTGTCGGGTTCCTTACGATCACATCTGCCTCCGGAACCTTCTGCATCATTCTGCTAAGGGCCATCTGTCTCTGAATTCTTCGTATGCGCCCCTTTATTTCCGGATTTCCTTCCGTCTGCTTATATTCATCCTTAACCTCCTGCTTAGTCATTTTCAGTTCTTTCTCATAGTCCCATCTCTGATACAGGTAATCAAAAAAAGCGATCACTGTAAATGCCATACAGGTCTTGAGAACCAGCTGAAACGCCATTTGAAGCAGCTGAACATATGCATTTAAAGGCGGCATATCAATCATCCGGGCCACCTGCACAATATCATCCTTAATTAAATTATAAAGCAGGACTCCCAGTAATGCAATTTTAATCAAATTTTTAATAAGCTCCAGCACACTCTTAAGGGAAAACATTTTTTTTATCCCATTGAGCGGGTTAAGCTTGCTGAATTTGGGCTTTAACGCCTTAAAAGTTATATTAAAACGCGTCTGAATCCCATAAGCTAAAATCCCCAGAACCATAGAGGAAAGAAGCAAGGGGAGGCTGCATTTTAAAAAGGTGATAACTGTGGAGGCAAAGAGGCTGTATGACAGTATGGACGCAGGCTCCTCTCCGATACCATCCAGCACAAACCTCAGATAAGCCCGCACATTCCGGTAAATAAACGGCATCAGCAGCCGCATCATGAAAAAAACTCCCAAAAGCATGACTACCGTAGCAATCTCCTTGCTTTGGAGCACACTGCCTCTTTCCCTGGCTTCTCTACGGCGTTTACTGGTTGGTTGTTCGGTTTTCTCCTGCCCATCCTGCTCTGCCATCTGTCACCACTCCCTTCTTTATGCAGTCAGCTCATCATCATCACCAGACTCCAAAGGGACTGGAACATGTTATCTATAATCGTGTTCAGTTTATCCGACATGGGGCTGAACAAAAATAGAAGCATCAGGATTCCCACAACAATTTTTAGCTGGATATTAATTACAAACACATTGATCTGGGGAATCATTCGCATAATAATCCCCACTGCCACTTCCACAACAAGCTCCATGGCAATCAGGGGCATCGCGTACTGAAGACCCATCAGAATACTGTCCTGAAACATTTCCAGTATCGCTTCTGTAAGCTCCGGCCTGATCGACACAGAACCAAAAGGGATCAGACGGGCTGTGGAAAAGAAAATTTCAAACAGCCTTAAATGGCCGTCAACAGCAAAAAAAAGCAGCATTAAAAATGCATAATACATCCCTGAGGTGACTGTCATCTGGGTACGATATTGCGGATCGTAAACCCGCGCCATACTGAGTCCCATCGCATGATCCATGATCGCGGAGGCAAAACGGATCACCATAATGCACAACTCAATTCCAAAGTTCAAAACAAACCCGAATAGCAGTTCTGATACCAGCATCACGCCGTATTCCAGCAGACTGGCCGGTTCCTGAAACGTCTCCTGGTCCAAACTGGAGTAAAGCATAAGCGAGCATACAAACACAAACGCGGCTTTGGCACGGGCCGGATAATTGTTTCTTCCAAATATGGGGTTTAAAACCACTGCTCCGGTCATCCGCATGACGATTAAGGAAAATAAGATAAACATCCCTTATCAGCCCCCGGCAATCATTCCAAAAACCATCTGCATAAAATCCTGAAGCATTGCCAGCATAGAGCTTCCCAGAATTCCAAGAACCGCTAAAATCGACAGCAATTTCGGAACAAACGTAATGGTCTGCTCATGAATCTGTGTCGCCGCCTGGAAAACGGCAATCACGACGCCAACTACCATGCTGATAAGCAAAAAGGGCAGCGACAGTTTCAGCATCAGCTGCAATGTCTGGTACATGACGTCCAGCACCTCAACGTTGCTCATAGTTACCTCCCATCCGGCCGCCTAATGGAAACTTCTCACAATACTGGAGAACAGCAGTTCCCATCCATTCACAGTTACAAACAATAAAAGTTTAAAGGGCATAGAAACCATTGCAGGCGGCAGCATCATCATTCCCATAGACATAAGCGTGGTGGCGACCACAATATCAATCAGCAGGAACGGAAGATAAATAAGAAATCCTGCTATGAACCCGCGCTTCAGTTCACTGGTCATAAATGCCGGAGTCACGATGGTCATTGGATAATCCATTACGTCCTCTCGTATCTCCGTCCCGGACATCTCCACGAAGTGATCCAATGTCGCTTTTTCCGTATTTCGCAGCATAAATTCTTTCATGGGAACAGACATCTGGGCCACTGCTTCCTCCTGCGTAAGCTCTCCCCGCAGATAGGGCTGGTACGCAGTCTCATTAATTTCTCCTATCACAGGCCCCATAATATACAGCGTTAAAAACAAGGCAATACCCACTAACACCATATTCGGGGGAGTCTGCTGGACTCCCATTGCATTTCTTGTAAAAGAAATAATAATGATGGTTCTCGTAAAAGAAGTCATCATGACTACAATGGACGGAAGCAAAGCCACCAGGGTGAGCATGAAAATCAATTCCAGCGCCGGTACATTGCCTCCATTTAAACCCGCCAGAAGATCATTCATTTTTGTCCCCCTCTTCTTTTCTTAAACAGGCCTCATATTCTTTTTTAAAATCCTCATCCAGTTCTGCCAGAAGCTGAATTCCTGCCTGGCTGACTCCAATCAGAAACACCTTCTCTTTCATTTTCATAAGAAGCAGCCGCTGATCTGCTCCAAGACGTATCTGCTCCAGAATTCTCATGGTTTGACTGGAAGACGCTTTTAGATAATGACCGCCCAGCATCCGGCTGGACCACCAGGCCAAAACCAGCACAAGGCCTACCATAAGTATGGCGCTGAATAGTGAAAAAAAATCAGTCATAACTATAAAATCTCTGGGTTCAAATTTCTGGCAATGATTTCTGTGATACGAATGCCGAAATTATCCTCCACTACAACAATGTCTCCTTTGGCGACGCACTGTCCATTGACATATAAATCTGCCTGTTCGCCGGCCATTTTATCAAGCACTACCAGAGAGCCTTGAGTCAGTTCCAGAATATCCTTAACCAGCTTTTTCGTCCGGCCAATCTCCACGGATATTTCCAGAGGAACCTTCATCAGCATTTCCTGATTTACAGCTTCCTCCTCACCGCCTGAAGCGCCCTCCGCCAACGGCACGTTCTGGAGCGGATGAATCAGCGCACTATCCCGATTCCCTTTCTCCCGCGTGTCTTTCATGTCCCTCATATCCTTCATCAGCTCCATCATCTGCAGCTGAGACTGCTGCATCTGATTTATCAGCTGGAGCATACCGGGATCCATAGGCATCGGCTGATATACAGGGGGTGCCTGATAAGCAGAGGGAGATGCAACTGCCTGCGGCTGCACCATTGACTGCGGCTGCACGGCCACCTGTGGCTGTACGGCTGCCTGCGGCTGTGCCACTGGCTGCGGCTGCACGACTGCCTGTGGCTCCTGCGGCTGGACCGTTGGCTGCGGTTGTGCTGCTGCCGGCTGCTCTG
The DNA here is from genome assembly GCA_910586315.1 of uncultured Lachnospiraceae bacterium. Lineage (GTDB taxonomy): Bacteria > Bacillota > Clostridia > Lachnospirales > Lachnospiraceae > CANRXD01. The sequence goes on along the minus strand of CAJUIP010000006.1, from coordinate 63,617 downwards.
GCTGGATGGCTGTTTGTGGCTGCACGAGATCTTTTCCCTCGTCAGCTGGGCTCGATGCTTCCAAAGGCGCCCCGCTTTCCTGTGAGCTTTCGGCAGGCTGCTCCTCGTCTTCCTTCAGAGTCTCTGAAAAAGGCTCGATCAGGTGTTTAACCAGATCCGTAGACATAATATTCAAAAATTCGTTTTTCAGCTTCCCCTCTATCTCAAGCAGGAAATGGACCACAACCATTTTTTCGCCATCGGGAAAAAATCGTTCCTTAAACCATTCTTCGCTTTCCACAGGAAAAGAATTCGGCGTGGATATATTAACGGCATAGCCAAAAAACTCAGAAAGTGCAGTTGCGGATGATCCCATCATCTGGTTCATAACTTCACATATTGCACTCATATTAATCTCATCCAGCTCAAATTCATCCGGCGGTATCTCCCCGCCCATGAGCATTCCTACAATAATACGGACATCATTGAGGGCAAACATCATAACATTCTTGCCCGATAATCCTTCTACATAAGAAATCTCAACCCCTACGGCTGGTTCCAGCTTTTTAAAATCAAACTCATCTTTCAACAATACCCGGACAGTAGGGGTGGTAATATTTACTGCTTCACCAAGCATTTTCGATGCGGCTGTCGCCGATGCCCCCAGGCTGATATTCATTATCTCGCCTATGGCATCCAGTTCCATCTCCGTAAAATCACAAGCGCCCATTATTCGTCTCCTTTTGCTCTCTCAATTTATACCACACCTTTATTTTCCTATATCCAGCGCTTTTTGAGCCATAAGCTTCATTGCATTTAATGCTGTCACGTTTGCCTCATAGGATCTGGTGGCCGACATACTGTCTACTGTTTCCTTTAACAAATCCACATTCGGATAATTCACATATCCCTCTGCATCGGCATCCGGGTGTCCCGGGTTGTAAACCCGCTTCATTTCTCTGTCATCCTCAAGAATACCTGCCACTCTGACCCCGGCACTCCTGCCTGAAAATCCCGCTCCACGGGAAGCGCTTCGCAGAGCGTCCCGGAAAGAACCGGCTCCGTAGCTCTCAAGCTGCACGACTTTTCTTCTGTATGGACCTCCTGCCTCGGTCCGCGTGGTGTCAATATTTGCTATATTTTCCGCGGCAATATCCATCCGGAGTCTTTGAGCGCTCATACCGGAGGCGGCAATATCAAAAGAACTTAAATATGCCATCTGTATCCCTCCCTATTTCCCAAAAATGGAATTTACTGTCTGGACAATTCTTTCCGCATTAAACGGTTTTACAATAAAATCCTTTGCTCCGGATTTTATTGCATCCACCACCATGCTTTCCTGTCCCATTGCAGTACACATAACTACCTTTGCGGATGCATCCCCTTCTTTAATCTTCTTAAGGGCCTGAAGACCATCCATATTGGGCATGGTAATGTCCATAATAACCAGATCCGGTTTTTCCTCTGCATACTTTTTAACTGCTTCCGCCCCATCCTGCGCCTCAACAAAATTGCTGTAACCGCTTTTTGTCAGAGCATTTTTTATCATCATTCGCATGAACGCAGCATCGTCTACTAACATAATTTTTTCCATCTTCTTATCCTCCGCTTTAATTTATTTTTTCCTGCTTAAGATACTCTTCACTGTCTCCATTTTCATCTTCCTCATAAATCTGTTTTTCAATGCTGACAGCTATATTCTTCTTATAAGCCCCCATCTTTCCGGTAAACCAGGGCTGGCGGCCTACAAAAATTTTCACATTTCCGTCTTTGGGTTTATTCATGGAAATGACGTCACCCACCTTCAGGTTATAAAGAGTCTCAAGTTCCAGTTCCACAGTACCTAACTGGCCTGTTACAGGAAGAGACGTATAACGCAGGTTATCCATGATCACTTCCTTATTGTCCTCATAAGAATATCCTCTGGCAATATGCTTGCGGCTGTCGATCAGATGGAACATATACTCCAGCAGAGTGCCTGGAATACATATTTTTATCTTTTCTACCGCCATGCCCGCCACATCCACATTGAGATGTATAATCGCTACGGTTTCGTCAAGACCAATTTCCTGAACCATGCTTGGATTTTCTTCAATTCTCTGCACTTCGAACTTGGCATTAATATAATTGGAAAAGCCATCTTTTAACGCCTGTACAAAATACTTCACCACTCTCCGGTATAAGGCAATTTCCACATCAGAATAATGGTAATTATCCTCCAGTTTTACAACTTCATCTCCGCCGCCCAGCATGTGATTAATCAGCGTGATAATCAATCCGGGAGTAACATATACCATGAGCGGAACATTATTTTTCCCCTTATCGGCAATCTCAACATCCGCCAGTGTGATACTGTCATTTTCATGGAGTGAATTGACGAACTCATAATATCTGCGCTCCTGTACTTCAAGCACAGTTATATCTGTAAGAACCCTGAATATTCCGTTTACCTGTGAGGTCAAAATACGGGCGTAGTTCTCAAAAACGCTGTTCAGTATTCTTATTTTGTCCTTTGTAAACTTTCTCGGACTGTAAAAATCATATTTACTGTATTTTGTCTCTTCGGGCTCCGGCTTCTTCTCAACTGCCTGTTCTGTCTTTTCAGGGCCATCGCTCTGCATTGACTTAAGAAGCGCATCTATCTGGCTTTGGGATAGTACATCTGCCATTGCTGAAACCACCTTTACTCTTTTATTCTGATGTCTCCTCGCCTGCAGGAGCCTCTATGTCCGGAGGAGCCTCTGCGCCCGCAGGTACATCTGTACCCGCAGGAGTCCCTGCATCTTCAGGTGCCTCTGCGCCCGCAGGCGCCCCTGTATCCGCAGGAGTCCCTGTGTCTGCAGGTGCCTCTGTATCTGAAGACGGTAGGATACTGGCTACATTTTCAGGCGAGGACTGTGTCTGTGTAAACCCGGAGTCAGCATTTCCGTTTTGACTGCCTGTCACAACAGTCCTGTCTGCATTTTTACCGCTATTATATTCTTCAAGATATTCGCTTATGGAACGCCCGCTTTCCCCTTCATCAAGCAGCAGCATCTCAACCCGGCGGTTTTTTGCCCTTCCCTCTGAAGTGTCATTGGAAGCTACTGGTCTGAACTGTCCATAGCTGATATTGATTAATTTTTCTGGTTCGATCACATTCTTTTCCTGTATAAAAGTACATACCTCTGCTCCACGCATGGCCGACAGCATGCGGTCTACACGCGGATTATTAAGCCGGCTGGGATCGCCCTGGGCCGTATGGGCCATAATATTAAGCTGGGACAACTGACCGCTCACCGGATCGATGGCTGCACAAAAATCAGCCAGTATCTTACGACCGGATTCCGTAATAACAGACTCGTTGCCGTTAAAGAACACATTATCGTTAAAGCTTACAAAGGTGTAGCCGTCTCCTCTCGAGATTGTCACTCCCTCAGCGCCGCTCGCCTCCATGTATTGGGCAATCGTCAGGTAAAGCGTATCCAGATCCAGTACATCATCTGAGGTAAGCTCATCTGGCTTCATCCCTTCTGTCTCCGCAGTGGGATCAATGACTCCGCCGACATTGATATCCTCCTGTGCCTCCTTCAAATTATCAGGGTAGATGCTTCGTACAAAGATTTCCCATTTTTGTTCGCTTATGCTGGACATGGAGTAAAGCATAACGAAAAATGTCAGCAGCAGGGTGACCATATCGCCGTATGTATCCATCCAGTTACCGCCGCCGTCTGTGGGTCGGTTTCCTTTTTTCATTACTTTTCACCTGCCTCTGAACTGGGGGCTTTTTCAGCTTTTGCCAACAGTTTGCGCTGAACAGATTGTTTCGTGGAAGCTAAAAGATGCTCCCTTAAGTATTTAGGATTTTCTCCTGCCTGTATGGCAATAATTCCCTCAATAATGGTAGAACAGTAAAGCTCTTCCTCGTCGTTGCGGATACGTAATTTCTTTGCAATCGGATGGAAAATAAGATTGGAAAGAACACTTCCATAGAAGGTTGTAATAAGGGCCACCGACATATCCTGTCCAAGGTTGGAGGCCCCGCCGGACCCGCCGTCCAGATTCAGTCCCTTCAGCATGTTAATCAGACCAACCAGCGTACCTACCATTCCGAAGGCCGGCGCATAAGCGGATCCCTTTTCATACAGCCCCGCCGCTTCATCATGCCGGACCATCATGTTTTCCAGTTCCCGCTCCAGCACGTATCGAACCTTCTCCGGATCATTGGCGTCCACAATCATCAACACACTCTGCTTAAAAAACGGATCCTTAATTTCTTCCGCCTTCTCCTCCAAAGCCAGAAGGCCATTCTGGCGCGCTACCATGGCCAGATCCACCATCTGCTCCACTAACGCAGGAATATTATATTTTTTACCACGGAACAAAATTAAAAAATGTTTTGGAATATCCAACAGAATAGACAAAGGATAACTTGCGATTATTCCCGCAAGGGTACCTCCAATTACGATCAGGACACTTGGCATATCCACAAAATTCCCGATATTCTCCAACTTAATTCCGTTAACTATCAGAACACAGCCGATTACAATTCCTATTAATGTTGTCAAATCCATATGAAAATGCCTCCTGTATTACTATAAAAGCTGAGGGCGGCAATCCCTCAAAAATTCTTTTATCTGCCTGGTAATGGATTCTGCACTGTCTTTCACAAGAAAATACGTCCCATTCATCATCCTGATCTTTGTTTCAGGTATCATTTCCACGGATTCAATCTGGAAGAAATTAAGTAAAAGTGCTTCACCATTCAAACGGATTACTGTAATCATATCATTTTCTTTTCGCCTCTGCCTTTCCCGGAAGGAACCTGAAGGAGCCCCGGGAAAGACACTTTAATTATCTATAGCTGTTCAGCTTTCTGCCAGTTACAATTATCGTTTCATACTGATCAGATCAGAAAGGATCTCATCGCTGACTGTAATGATCTTCGTATTGGCCTGGAAACCTCTCTGGGTTGTGATCAGCTCTGAAAACTCTTTTGCCAGATCTACATTAGACGCCTCCAGATAGCCCGTCATCAGTTTTGCGTTGGATCCGCCTGCGATAGTCGCAGCACAGTTGCCCGTATTGTCGCCGACACTTGCAGAATAATAGGTTCCGCCGCTCTTCGCAAGGCCTTCCTGGTTCTGAAAGGTTACAATAGCAATCTTACCAAGAGATACCTGGGTAGCCTCTTTAGTTTGGGGGTTCTCTACTGTAGCCGTAACTTCGCCCAACTCATTAATTTTGACGCTTTTGGCCTGTAATGCCTTATCGCCAAATCCGTTATTCAAATCAGACGGAACCCTGAGGGCACATAATTCTTCCGTATTAAACCCTGTATCAGTCGGACGGAAACCATAAATGAAATTTGTTCCATCTGTGAGATATCCCTGACTGTCAAGCTGGAATTGACCTACACGGGTGTAGGCAAACTCCTCTCCCTTTAAAATCTCCTCTGCCTTGGTTTCATCACTTATATCCAAATCTTCTTTATTCGATATAGCATGTGTAATAAAAAATCCCTGACCGTTAATGCAGGCATTCAGTCCCCCGACATACGTAGGCGTACTGGAACCCATATCCGTGGTAATGGAACCCATCAAGGTTCCGTATCCATACTGAGCCGCATTGCTTCCTGCCGCTGTAGTGTCTGTATTCTGAACGCCCCCTGTGGACTGGGTAGCCGTCTGGTACATGGCCTCTTTGAAGCTGTAACTCTGGGACTTGAACCCGAAGGTATTTACGTTGGCAATATTGTGTCCGATTACATCCAGCTTGTTCTGATGCGCCCGCAGTCCTGATACTGCTGAATCCATTGCTCTTAACATGTTTATTTTCCTTTCCGCTGTCTCTACTATGTGCACTTCCGGCACTTCGTATGGCACCCTTTCGGTCCTGCCTATTTTGGAATGAGAACAGCACTGTCAATATTGGTAAAAATTCTCTCTGTCATGTCCTCTCTGGACATGGCCGTAACGACTACATTATTCGGTACATTTACAACAAAAACCGCCTGGCTTCCTATCACCGCCAAATCTTTGGCCCCTTTTTTCCGGGCCTCCGCTACTGCGTGTTCCAGAACATTCTTAAACTGTACATCTGTTGTAATTCCCCGTTCTTCAATCCGCTTTGCGGCGTGTTTGGAGAAGTTCAGGCTTTCTACTGCTTTTATCTCCATATTTTTTTCCTCTACCCTAAAAACGGAATGTCCTCTTTCTTACTTAAGTCAGCAAAGAGCGTATTTACGGCTCCTGGCTCTCCCTCGCTGTCTCCGGACCCGGTATTTCCCGGCCCGTCTTCGCCCGGTCCCTTATCGTCTTTATTATAGGGATCGTCCACTCTTCCCATTCCCACAAGATAGGAGAGGGAATAGTCCTTGTCGTCGCCGGAAATTCTAAAGGTGGGTTCTCCCCCAACAAAGGTCACCGATTCAACGACTCCGTATTTCACGCCTGTCGCCACCGGCTGTCCGTAAGCATTATCCTCTGTCACGGCGACGGTGATCTCCTGTCCCACTAACCCGGCCGCATAGGTCTGCGTTGTAAGACTCATGGAAGTATTTACCGCTTCTGTCATGGAGCTCAAGGACTGAACCATTGCCATCTGGGTCATCTGCTCCATCATCTCGCTGTTGCTCATGGGATTTGTCATATCCTGATTCTGAAGCTGAGCGGCCAAAAGTTTAAAATAACTTTCAATGGTCATCGTGTTTTTTTCGTTAGCAGAAGCGGAATAATGTTGGGTTACATATGGATTCTCTGTACCGCTTACACTTAAATTGTCAGCCATATTTCCTCCTTCTCAGACCAGTCCCAGTCTAATCTGCTGTAAAAACGACTCCGACTGCTGTTTTTTTCTGTCATTTTGCTGTTTCGGTTCCCGGCCGTTCGACCCGCGTTCCTTCCCCGATTCCTCAGGATATTCCTCCTGCTTCGGTACAAAAACGACTGTCTCCTGTCCGGTCTTCTCCTCAATCATCCCGGCAATGGTTCCGGCATCCCGACTTAGAATCTCGAGAGTCTTAACGTTGGCAGACATAAGCGCCACAGTCGCCCTGCCCGCATCATAGGTGGCGCGGACAATAATTTTTCCAAGATTCGCCGGTTCCAGCTCAATCACCATCTCCCCGTTCTTTAAGGGCATCCGGCTTGCAATGGTTTTACCAACATCTGTGGAAAGCTCCTGCCTGGTGGTCCTGACTGTCTCTGTGGGCCTGGCTGTCTGAAGTATACGGTTCTCTGTCCGTATGCCGCTTTCCGCTGAGGGTGCAAGCTGTACCTGCTTTGGCGTCTCCTCCTCGCTTCCTGGGCCCGCCTGCTCTATCCGGCCTGAATCCGTCTTTTTCCGGTCGGTTTCCGGCGTTTTTTCAGTTTTCTGGGGCGAGATCCCACTTTTGGGCATTTCAAAGCTCTCCGGCATTTTTTCTCCGGGAGTTTCCCCCGTCTTTTCGCCTGTCGCTTCTTTAGACGTTTCTCCCGCCTTTCCTTTGGATGCTTCCGGCTGCGGTATATTGGAATTCTGCTCTGCCTGCGTTTCCTGGGGTTTTACGGGCGTTTTGGGCTCATCAGCGGAAAATTTCACATCCTGAGCCGCAGTCTCCTCTCCCTTTGTTTCCAACACCGTCCTGGGCGTTTTCTCCGTTTCGGGAAGCTCCTCCAGAACCAGCTGACTTTCCGCAGGTACCCTGACCACACCTTCGCTTTCCGCTGCTTTGCTTTGCAGCACCTCCTCAGGGTTCAAATCCAGTGCCTGAATTTCCTGTCCTGAAGACGGCTCTTCATATACCAGAACAGGCTGGCTTATTTCCCACTCAAGTCTTGCTGCAAAATCCTGATACTGCTGCATGGTCTGTAAATTATCGGCATCCGCATCAGTCTTATCCTCAGGCTCCGTTTTCCCGCAATTTTCCTTTTCCTGAACTTTTCCATTCGGCTGCGAAGTTCCAGTGTCTTTCGCATCAGCCGCCTTTTCGCTGATCAGCTGGGAAAAATCCGCCGCCTTTTTTCCAGACGTTTTTGATGGATTGGACAGCTTTTTATCCTGTGCTGACATCCGCACCATCTCAACATTGGTCATAAACATTTCCTCCTTTTCTTTATTTTTGCAGCAGTTCAGCAGTCCTGCCGAACTGTTACATTTTTATAATTAACAGCAATTGCTGTAATTACCTGAATTATCCCCTGTGCTGGCTACGGTTTTGCACCACACTTCGGATTACAAACTCTTCAGAAAACCTTTCTTCCGCCCGCATCACCTCTTTATTATAGGCAACGAGGCGTCTGTCTTTCAGTTTCTCGAATTTGGATGTATCTATCTTAGCTTCCACAACCTCTCTGGTCTTTTTTTCTTCCCTTTCCTTAAGCTCCTCGAGCCGCTGTTTTTCTTCTTCCAGAATCTGGCCCATCCGTTCAATGCACATGTCATACAAACGGTAATTCTGGATTAACGCCCCTGATCCCTTTGCTTCGTTAAAGGCATCCTGGTAGCCGTTCAGACTGTTATGGGCGCGGACCACCTCATTCTCCTGGCGGACGACTTTCCTGTTGATGGCCGCCTGCTCTGTTTTCAGATTTTCCAATGTCTGCATTTTATAATCAAGGACTGTTTCCAGACCAAACCGGAACTTTTTCATGTTCTTATCTCCTAGCCGATAATCTCTTTCATTAATGCCACCGTCTCATCATATTCAAAGCTCTCATCAATATCCTGCTCCAGAAACTGATTAATTCGATTGATTTTAGAAACTGCCTCATCCAGAGCATCATTGGTGCCTCTTTTATAAGCGCCAATCGAAATAAGGTCTGCATTTTTCTGGTACAGGCTCAACATATTCCGAAGACGGGAGGCCAGGAAGCGGTGTTCCTTTTCAACCACCTCCACCATCAGTCTCGAAATACTTGCTCCAATGTCAATGGCCGGAAAATGATTTTCGCTTGCAAGCTGTCTGCTCAACACAATATGACCGTCTAAGATTCCCCGGACTGTGTCGGAAATCGGCTCGTTTGTATCATCGCCTTCCACCAGCACCGTATATACCCCTGTTATGGAGCCCTGGTTAAAATTCCCGCTCCGCTCCAGAAGCTTTGGAAGCTCGGCATAGATGGAAGGAGTATATCCCCTCGCAATGGGCGGTTCCCCAATGGCAAGTCCAACCTCCCTCTGGGCCATGGCGTAACGTGTCAAAGAATCCATCATCAAAAGAACGTCATTTCCCTGATCCCTGAAATATTCTGCAATCGTTGTGGCAACCAATGGACATTTCATACGCAGCATAGCGGGCTGGTCCGATGTCGCCACTACCAGCACCGAACGGTTCATTCCCTCTTCACCCAGATCTTTCTGGACAAATTCCAGAACCTCGCGTCCTCGCTCTCCAACCAAAGCGATTACATTAATATCAGCCTTAACATTTTTGGCGATCATTCCCATCAATGTGCTTTTTCCCACACCGGAGCCCGCGAAAATTCCTATTCTCTGGCCTTTTCCGATGGTATTCAACCCGTCGATGGCCTTGATCCCAAATTCCAGACGTTCCCGGATCGGCGGACGGCTTAAGGGGTTTGTATAGGAACTGTTCACCGTATAAAACTGGGTCGGATGAAATTCCTCTTTCCCATCCATAGGTTCTCCCATGGCATTGATGATTCTGCCCCTCAGGAAATTCCCCACCGGCACCTTGAGCCTTCGCCTTGTGTTGCGGACAAAGCTTCCGGAAGTTATCCCGCTGGTCGCCTCATAAGTCATAAGCTGGATTTTGCCGTCCTTAAAGCCCACAACTTCCGCCGGCACCTGGCAATTCTGCTCTTCATTATAAATCATTACAATGTCGCCGATTCCGGACCGACCGCCGGATGCTTCTATGGACATCCCCACCACATTTTCAATTTTCCCAATGTGGCTTACAACTTCTGCCTTGGCCACCATCTGAGGGATTTTTTCAAACATAAGCGCTCCTAAATTTTAATGTTTTCCAGCAGTTCCCTTATATTATCCATTTGCGTGTCCACGCTGATATCTACGATTTCCTCCGGCATTTCGATGATGCAGCTCCCGCTTCCTTCTTTGTTCATAACTACAAATTTAATATTGTCCGACAATCTGGCAAGCTCGTTTACAACGCCGGCATCCGCTTCCATCATCATATTATAATTGGTTTTTTCCATGTAGATCTTTACCCATTCGGTCCGTTTCAGTTTTTCCGTCTCTGCAATGAGCATTCTCTTAATGATCTGGCCACTGGATTTCAGACTGACGCAGATTACCTTTTCTGCTACGGCGAGAGCGCATTCTTTTAATTCATCAAGATACTTTTCCAGGCTTCTTTCCTTGGCTTCATCAATGGAGTGGAGCGCTTTTTCCAGGCTGCCGCGAAACGTTTCCTTCTGTTGGCTCAGTAATTCCGCCGCCTTTTTCGTGCTCTCCTGCCGTCCCTCTTCATATCCCTTCCGGTATCCGTCGTCCCATCCCCGGGAGGCAGACTCCTTTTTTATCTGCTCAGCGGCTTCCCTTGCTTTTGCGGTAATCTCTTCCGCCTGTGCAGCCGCATCCTCAAGAATTTTCCGGGCTTTTGCCTTCGCTTCTTCTAAAGTCTCCTCAGATTCACGAAACACCGCATAAGCCGCCGTTTTCCGCGGCTCCGAGCCCGGAGGAGGCGCTTCTTCCGCCTCAGACTCATCTCTCTTTACCTTTCTTACAGGAGAAGGCCACTGGACGGGAAAGGAAAAGGCTTCCACTTTCGCCTCTCCCGGCTTTACAATGCCTTTAAACGATGATGTTGTCATCATCATCGCCTCCCTTCTTAATGATAACCTCTCCTGCGTCTTCCAGGCTTCGGATAATATTGACAATGCGCTGCTGTGCCTCCTCAACATCCTTAAGCCTTACATTGGTGGTAATTTCCAGATCACCCTTTACCGTCTCAACCATACGTTTAGACATATTGGCAAAGAATACCTGCTTCATCTCGTCGGAAGCGCTCTTAAGGGCATAAACAATATCCTTTGTATCACAGTCACGAACAAAGCGCTGAATGGACCGGTCGTCCATATCCAGAATGTTTTCAAATACAAACATCTTCGCTCTGATATCCTGCGCCAGATCAGGATTATGTTTATCCATCTCTTCAAAGATACGTCTTTCGCTGCTTCTGTCCACATTGTTCATAACATCAGCAACAAAGTCAATTCCGCCAAGATTCATATTGTCCTCACTGGTGATGATCGTCGCAAACTTACGTTTCATCTCCTCTTCAACGATCTCAATGGCTTCCGGAGACACTCTGTCCATATTCGCCATCTTCTCCAAAATCAGTATACGCTTTTTATCCGGAAGTTGTTCCAATACAAGAGCGGCCTGTTTCGGATCCATATAAGCCATGATAAGGGCGATTACCTGAGGACGCTCATGCTGCAGCATAGACAGCAGTGCCTTCGGATCGCCTTTCATAAAGAAGTTAAACGGTTTGGACTGCAGTGTTCTGGAAACCTTCTCCAGAAGACTTCTGGCCGCTGTTTCTCCAAACGCCTTTTCAAGGACATTTCTGGCATAATCCAACCCGCCGTCCGACATCATTTTATGGGTCAGACACAATTTATAGAACTCATCCAGGGAAGACTCCACCTGGCCATTCGTGGTCTTCCCCATCTTCGCCACTTCATAAGTTAAATCCTCAATATCCTGTTCACTGAGATATTTATAGATCTGCGAGGCTCTGTCCGCCCCCAGGGACACAACCACAATTGCGGCCTTTTGCCTGGGATCCGTAATGATATCCGCATCATTTTTCTTTTCTTGCTGCGTCGCTGCCTTTTCTGCCAACGTCCTCGACCTCCCCTCTCAGCCAACCTTGCACTAGTTTTGCGGCAATCTGCGGGTTTTGATCCACAAAATCGCCGATGTTCTGTTTCAGCTTCATGCTATGCTGCATCCGAAGATTGATAATCTCTTCGTTTCTTCGCATCTCCTCGTCCTGTGCAGCCACGCCTGCCGACGCCCCATCCGCAGCTCCCTGCGGTTCACCGGCTGCAGACTCGTTCTCCGCATTTTCCGCGAGATCGAACATTCCGTCCAGATCCGCATCTGCATCCTTATTTTTCTTTCTTCCGCTGCGGAGTATGAGCAAAAGAATCAGAAGCAAAAGAAGGACGATACCAGAAATAATCGCAATAATCACCGGCAGCGGCAGCGGTAAAACCTGTTCCGGCTGTGTGCTTACTGGCTGAGCAGGCTGTTCCGAAGGCTGAGCCGTTCCGGGACCTTCCGCACGCACGATCGCAATATTCTGGTCCGCCTCGCTCAGGGGAATTCCGGCGGAATTAGCGACCAGCTTTACAAGATCACTTTCGCTTACGGACAAATCACTGGTATTAATTACAATTCCGACAGTGATATTTTCCAGAACCCCCGGCTCTATCTGGCGCTGTTCCTTCATTGTATTGTACAGCCATTCCCTTGCTGCGCTGCTATTGGTATCCCTGTCCGTAACGGCGGCAGTGTTATCATTGTTGGTATATCTGGGCGTATCCGCATTGGCATCCGCGCCGGCCACGCCGCCGGCGGACATATCCGCCGCCAGAGAATCTTCATTTATAACTTCCTCTGTATGCAGCAGTCCGGTTTTATCCTGTTCATTAATTTTGTCCGGCGTTGAGTACAGAGTGTTTTCCTGAATCAGTTTTTCCATATTCAGGGTTCCTTTAACAGAAACTGCCACATTCCCCTGACCGTAAAGCTTTTCCAGTACGCGCCGCACATTAGCCCCGATATTGCTTTCAATCAGGCTCGTAAGAGCCGTCTGATCTTTCGCACCGCCCAAGCCGCTTTCATCCGCGCTGTCGCCTCCGATTTCCATCATGGATTCTGCGTCAAAAACAGAAACGCTGGTAAAATTCATTCCTCTTACAGCACGGGCAATCAGATTCTTTATGGCTTCCGCCTTATCTGACGTGAGGGTTTTCCCACTCTCCATGGTTACCACAACAGAAGCAGACGCATCTGTGGCGTTCTGATCAGAAATGGCGTATTTTTGTTCCCCCGCTTCTGCAATCGTCACCTTTGCGTCTCTCACACCCTCAAATAAGCGGATCTGCGCTCCCAAACGATCCTGCAAATCATAAAGCGTATATTGCTTTTTATCTGATTCCGTCGTCATCAGACCCGCATTATCACGATACATATCATATGTAAAGCCGCTTTTCGGATACCCCTGGCTTAAAAGTCTCGCTCTTGTCTGGTCCACATTTTCCTTGGTGACCTGAATGGCGCCTTCCTTATCGTTAAACCTGTAATCAATATTCTCTTCCTGAAGAAGCGACACGACCTCCCGGGCTTCCTCCTGATTCAGTCCGGTAAAAAGAGTGCTGTATTCCGGCTGAAAGCCAACTTTAAGGGCTATAACCGCCAAAACAACAATCACCGCCGTTACCCCAGTGATTGTCACCAGTATTTTCTTTGATTTATCCGACAGTTTCTGCCAGTATTCCTTTAGAGTATGCATTTCCCATCCAGCCTTCTGCCATTATTGTTGAACTATACATTCATTTTCATGATTTCATTATAAGACTCCAGTGCCTTGTTTCTCAAAGCAACCAGCACCTCAACGCTAAGGGTCGCTTTCGCCTCAGCAATAGGCAGGGAGTGAACATCGTCCAACTGGCCTGTTGCCAGAAGATATTTTTTATTCTCCGCGTCTTCCTGGGTAAAACGCACCTGCTCCACAGCATTTTCGAATACGCTCCGGAAAAGAGTCTTGTTCTCCCCCGAAACGGGTTTTGCTGTTGCGGCCCCTATTCCCGATACGGAATCCCATGGTTCCATCGGTTTAATAAATTCTGCTGATAATTGCGTTGATAATTCCATGATTCGTCTCTCCTGTTTATTAATTTTATGAATCACCCGTTAAAAGGTTTTGGCCGCGGTGCGGAGGCGGCTTATTTCGCTGTTAATTGAATTTACCACCTGCTGATATTCGTAGGCCGTACGTACAAGCTCCACCTGCTCCTGGTCCATATCCACATTGTTACCGTCCAGACGGGTGGATTCATTCCAGGTCGTATGCAGTCTGGCCTTGCTTGACTGGATTGCCTGCGCCATCTCGCTTTGAGTTTTCCTTCCGTCAGTACCGCCGGCATTCAGAAGCTTTTTTTTAAATTCTTCCTCAAACGTTACATACTGGGCCTTAAAACCGGGGGTGTCATCATTAGCAATATTATTCAGAGTTATATTCTCTCTCCCCCATAAATAGTCCAGAAGTTTTTCTGCAAGCCCTATCGCATTTCCATACATATCTGACATATCATCACTCCCTTTGCATTTCAATTTTTAAAATTCAGCGCCGGACTTCCTCTTTCGCGCGGGCACACTCATGCACGATGTGCTTTTTGTTTCACAGGAAAGGCCCTTGGCCATCTTGATTTTATACACTAACCCGGCAAAGCCTCCCGCAGGAAGTTTTCCTATGAAACAGGGAAAAATCCGTCTTAAATATAACACGGATTATGTTCTTAAAAAGTAAAGCTGAGATATTTTACATTATGTAACTGTTCCGCAGATCTGAGCATCTGTGTGCTGACCGTAAGGTAAATCTGATCAGATGGATTTTACTCATAATCGTAAGGATATCGAACAGCGATCACATATTTATAATGTCAAAATATGCAAAATACCCCCCCCGTACTTTCTAAGGTACAGGAAACGCTCTTTACTTTTTCTCGTCTTTTGTTACTGTTATCTTTGCAACACAATTTCAGCCCCATGGAGCCGCATCATGCGATTAAGACTATGATATAACATTTACTCTAAAATTGCAATCTAATTTTTTTTAATACCTAAAATTCATTATTAACCCTAAACGCGTTTAAAAATTGTTTTTCGGTAGCCGCACGCTCCACTTTACGGGAAATTTTGCTCATATGAACACGGCGCAGCAGTGGCCAGGTCTGGAAAATTTTTACTGATTATGCAAAAATTGTTTACTCATGTATGAAAAGGAGGTCTTTCCTATGAAACAAAAAAACTGCCGTACCATTCCGGTACGGCAGCCAAAAATTTCTTTTAGTATTTGCTTGAGTCGTCCTGCATTTCCCTTCTCTTTTCCGGCGCATATGTTTCGCCTTTATATCCGGCATCCTCTGATATCCGGAACTGATTCAGCAGGGACTTCATAACATTGGCCTGACCGCTCAGCTCTTCGCTCGCGGCAGCGCTTTCTTCTGATGTAGCAGAATTCATCTGTACCACAGAAGAAATCTGTTTAACACCCTGGGAGATGTTAGCAATCGCATCGGCCTGCTGTTGAGAGGAACCTGCGATTTTTTCTACCATATCCAGTATCTGTGTTGTCTGATCGGCCATCTCATCAAATGCTGCATCCGTATTTGCCGCCAGTTCTTCTCCATTCTTTACATGCTGTAAAGATCTTCCAATCAGCTCTGTCGTATTCTTGGCCGCATCCTGAGACTTTTGCGCCAGATTACGTACTTCATCTGCAACAACTGCAAAACCTTTACCTGCGTTTCCTGCCCGCGCTGCTTCCACTGCTGCATTTAATGCCAGGATGTTGGTCTGGAACGCAATGTCGTCAATTACCTTAATGATTTTCTGAATATCTCCAGAAGCAATAGCAATATCTTTTATAGCACCAAGCATCTGCTTCATCTCGTCACGGCTTCTGTTTACAACCTCGCTGGCTTTGCGGCCCACGGTATTGGCGTTCTGAGCGTACTCAGCGCTTTTTGAAATCTGTTCGGATATTTCATTAATTCTGTCAGACAGATCTTCTACGCTTCCAGCCTGCTCTGTAGCTCCCTGAGCCAGTGCCTGTGCTCCGCTGGCAACCTGGCTTGCGCCTACGTTCACCTGTTCAGAAGCGGCATGCAGCTCGCTTAACACATCGCAGATCTTTGTGCGGAAATTCCCGACGGAAATCTTTATGTTCTTGAAGTCTCCAAGGAAATCCACATCTGTAGCACAGGTGAAATTGCCCTTTGCGAATTCCTCCATTACGTAGTCGATAGTCTCCACATACTTTAAAAGTTCTTTAAAGGAGAAATTTATACGCTCCACCAAAGTACCGAATTCATTGTTTGCCTGATAATCAATGGAACCTTTCAGGTTTCCTTTGGAGAGCTCGGCCACTACTTCTTCTACTCTTCTGACAATGCCGGTAATCTTTCCGGTTGTGATAATCGCAAGGAAAAGGCTTACCACCAATACAACTATGAATGTAGCAATGCACAGCCACCTGAAGATCGTGATCTGCTGCAGAGACGCGCTCTCACTTTCATTTCTTTCCTGAGTTGTAACTGCACTGATTTTCTGGGCAATGGAGCTGAGATTGGTAAGAACCGGAGAGCATTCATTTAATATAATAGTTTTTGCCTGTTCCTTGTTGCCTTTGTCTATCTCAGATATCGCTCTGTTGGCAATATCAGTCCACTGATTAAACGCAGTTTCATATTCTGTCGCCAATCCATCCTGTGTGCCGTAAACGCTTTTGAACACAGCCAGTCTCTCTTTCACGGACGCCAGACTTGCGTTTATATCGGATTTCAGTTTTTCTTCTGTAGCCTGATCTTCTGTAAGCATCATTTCCCGCAGGTCCCGTGCCGCAACATTTACATGGATCCGGCATTCTTTCATAGCGGTATCCGCGGCAATCACATTGTCCAACAGATTATTGGCGCCGCTTTCGATTTTACCCATTCCAAACACAGCAACAGCCGTCAAAATGCCTGTCAGAGCAATGATAGCGGAAAATACTGTTAGCAAATAGGTTCTCAGCTTCATTTTTTCAAACATAATAACTCTCCTTTATCTTGTAATTTTGTAGAAAACATTTATTTTATATATCGTCAAAAAAAGAAAAAAGTTAAGAGTAATTTTTATATTTTTTCATGAGCTTAGCGCTGTCCGCCACACCGGCCACATATATCCTGCGTGCCAGTTCCTTTCCATTTTCCAGAGCGCTCATGTATCTGCTGTAAAGCTCTCCCGCCTCTTTTGACGAAACCACGAGAATATCCGACCAGCGGGCGGCAGGGCCTGTACAGTCTTCCTTTTCCGGCTCTGCTCCTTCCTCCCAGTGTGGAAGATAAAATACAACCTCCGCGTTTTCCCTGATCATTCCGAACTCACAGGCCGTTTTTCCTCCCGGACCGTCCAGAAATACAAAATCCGGACGTTCTCCGCTCATATCATACCATTCAAAATTTTCTGATTTTATCCCGTCAAGGACATCCGGGCACGCAGGTGATACGCAGAAAAGATGGCGTTTTGCCTTATCCCCAAGGCTGTTCCAGAATGGCTCCATCAGCTGCCATCCCTCCTGACTGCCAACAAGAAACACAGCCACCAGAGTACCTTCAAACTCTGTTTCCAGGCATTTGCTGATCTCTCCCCGTTTTCCGGCCAGAGCTCTTCCTGTTTTGAAACGCGCCCCGCGTTCCTGTTCCGTCAGATACTCATAGAGCAGCTCACAGTATTCTTCCAGCATTTTTACGGTTTTTGTTTGGTATCCCTCTTCCTCTTCAATCGTTCTGCCAATGGTAATTGCTGAATTCTGCATATCTTCCAGCAGCTCCTCCAGCATATCCAGATCATTTCTCTTTATCTTGGAATCCAGTATCGCCTCCCCTTTTCCAAGGGTGGCAATCATTTCCCGCATTTTTTGTTTCACTTGTTCCCGCACAGTACTGCCGCCTTTCCACATTATTTTAATTTATATCGGCACTTTTTCGCAATTTATAACTATTATTTAATTCTCATATTTTTTCCTTATTTTTTTTTACTTTTTGCCGATAAATAAATAAAGATTTATGACTTACAACTATATTTTAACGAAAGTGGTGGGAACGCAATGGATAACGGCATGAATGATATTCTTGATACCTATCTATATGAATCCAATTCTCTGTTGGATCAGCTAGATGAAATGCTGGTAAAGGACGAAAAAGAAGGGGACTTTTCCCCGGATGATGTGAATGAAATTTTCCGAATCATGCATACCATCAAAGGCTCCTCTGCCATGATGGAATTTAATTCCCTTTCTACAATCGCTCATCATATCGAGGATTTGTTTTTCTATATCCGCGATAAAGGAATTGACTCTCTGAATCCGGAACATAAGAGGGAGCTGTTTGACCTGATGTTCAAATCAGAGGATTATTTAAGGAGCGAGGTTGGAAAAGTGGAAAGCGGAGAACCGCTTTCTGATAACATTGATTCGTTCGCCTCTGAAATCAATGAATTTCTCAAAAAAATAAGTTCCGAAGGAGACAGTGCCGCCGCAGAAGATACCCAGGAAGTCTCCGCCGCCCCAAAAGCGAAAGCGGACGCTCCCGTTTTGCCTCAGGATTCCAAAGCGGTCTGCTTTATCCATATTTTCCTTGAAGAAGGAATCGGAATGGAAAACCTGCGGGCTTATATTATTGTCAACAACCTCAAAGAATGCGGCCTGGATTTCAGATATTATCCGGCGGATATGGAAACGAATCCGTCCGTCTGCCAGGAACTTATCGACAACGGTTTCTTCCTGGCCTTCGAAAGCCAAGACACAGCCGCTCAGGCGGAAAGCATTATGCAGACGCAGAATTATATAAGATCCTATGAATTGCTGAATCCCCCGGAGCCTGTCCAGGATAAGGAAGTTGTTCCCGCCGAAGCGCCGGCTTCCCCTGCTGTGGATAACGCTGCCCTTCCTGCCGCGAAACCGGCAGCCGCCAGCCCTTCCGCTGCCGCGCCCAGCCATTCTCCGGTAAAGCAGAGCCTGATCAGCGTTAATCTGACGAAGTTAAACAGCCTTAATGATATTGTAGGCGAAATTGTAATTACAGAATCTATGGTCACCTCCTCTCCGGAGCTGAACCTTTTGCCTAAAGAGAGCTTTGACAACTTTATGAAGTCTGCGCGGCAGCTGCGTAAGCTCACACATGATCTTCAGGATATTTCCATGTCCTTACGCATGGTGCCCATATCAGGGGTATTCCAGAAGATGAACCGCATTGTCAGGGACATGAAGCAGAAACTGGGAAAGGATGTGCGCCTTACCATTATCGGAGAAGATACGGAGGTCGACAAAACAATCGTCGACAGCATACAGGATCCCATTATGCATATTGTCCGTAACAGCATGGACCATGGAATCGAGGAAACCCAGCAGGAGCGTATCGATGCCGGCAAGGCTGCTCAGGGAGAGATCATTCTCAGCGCTTCTCACACCAGCAGCGAAGTAGTGATTTCCGTATCCGACGACGGCTATGGAATGGATGCCCAGAAGCTCCTTGCAAAAGCAGCTGAAAAGGGACTCCTTACAAAGCCTGAAAGTGAGTACACGCAAAAGGAAGCCCTGGGGCTTATCATGCTTCCCGGATTCTCAACCAACAAGGCCGTGACGGAATATTCCGGCCGCGGCGTGGGAATGGATGTTGTCAAAAAGAACGTGGAATCCGTGGGCGGAACGATTTCCATTGCCAGTGAAGTAGGCACAGGCACCACGATCAGCATGAAGATTCCTCTTACGCTGGCAATCGTGGACGGCATGAAGATTACGGTTGGAGATTCGATTTTCACCATCCCTGTTTCCAATATCCGTCAGTCCTTTAAGGTAACGGAGGAACAGGTGATTCATGATGAATACGGGAACGAAATCGTCGACTGCCTCGGCAGCTTTTATCCGATTCTCCGGCTTCATCAATTTTTCCACATGGATACCAACGCTTCCAATATGAGGGACGGAATACTGATATGGGTGGAGGCCGGCGACTGCTCCTACTGCCTGTTCGTTGACAGTCTGATAGGAGAACAGCAGGTTGTGGTGAAACCTCTTCCCGCATATTTGAACTCGTTTGAACTCAAAAATTACGGCATAAGCGGATGCACCATCCTCGGGGATGGAAATATCAGTATTATCCTGGATATTCTCGGTCTGTACGCTGCCGCTATTAAAAGTATGTAATTGAGGGAGGTTTTGTATCATGTCCAATCAAGTTGAAAACCAAGCAGAGAAGCAGCCCGAAATTCAGACAGGAAGTTCGTCTGTTGAGCGTTGTCTTGTTTTTGAGTCCGGTGCCCTTTCTCTGTTCATGAGTACAAGTTATGTCATCGAAATGATAAACGGCCATTCCATTACCCCGATTCCTATGATTCCTCCATACATTAAAGGAATTTTAAATCTTCGGGGACAGATACTTCCTGTCGTCGATATCCGTCTTTACATGGGCTATGAGGAAAAGGAATACACCCGCCAGACCTGCGTCATTGTTCTCCAGGTGGACTCTCTTTCTCTGGGAATCATTGTAGATTCCGTACAGCAGGTAATTGATATTGACCTTGCAAATGTCCGCTCCATTCCTGTAAAGCGTCAGCAGAAGCTTTTAGACGGCATGGTAACTCTGGAAGACGGACGTGTCCTTATGTCCTTTGACTGCAAGGCCCTTGTCAACGATCCCTGTTAAAATACGACGAGAGGAGATTGATTTTTTATGTTAAGCCTGAGTGAAGCGGATTTCCAGCGGCTGTATGTCTATATACAAAAACATTATGGAATTGACTTATCCCAGAAAAAACAGCTGATTGTAAGCAGACTTTCCAATACCCTTGCAAAGATGGGATATGCGAATTTTACCAAATATGTGGATGATCTGGTATCCTCCCGGAAACCTGAAATGGTTACGGATATGCTAAATAAGCTCACTACAAACTATACATATTTTATGCGTGAGGAAGAGCACTTTGATTATCTGAATAAAACGGTGCTTCCAGAGCTGGCTAAGAAACACGCCCACGATAAAGTACTTTCCATCTGGAGCGCAGGCTGTTCCTCTGGAGAAGAGCCCTACACAATCTCCATGTATCTGAAGGAATTTTTCGGTTCCCAGGCGCCCGCCTGGGATACCCGTATCCTGGCCACCGATATTTCACAGAATATCCTGGATGCGGCTCAGCACCCCTCCTATCATGAGGAAAGCCTGGCCCGTGTTCCCTCTGCATGGAAGCACAAATATTTTGTAAAAGATGGCACAGGCTCTTACACCATTGCTCCGATTATTCGGCAAAATGTTATTTTCCGCACGTTTAATCTAATGGACCCAATCCAGTTCAGGCGGCGTTTCGATCTTATTTTCTGCCGGAATGTTATGATCTATTTTGATCTGCCTACAAAAGAAGCCCTGATCCGGCGCTTTTATCAGGCTACCGTACCAGGCGGCTATCTTTTTATCGGCCATTCAGAAAGTTTAAGCAAAGAAAACTGTCCTTATGATTATATTGTTCCTGCGGTTTACCGCCGCAGCCTGTAACCGCATTCTGTAAAAAGAAGGGATTTTTGTTATGGATAAAAAAATTCGTTTGATGATAGTTGATGATTCTGCTGTTTACAGAAGCTGGCTCATGAGTTCCTTATCAAAGAACGAAAGGTTTGAGATTGTGGGCTATGCCGTGGACGCCTTTGACGCCCAGCGGAAAATCCCACTGTTAAAGCCCGATATTGTTACGCTGGACATTGAAATGCCGGGAATGTCCGGCATTGATTTTTTGAAGAAGCTTCTTCCACTCCACCCGGTTCCTGTTATTCTTGTATCTTCTTTAAGCATAAAGGTAATCGATGCTCTTGCTGCCGGGGCCGTGGACTATGTACAAAAGCCGGATATGGGGAGCGCCAATGAAAAAGAAATTTTTTTGACCAGGCTTTCCTCTAAGCTCATGTTTGCCTCTAATTTCCATGTGCGTATTCCGGAAAACGCAAAACCCGCAGCGGTACGGCCTCTTCTTAGTCAGGAAAAGGGCCGTGCCCTTTCTTCTGCACGGGCCGCAATAGACAATAAAATAATCATCGCCATCGGAGCTTCCACTGGGGGAACCGAAGCCATCCTTGAAATTCTGACCAAATTTCCTGCCAATATGCCGGGAATTGTGATTACCCAGCATATGCCGGAAGGATTTACGTCCATGTACGCAGAACGTTTAAACCGGCAGTGCCGTCTTACGGTAAAAGAAGCCCAAGGCGGAGAGCGGATTGAACCTAATCACGTTTTGTTAGCTCCAGGCGGAAAACATATGCGCGTGGTTCGGATGGGAACCGGCTATGCCGTGCAGTGCGCGGATGGAGAAAAGGTAAGCGGGCACCGGCCTTCTGTTGATGTACTTTTTGATTCTGTGGCTTACACGGCAAAGGAAAACGCCATAGGGGTCCTGCTTACAGGCATGGGAGCTGATGGAGCCGCCGGACTTTTGCGTATGAGAAAGAACGGAGCTTACACCATCGGTCAGGACCGGGATTCCTGCGTTGTCTACGGAATGCCAATGGAGGCGCATAAAATAGGCGCCGTATGCGTCCAGGCAAGCTTAAACTCCATCCATCAGGTCGTTTTGAACCAACTGACTCAATTGGCCGTAAAATCTGGTGGGACTCTATAGGACAGGTCATGAAACGCAAAAAAAAGAAACAGCCGACGCTATATTCACTTCTTCAGCATATTTTGACAGCCGGCATTGTTCTTTCTTCCTGCTCACTGTGCATCAGTCTCTTATGGGCAAATCCAGCCCTCCTTTCACGGGCTGCTTCTTTGCCAAAAGAGCTTTTCGCGCGGTTGGAGCGGGCAACCGCTGACGCTGAGGAAGAATCTCCCGATACATCTTCGCCGGAGTCTCCTCCCTCAACGGCATCTTCTCCAATTTCACCCGAGTCTGCTGCCGCAGAAGAACCTCCCCAAAAAGATTTGGAAAAGCTTATTTCCTCGGGAGAGATGGGGGCGATAGAAGATTTGGATACCGCTCTGACGGAGACGGAGGAAAACACCTATTATTACATCATGGACAGCGCTATGGGCCCTATGATTTATTATAATCAGGGCGACAGCCGGTGGGCGGATTATTTATACGGCGGCGCCGACCCCATACGCTCCCACGGCTGCGGGCCGACGGCCGTGGCTATGGTTATTTCCAGCTTTTCTTCTGTAAACCTTACGCCGCCCGAAGCCGCCGACTGGGCGGCAGCCAATGGATATTACGCTCCGGATCACGGCTCCTATCACAGTCTCATTGCTGATTCACTGACCGCGTTCGGACTGAACGTACAAAGCGTAAAGGACCGCTCTCAGGAGCATGTATCCGATTTACTGAGAGAAGGGTCCGTTCTTATAGCCCTTATGGGAAAAGGTTCCCTTACCCAGAACGGCCACTTTATTGTCATTACCAAACTTCTGGAAAACGGAAATGTATATATCGCCGATCCGGGCAGCTACGCAAACAGCACAAAAGAATGGGAACTCTCCAAACTGCTGTCCGAATTAAAGGGAAGCCGCGACAGCGGGGCTCCCCTTTGGGCCGTCAGTCCTCCTGCTTGAAGCGTGTTTCTCATAGTTTTAAACAGGCCTGCGAAAGTAAAAAGGGACAGCTTATATCAACCCAGGCGAACAAAGACGTTAAAAAACCCATAGCTATGAGTTTCATACCCACAGCTATGGGCTTAGTTAATAATATGGATTTATTTGTCGCACAACTGCCTGCCAATCATTCTCTTACCACAAAACCGCCTTCATCTTTATCCTCCACAATCTCCATCCGATAAGACATTGCTATGTAGTCATAAGTCCGGTTGCTCTTTTAAGAATGCTGGCAACAACTATCATCCTGAAGTCTCCCTCTTTTTCAACTTTCTAAACGTCCCCAGCTCTAAATCAAGTTCGTCCATTGTCATATCCAAATAGGAATATCCCAGTTTTTCATAGCCAACATCTTTTCATATAAATAAGAGATTGCAAATATGACAGGCAATCTCATAGACTGCCTGCCATATAAAATAAATAATATACTCTTGTACTACTCGAACTCGGCATGTTCTTTGTTGTTCTTATCTTTATTTATTTAAGTTTTATGCAAATGCACACCCATTTTTACATCAATTACATCATTTATAATGACTTGCTGATTTTCTGATGCCAAAATATTTCCATTTTTACTTATCTCTATAATGAGAACCGCATTGAACAATCTTTATCACATTATCTTCTATCCGATAAACAATACAGTTTGCATCATCTATTCGCCGACTCCAATAGGATGCCAAATCAAGAGTTAATATGTAAAGGGTGGTTTCTGCCATCTAATACATATGACTGCGGCTCATTTGTGGTAAATTGAAAAGCAGTTGTAAGAAAGGAGTCAAAAAAGCCTTATAACCGCTGGAAATCAACGCAAAAAGGAGCTGAACTTTATGAAATCTATTTTTGAAGAAATGGGCGGTACATACCGTCAAGTAGGCGATTATTTCATTCCCAACATTACTTTGCCGGATGATGGCGAATATCAGATAGGCAAATACGGGCGTATGCGCCGCAGCTATCTGAAAGAGTACCGTAAAATCCTCTACAACAACTATGTGCTGGAGGGAACGCTGTTCAAGCATTTAGTTGAAATCGATCAAGCCTGCAACGAGCGCATTGAAAACATCGTTTCCGATATGGCAAAGCAGGAAGGCGTAACCGAAGCACTCAAAGCGGAAGATCAAATAGAATGATATGGCTGATAACGGGATTTTCTGTCGTTAGTCGTTTTTTTCTTCTGTGCTGGCAACAAGACGGTCAAAATCACTTTGATACAGATGATCTTGAATGACACGGTACTGCTCAAATTCACTTTCTGCAAAGATTTTTGCGATTGCGGCTGTGACTTTACCCTTGTTTTGTAAGACTTCCGCATCGTTGAATTGCAGGAATGCATCCAGTTTGGAAGCCCAATCTGCCATCGTCATGGGAATATGCCGCCGTGCCTGTCTTGTAGCATAGTCCAAATACATCGTAACGATCTCGTTAAGCTCCTGTATTTCACCCTTAGATAAGTAATTCTTTGCAATCGACACATCTGCTTTTACGATTTTTCCATCAGGAGCGTTGCGCCATGAGGTTAATCCCATATGTTCTTTTGTGTGGTCTGCTCTTGCTACAATGACTTCCGCTGCGGTATTTCCGTGAACGGCATAGTGCATCTTATTCTGTACCGTCGCAAAGAAATCTTTTGTGATTTGGCTATCAAAGGAATAATCGACGGCAGTAGCATAGATATCTGTAATCTTTTGATAGAAACGGCGCTCACTGGCTCGAATCTCTTGTATCTCAGAAATTAAGTGTTCAAAATAATCCTCATCGAAAATTTGACCGTTAATCAATCTGCTCTTATCTAAAACATACCCCTGTTTCGCAAAGGTATCCAGCACTTTTGTTGCCCATTGCCTGAATTGTGTTGCCCTGCCGGAGTTGACACGGTAGCCAACGGCAATTATGACAGATAGCGAATAAAACTTATATTGATAGGTTTTTCCGTTATCCGCAACTTGTGCAAAATTTGCACAAGTTGATTCCTCGGACAATTCGCCGCTTTCATAGATGTTTTTCAAATGTTTTGTGACAACGCTTCTGTCTACATCGAAAAGCTGTCCAATCGCTTTTTGTGTCAGCCATACATCGTGATCCTGAACACGAACTTCAATACCATCCTCGTGGGCATCCTTTGTAAATACAAGAAAATCCACCGTGCTGTTTCGGATCTGCAATTTTGTATTCTTGTTTTCAGCCATTATGTATCACCATCCAATCATTCCCTATCAGATCTATTTTTTCTCGCTCTGCTTTTGTAAACATTATGCTTGTTCTTGCACTGCGGGCTGCAAAATACAGCACTTGGTCTGCTTGCAACAAAGGCTTTGGTGCAGTGCCTACAAAGCTTAATCGGGTTTTCGCTGTCGGTCAGCATAAAGCTGAACATCATCTGTATACCCAGCAGCAGGGAATGAAAGTCCCAAACGATGGTCGGCTTATCCAACAGGGCGATATGGTAAGTCGGCGCTATGCCGCCAAAAGCTGCCATGCTCTGCTGCATCATCTGCCGGGTTTCATCGTTCAGTGTATCATAATCCTCATAATAAAGGGAACTGTTAATATAGGTAAACGCCCAGTCGATGAACTGCTGTTTCATCCATTCATATCGTTCTGAATATTCTCGCTGAAAGCTCATGTTGACCGCCATCGGCTTATCTGTCAACCCATGCGTCCTATATTGATGGCATCCAATACAATTTTCTGATACTCTGCCAGCGGATCGTAGATACTCAGCTGTGCTGTCTTGGTGGGTGTGAGATACAGAGTTCCGTCCTCTGCCGCCCTCCATTCATATTCACTATATCGCACCCAGTTAGAACTGGTGCGTTCAAAAAGGTTCTTCATATACAAAACCCTCCGTCATGTATTGTAACCCAAATAACTTCAATTTATATTATCCATTATACGATTTCTTTTCCTCTGAATCAATCTCCATTCCAGATTCTTCTAAAAAATCTTTCTCCAAAATGGTCATTGGCTGCTTCTTTTCTGCCTTATCTAAAAGTGCAGGGAGCAGCTTTTTCCCTATCTTTTTGAGCATTGTGCCATGGCACCTTACGGATATTCCGGTCGCTTTGATTCCGTATTTTAGCGATCCTTGTTGAGCCAAACAGCCGGACAGCGTAAAGAAAGAGCAGCTCCTTGTGTTCCTCATTCAATTCCCAGAGGATTTTGGATAGGTATTCTTCCGTTACAAGTTCATGGATGTCGTAAGGACAGTAGAAAATAATATCAAAATGTTGCGCTACTAACAGGAAATATATCAATCTGGCAAGGGGCTCTGACTTTATTAGTGCTTTTTCGGCAAAAACCAGACTGCCTCTTACATCCTATTTCCTATCTGATGCAGAAATTAGAAAGATGCTAAGCCACAGATTTTAAACTGTGGTTTAGCACCATTTTTCCAATTCAACTTTCAAAAACAGGGATTATATACAAAATAAATAATATACTCTTGTACTACTCGAACTCTTTCGCCTCTTCCGCTTTTCCCTTATACTCCGCCATAGCCCTGTCAAACTCCTGAAGCTCTGCCTCAGGGCATTTCTGACGGATCAGTTCTTCAAGCTTATCATACCCTGTCTCTCTAACAGCGCGCAAAAGAAGGAGGCGGTCTTTCTGCTGCTCCATATGGTACAGACGTTCCAGAAATGCTGCCACTGCCTTTGCATTTTCTCCGCTGTCTCCACCTTCTTTTTGAAAGGCCCGCAAAAACAGCACCAGGGCGGTGGGGCGGTAAGGGTCCGCTTTTAAAAGGACGGTGCAGTACTTTACACATTCCCCCAGCTCCCCTGTCTGGTAACAGCAAAGGGCAAGCAGTTCCCAGGTTCCCGGAAGGTCCCCGCTGACCAGCATTCCTCTGTTGGCATTCCCGTATGTTTCAAGCAGGGAGAGACATCTTTTTAAATGAGAGGCCGCTTTTATAAATTCATTTTTATTCGCGTAAAACCGGCCCAAAAGGAAGTCGAAATCGCTTTCCTCCGGCAGACGACGGATTGCCTTTTCATACAGCTTCAGAAGCGCTTCTTCATCGTTTTCATCTATCAGGATAATCATAAGTTTCCAGAAGGCCGTCGCATTTATAATATCATGTCTGTTCAGATTTTCCGGCATCCCTGCGATGCCCTTATAATACCATTCCTTGGCCTCCTCCGGCTTGCCCGCTGTCAAATAGGAATCCCCCAGATAGCACATCAGATGATAATTATTCGGATGGTCTTCCAGTTCCATCAAAAGCAGCCGGATATTCCGCTCTCCTCTTTTTTCATTCTGAGCCTCGCTGCCTGCGTACCCTGTATGATAGATGGACAGTAATTTTGTCGCATCCGCCATATAAGGCGTAATTCCCATTCCCTGAAAGGAAAGCTCCTCGTGGATCCGGTTTCGGTATACCAGCCCCTCCATCCTTTTAAAGAGCCTCGCCTGGGTTCCCCCGGCAAAAATACTTTCATCTTCCCGTACCTGGAGCCATGAGGTCATCACAGCATAATATCCCCCTTTGTCATAGCGCTCCAAAAGGGGCATCAACTTTTTTGCTTCCTCAAGAGGGAAATATTCATCCGCATCCAAAAACGCAACCCAGTCCCCGGAAGCTTTACTTATGGCAAAGTTTTTTGCCGCCGAAAAATCATCCTGCCAGGGAAAGTAAAATACCTTCGCCCCCATTTTCTCCGCCAGCTCCACGGTCCTGTCCGTGCTTCCCGTATCCACCACGATCTGCTCCCAGACAATTCCCTTTCCCCAGCTCAGCGCCTTTTCTATGTTGCGCTCCTCATTTTTTACGATCATGCACTGTGACAAACGCATATCTGCTCTCCCATGTTCCAATTCCATTTGATATAAGAAAAGCCATTCAAAGCGTTGGCTTTCAATGGCTTTTCCCGATTATCCCGCAATGAGGCGGGCAAAAATCATGTACGATACGTACAGTTTAATTACCGAAGCAGACTTAATACGTTCTGCGGAACGGCATTGGACTGAGACAGCATGGACTGAGCAGCCTGTAAAAGAACATTGTTCTTTGTGAAGGCGGTAATCTCATCTGCCATATCAGTATCACGGATACGGCTCTCAGCTGCAGTGATATTCTCAGAAGTAACCTTCAGGTTGTTGATGGTATGCTCCAGACGGTTCTGAGAAGCACCAAGGTGAGCACGGTACGTGGAAACCGTATTAATTGCCGTATTGATGGAAGAAAGAGCGGCATTAGCAGAAGTCTGATCACTTACAACAAGTGACTTAACTCCAAGTGTTGTCGCATCCATTGCACTGGAATTAACCAGAATTGTCTCGCCTGCTGTCGGTCCAATCTGGAATGTCATTGTACCAGTAGCGGTAGCAGCGATCGGCTTAACACCGTTGAAGTCTGTGTAGTTCGCGATACGGTTAATCTCTTCATTCAGCTTGTTAAACTCTTCCTGAATGTTGTTTCTTGCAACAGAGTTGTAAGTGCCGTTTGCGGACTGGGTAGCCAGAGTTACCATACGCTGAAGCATGGAGTGAACCTCTGTCAGAGCTCCCTCAGCTGTCTGAATCAAACCGATAGCGTCGTTTGCGTTAACTGCAGCCTGGTTAAGACCATTGATCTGAGATCTCATCTGCTCGGAAATAGCAAGACCGGCAGCGTCATCGCCTGCACGGTTAATCTTATAACCGGAAGACAGTTTCTCTAAGTTCTTGTTCAGAGCGCTCTGGTTAACGCCTAAGTTTCTGTAAGAATTGATTGCTGATATATTGTGTTGAATCTGCATAAAATTTCCTCCTTGAATTTATACTGTTTTTCACTGAAACTTCCCTGTTTCAGCGTTGGTATTCCGTTGGGCCCTTAACAGAACACCGTCGACGGGGATTTTATTTCCCTTTACATCATATAATATCGGCGGCTTTTCCGTTTCCATAAGGACTTTTTCCACTTTTTTTAATATTTTTTTCAATCGACTTTCATGCATGGCGGCGCCTGCGTCAGCGGGCATGTGCGTTTATATCAGGTACCTCTTCAGCAGCCGGGAAACCTCCGCAATATCGATGGGCTTCGCAATATGAGCGTTCATGCCGCACTCATGGCAATGCTGTATGTCATCCGAAAAGGCATCCGCGCTCATGGCAATAATCGGAACGGACACCGCGTCCCCACGGTCTAACGCCCGGATTGCCTCCGTGGCCTCATATCCATTCATATTGGGCATCCGTATGTCCATAAGAATCGCGTCATAATATCCCTCCGGCGACTTTTGGAACTTATCCAGACAGATCTGGCCGTCCTCCGCCCATTCTATCTCCAGCCCAAGGTCAGACAGCAGCTCTTCAGCGACCTCCCAGTTCAGCTCATTATCCTCCGCAAGCAGAATCCTGTGTCCGGACAGCTCAACGCTCTGGTCTGATGTCTGGTCGTGAACGGTTTCACTTCCCATGTATTCTCGCAGCGCATGGAACAGCGTCGACTTAAACAGCGGCTTGGAAATAAAACCGTTGATTCCCGCCTGCCTAGCCTCTGTTTCAAATTCACTCCAATCATATGCGGAAATCAGCAAAATCGGCACGTCATCTCCTAACTCCCGCCGGATTGCCTTCGCAGCCTGGATTCCGTTCATACCAGGCAGCTTCCAGTCAAGAAGAATAATCTGGTATCCGTTTCCTCTTTTATGGCGTTCCAACACTAATTCTATGGCCTTTTCTCCGCTTAATGTACACTCTGCGTTTATTCCGATAGATTTCAGCGTGTTCATAGCCGTTTTACATAATAATTCGTCGTCATCCACCACAAGCATATTCCAGGACGGAAGAACCATATTCATTTCTACCATGTCCGCTTTTTCAAAATCAAACGTAAGCCTGAATTCCGTACCTTTATCAAGCTCGCTTTCGATATCGATGTTTCCCTCCATCGCGTCCACAATGTACTTCGTAATGGCCATACCCAAACCGGCGCCTTCGGTTTTATGGATTCTGGCTCCGTCTGCGCGGCTGTAAGATTCATAAATCTTTTTCAGGAACTCCGAAGACATTCCAATTCCGTTATCCTTTACATGAATATGAACCCGTACATATCCGTCTCCCTTTTCAGATTTTTCTTCAAACAGAGACAGCCGTATGGAGCCTCCCTCCGGCGTATACTTGGTTGCATTGGATAAAATATTCAGCAAAACCTGATTCAGACGCACGCCGTCGCACCAGACGTTTTCCGTCACGACATTTTCCACATGAATATCAAAGGTCTGCCTTTTTGCTTTCACCTGCGGCTGCATAATGCTGACAATTCCTTCAACAACCTCCTTTAAGGAAATCTGTTCGACGGTCAGGGTCAATTTTCCGCTTTCAATCTTCGACATATCCAAAACATCGTTGATCAGTCCCAATAAATGTTTGCTGGACAGCGTAATCTTTCTCAGACAGTTCTGTACCTGTTCCCGGTTGTCCATATGGGCGGCCGCAATGGCAGTCATGCCTACAATCGCATTCATGGGGGTACGGATATCATGACTCATATTGGCCAGAAATTCACTTTTGGCCTTGCTTGCCTCCAACGCCGACCGGCGCGCCTCCTCCAGCTCATGAAGCTGTGAGCGGGACATAGAAAAATACCGGAAAAAAATCAATGTCTGAATGAGCAGGACGGAAACACAGGCCAGAAGCGTCATGACCATACGCCGGCCGCTGAGACTGTTAATCACATCGTCCAATGTGCCATACGGCATGACCGCCACCAGATACCACTCAGAATAAGGCAATGGCATACCGCAAATCTGCAGCTCCTCACCTTCTATTTCATATGTCACAGAGCATCCCCTGTTAGCCCGCAGGGCATCTTTAAACTCTTTGACACTGTCATCGGCAATCGTGCTCCCTGCGTCAGGCCCCATCTGCTTTTGTAACAGATTACAAAATTCCAACAGCTCTATATTGGAATTTTGTATCACAAAGCTGGCATCCGGCCGGATAATGTGATAATACGTCAACTGCCCCGCGTCCTCCAGGGAAAGAAAATCCGTAACATATTCCAGGGGAACAGCCGCTATGAGACCGGTACTCTTCTCTCCGTTCCGCAGGGGATAATCCGCGTCAACGCCGAACAATACCACTTTATCTCCGGATGCGTCAGTTCCCACAGCAACTCTCTGTTCCCCCTGTACCAGCGCCTTCAAAAAAGGCTCCGGATTCAGCGGCTGTATGGGCTCCCCATAAAGAGTTTCAAATTCTCCATCCGCAGAACAAAGGGCTAAGTAGTCAAATTCTCTGACCTGCGCTCTGTAAACAAGTTCCTCATATAAATCTTCTGCTTTACCGCTTTTGGACGGAACAACGGAAACAAGGCCATGAACCTGTTCAAAGCGCAGCTTGATGACATTTTCAAAGTGCCTGGCCATCTGTTCATTCATTCCGGACATGTAGATCTCTCCAACCTCATAAATGGTTTTTCTGCTCTCCAGATTCATATAAATTCCCAACAGGCTGAAAACAATGATGCTGAAAAACAAAAGCCCCATAAGGCTGTACATCAGGAACCTGGTTATTGGATCCTTCTTCTGACTGCTCCCCATTATGCTGTTATTCCCCCCTGGATTCTTTATACTCCCTGACCGCATTCACAACCTGGCTGTAATCATCGGATAACTGGGGCGTCAGATCAATGGCTTTCTTATAATCGTTTTCTTTTAACGCGTTTGTCACAAGACTGCTGCTGGTATAGAGCCTGTCAAAGGAAAGATTCTGGCAAATCCCCTTGAGGGTATGGACAGCCCGAAGCGCCTCTTCATAATCCTGTTTTTCCATAGACGCCTCAAACAGCTCGAAACTCTTATCATCCAGAAACTTATAAACAAATTTCTGGACCGTCTGCTCACGTCTCAATCTCTCCAGCACACCATCGAAATCGCCGCCAAAACTCATATAGCAATCCTTTAGATTCATAATACCATTCTCTCTTTCTTTTTATATATTGTCCGGCAACTGTCCGGTTTTCTCTCAGCTGCCGAAACATCCACTGCAAATCGTCTGCGGAGGTCTTAATCGTCAGTAACGCTTTCGTCTTCATTACTCTCCTTATTTTCCTTGTCAAGGAAACAGATTGTTACCTGATTTTTTGCCGCCTTCGACCGATACATCATACTGTCCGCAATTTTAAACAGCTCCTTCGGCTTCCCTTCTCCATATGCCCCGCCTATGCTTACAGTCGTATGGATTTCCGGATATCCGTCCAAAACCAGAGCGTCGACCGTCTGCCTTATTGCCTCCAGCTTTTGTTTATAAGCAGATACCGGAATACTGTTAAATATAATGACAAATTCATCACCGCCATAACGGGCCACAGCGTCTGTCCGTCGAACACAGGAGGAAATCGCCTGGGCGATGCCCTGCAGCACAACGTCTCCCACCGCGTGGCCGTATGTATCGTTAATATGCTTAAAGTTATCTGCGTCAATTACCACAATCGCCTGGATCTCTTCTCCACTCTGGAAAAACTCGTCACAATAGCGGCGGTTGTAAACATTGGTCAGGGAATCCACATACAATAGCTGCTGCTGTCGCCGGTTTCCAGAAAGAAGCGTGTATTTTTCCCGGGTAAACAGCCTGTCATAGTCAATTTTGTCCCCCATGTTCCGAACATCTTCCATCTTTTTTTCCATCCGGCCATTAAACAGCTCGCGCTTCAGCGTCTCTGAAATTTCCTTCAGACACTGTAAAAGAACAGGATTGAAAATACCGCATTGTCCTTCCGTAATCATGTTCAGCGCCTTCTCATGGGAAAATGCCTTTTTATAGCACCTTTCGCTGGTCAAAGCGTCGTATACATCCGCCATGGCAACCACCTGGGCGGTAATGGGAATTTCCTCTCCCTTTAATCCGTCCGGATACCCGCCGCCGTCATATCTTTCGTGATGCCACCTGCATATTTCAAAAGCGACCTTAACTAACGGCGTCTCCTGCTGTTCCATTGGTAAGTCCATCAGCATTTGGGCGCCTATGGCCGAATGAGTCTTCATTATTTCAAATTCTTCCGCTGTAAGGCGCCCCGGTTTATTTAGAATTTCATCGGAAATTGAAATCTTTCCGATATCATGCAGGGAGGACGCTGTACTTATCAATGTGATATCTGATTTTGACAGAGGATAGCTGTCTGTCTGACGCACCAATTGTTCCAGAAGAAGCTTTGTAATGGTCTTCACATGCAGCACATGCAGACTGCTCTCTCCGTTGCGGAATTCCACAATATGAGACAAAATTGAAGTCAGCAGCTCATTATTTTTTTCCTGTTCGCGGAACTGTTCCGCAATAATTCCTTCCAGGCGCTGCTGTTTGGCATATAAAAACATCGTATTGGAAATCCGGCGCCGGACAATGCTTGAATCAAAGGGGCGGCCAATATAGTCAAAAGCCCCCAGATCATAGGCGCGTTTTATATTTGCTGGCGAATCATCCGCTGAAATCATCATAACAGCAAAGGTATCGTTCCAATGATTTTTGTTTATGTGGGCCAGCACTTCAAATCCATCCATTTCAGGCATCATAATATCCAAAAGCAAAAGTGAGAAATCTGTTCTCTGCCGCGCGAGAATCGCAATCGCGTCCGCGCCGTTATCCGCCTCCACAATATCATACTGGTCATCCAGAATATCAATCAGAAGGTCGCGGTTCATCTCCGAATCGTCCACAATTAAAATTTTTTGTTTTTCCATATGCTCTATTTCTCTTTATAAAAAACTATGAAATTCAAAAGAATGGCAAAGCGATACATCCACAATACCGCTTTGCCATTCCTGGCCCTGGTCGGGAATAAAATCCATTTCTAAAATGCCGGCTTCACTATTTTTCTCCCTGTTTGGCATAGTAATCGTCAAACAGTTTGCCGACTGCCGAACGGGTATCGCCGCAGATAGACGGAAGATCTCCTCCCCACGCTGCTCCTGCCTGCTGGAATCCCTTCTCCACAGCCGCCTGCATTTCCTTCATTTTATCTACGTCGTCCCCCGCAAGGGCATACGCAAAATCAAAAATTCTCTGGGATGTCTGCGCCACTCCCCAGTATCCGTTTTCGGAAATCGCTTCCTGCGCTTCCGCCTTCGTCTGAGGATCCACCGTAAAGTTCCCGCTGGCTATCATCCTCCAGAAATCATTGCTGCCATTGGCCTGGTTAACTGTAATGCCCTGCTTTTGGAAGGTCTGCATCATCATATTTGTAAAGCGGGACATCTGGTTATTCAGATCCTCTTTCAGGCTTTTCACAAGAGAGGCTCTCTCCGAATCGCTCATTTTAGTGGTAACCACCTTATCCTTATTAAATTCGGCGCGATCCGTATCCGGTTTCTGAACGGTGGAAACCGTTTCCTTTCCATCTGTTTTTTCCGCTGCTGCGGACGACACTTTTTCCACATTCTGAGCTGTCTGTGCATACTGTTTTACGGCTACATCCTGAGTCACATTAACCTGCATACTAAATCTCCTTTCCCTCAGGCACATAACTGTATCTATCGTTTGCCTGAGTCTGTTTATCCTGTTATTCCTCTCATTCATTTATATCGGCATTTTATGATAAAAGATAAGGAAATTATAAGTGAAATAAGTATGCGCTTCCCGTCTCCCCAACTTTTCCCCTAAACAATCAAAAGCTCCACCGGACAATGATCACTCCCCATCACATCCGTGTGAATATCCGCGCTCACCAGCCTGTCCTTCAGACGCTCAGACACGCAAAAATAATCGATACGCCACCCGGCATTTTTCGCCCGGGCGGAAAATCGGTAAGACCACCAGGAATATACCCCCTCTTTATCTGGATTAAAATACCGCCAGGTATCTACAAACCCTGATTCCAGAAGTTCTGTGAATTTTTTTCTCTCTTCGTCAGTGAAACCGGCGTTCTTTCGATTGGTCTTCGGATTTTTCAGATCGATCTCCTTATGAGCCACGTTTAAGTCGCCGCAGAAAATCACAGGTTTCTTCTCCTCTAACTTTTTCAAATAGGCGCGGAAAGCGTCTTCCCATTCCATCCGGTAGTCTAGGCGCTTTAAGCCGTCCTGGGAATTGGGCGTATAGCATGTGACCACATAATAGCCGGCAAACTCCGCCGTAATCACCCGGCCTTCCTTATCATGCTCCGGAATTCCCAGCCCATAGGAAACCGTGACCGGCTCCTCTTTCGTAAACATGGCTGTTCCGGAATACCCTTTCTTTTCCGCGTAATTCCAGTACTGATGATATCCGGGGAGGTCGATTTCAGCCTGTCCCTCCTGCAGTTTGCTCTCCTGAATGCAGAAAATGTCCGCATCTGTCTCCTTCACATATTCCAGAAAGCCCTTCCCAAGGCAGGCCCTTAAACCATTCACATTCCAGGAAATCATTTTCTTCATAAATATATTCTCCAATCTTTTCCCATATGGAGCAGTATATCATTTTTAGCTGTCTCTGGCAATCACAGCAACTGGTTTTTTTCCTGTTCCCGAGTGAAAATTGTTACTTTAAAAATCGTGCCTCCCAGGCATAGGCCTCCATGGTTTCAATTTCTCTGTCCGTGAATCCCAACACATTCTTTAATAAAGCGGTTTCCTTTCTGATATCCGTTTTGGAGCATGTCATATTGTCGGAATTTATGGTCACACGGACCCCCGCGTCAAACAGTTTTTTTATCGGATGGGCCTCGATGGACGGCGCCACCTTGGTCTGATAATTGCTGGTTACGCATACTTCCAGGGTAATTCCTTCCTCTGCCAGCGTTTTCATAAGCTTTGGATCCCTGACGGCGGCCACTCCATGGCCAATCCGTCTGGCCCCATAGGAAAGGGCTGTTCTTATACTGTCCGGGCCTGCCGCTTCACCTGCATGAATGGTCATGGGAATTCCATACTCCCTTACCTTTGCAAATACCGAGGCAAAAAGCTCCGTGGGAAACAGGGACTCCGCCCCGGCCATATCCACGGCGCAGACCACCTCTCCCAGATATTTTTTTGCCGTCTCCACAGTCTTAATATTCAACTCCTGGTTAGTGATTCCTCTCATACAACACAAAATCAGGCCCGCATGGATCTGCGGATACTGCTTCATTCCCCGCTTCACACCGCAAATGACCGCCTCTGTCACCTCTTCCTGCATCAGCCCTCCCCTTAAGGAGAGCTGGGGCGCAAACCGTATTTCCGCATAATCCACGCCGATTTTGGCAAGATCTTCTGTAAGTTCAAAAGCCGCCCGCTCCAGTGCATCGGCCTTCTGGAGCACCATTAAAGGCATATCAAATCGTTTCAGATACTCCTCCAGAGTTCTACAGTTCTCCGGAACCTCCATTTTACAGCGCACATCCTCCACGGTTTTTGCCGGAAGCTCAATTTTCTGTTCTCCTGCCAGTTCCCAGACCGTTCCCGGCCTTAAAGAACCGTCCAGATGAAGATGAAGCTCAATCATTATTTTCTCCTTATTCAATCAGACGGCCGGAATCCACTTTTATCTCCTCACGCGGGAAAGAGATTTCTTAATCTGCGGTCCTGCAATGACAGCCGCGATAATTTTTATTGTATCACCGGGTAGATACGGAATGACGCCGATTCCCAGCCCCTCCAAAAAGGTTCTTCCCAACTGGCTGGAAAGCCATACGGTCCCGAAAACATAGCACACAGCTGTCCCGATTGCCATACCGGCCACATGCATATAAATCTTACCCGGAAACTTTTCCACACAAAAACCGGCGATTACCGCCAGGAAAATAAAGCCAACCAGATATCCGCCTGTGGGGCCCGCAAGCTTTGCCAGGCCGCCGGAAAAACCCGAAAATACGGGAAGTCCCGCCATCCCCAAAAGAAGGTAAACCATATAGCTTATAACAGACAGCTTTGCCCCCAACACATAGGCCATAAAATAAATTACCAGGTTTGTCAGGCTAATCGGTACCGGACTTATGGGAATCGGAAGCGACAGGGGACCTAAAATGCAGGTAATGGCTGTCATAAGGGCAGTTACTGTCATATTTGCGGTCGTCATTTTTCTTTTTGATGTTACTGTTTCCATGCAAATCTCCTTAACGTACAACTTTGGTTATTGTCAACCAAATACATCTGATACGTTTACATTATAGCATGGTCGTTTCAATTGTCAACTATTTTTTCTAGTTTCGGTTGACAATTCTCTTTCTTATTCCGTATCCGCTCCTGTTATTTTCTATTCCCCCATCATATGAAGGTTCAGTTTTTCAGACAGATACTGCAGCATCCGCTCTCCGGCAATGCTGTTTCCCTTTTTATCAAGGGCCGGCCCAAAAATGCCGATTCCCATTTTTCTGTCCGCCACAGAAAGGATTCCCCCGCCGACTCCGCTCTTGGAGGGGAGCCCCACGCGGACGGCAAATTCTCCGGAACCATCATACATGCCGCAGGTCATCATAATGGTTTTCACTACCCGTACTGTATCTGGTTTTAAAAGATGCCTTCCTGTGGAAAGCTGGATTCCCCGGTTGGCCAGTAAAAGCCCAAGCTCCGCCAGGCTTTCGGCCGTCACGCTCAAAGAGCACATCCGCACATAAAAGTCCAGTGTTTTTTCCACGTCGCTGGTGATAACCCCCTTGCTTTCCAGCAGATAGGCAATGGCGCGGTTCCGGGAAATATGGGACATTTCCGACTGATACACCTTTTCATCCATAATGATTCCATCGTCCCTGCAGAGCGTCCTGGCCAGCTCCGTCATCTCCTCAAAGGAAATCACCGGAACAAGGTATCCGCATATGGCAATGGCGCCGGAATTAATCATGGGATTATAGGGATGACTGTTGGAACTTTCCAGCTTAATCAGGGAGTTGAAGGCATCTCCCGACGGCTCCATCCCGATCTGCTCAAATACCGTATCAAATCCGCAGTGCTCCAGGGCAGCCGCCAGGCTGATTACCTTTGAAATGCTCTGGATGCTGAACCGCACTGCCGTATCTCCGGCAAAAAAGCGCTCGCCCTCTTTTGTGAACACGCAAATTCCCAGTTGATTTTTGTCAACCTTCCCCAGCTCCGGAATATAAGTCGCCACTTCGCCCTGGGCGATGGCCGGACGCGCGATTTCTATGGACTGCTGCAGTATTTCTTCCATCTTCATTTTGTATCTTTCTCTCCTCTTACTATAAATTTCGCCGCCTAGTGTACTGGCTACATTATATCTGGCTAAACTCCGCAGGATAGTCGTTCATCTGCAAGGCGGATTTTTGACGGCGTAGCGGTGGCTACGGCTAGAAAATCCAACGCAGCAGATGGGCGAGTAGACAAGGAGGTTTGACTGAATATAATGTAGACAGTACACTAGTGTACTGACTCATTTATATTTAGCTTAATATATATTTATATAAATCTGTTTACAGTATATATTATTGGCATTATATATTAGACTAAATATAGGAAAGTCGCTACACTAGTGTACTGACTCGTTTATATCTAGCTAAATATATATTCGTATAAACCTGTTTACAATATATACTATTGGCATTATATATTAGGCTAAATATAAATAGGTTGCTACACTAGTGTGCTGGCTCATTTATATTTAGCTAAATATATATTTGTATAAATCTATTTACAATATATACTATTGGCATTATACATTAGGCTAAACATAAATAGGTTGCTACACTAGTGTAGCAGACGGTATACATTTTTTCATACATGTTCTTTTCTGCTTATTTGTTGCAGTTTTCTCCATCTAGTGTTACACTTACCTCATAAAAAAGGCGGTGAATTTATGGAACAATTGTCATTATTTGATTATACAGAAACAGCGGCTCCCCTGGCAAGCAGACTTCGTCCGGACTCTTTGGAAACCTTTGCGGGACAGAAGCATCTCCTCGGGCCGGGAAAACTTTTAAGGCAGCTCATCGACCAGGATAATATTCCCTCTATGATCTTCTGGGGGCCTCCCGGCGTCGGAAAAACCACCCTGGCAAGCATCATCGCAAAAAGCACCCATGCGGATTTTATTAATTTCAGCGCTGTCACCAGCGGAATAAAAGAAATCAAGGACGTCATGGCCAAAGCCGAAATAAGCCGCCGGATGGGCCTTCGCACCCTGGTCTTCGTGGACGAGATTCATCGTTTCAACAAGGCGCAACAGGACGCGTTTCTTCCATATGTGGAAAAGGGGAGCATTATACTGATCGGCGCCACAACGGAAAATCCCTCTTTCGAGATCAACGCCGCTCTTTTATCCCGGTGCCGGGTGTTCGTCCTGCAGGCGCTGACGACAGAGGATCTTTTCGGACTGTTAAAAAATGCTCTGAAAAGCCCCAGAGGCTTCGGATATCTTCATGTGGAAATTTCTGACGACCTTCTGTCCGCTATTGCTTCTTTCTCCAACGGAGATGCCAGAACTGCCCTCAACGTTCTGGAAATGGCTGTCACCAATGGGGATATACACCCTGACAAAACCGTGGTCACCAAAGAGATTCTTGAGCAGTGTATCAGCAAAAAATCTCTTCTTTATGATAAGAATGGCGAAGAACATTATAATCTGATTTCCGCTCTCCATAAGTCCATGAGAAACAGTGATCCCGACGCTGCCGTTTACTGGCTTGCCCGGATGCTTGAGGCCGGGGAAGACCCCCTCTACATTGCCAGACGCCTTATCCGCTTTGCCACAGAAGATGTTGGCCTGGCCGACAACCAGGCGC
Source organism: uncultured Lachnospiraceae bacterium (assembly GCA_910586315.1). GTDB lineage: Bacteria > Bacillota > Clostridia > Lachnospirales > Lachnospiraceae > CANRXD01. Next base: position 23,672 of record CAJUIP010000006.1, on the reverse strand, counting down.
TCCCTCTGGCTGTTTCCGTATACCAGGCATGCCATTTTCTCGGCATGCCGGAATGCAATATCCATCTGGCTCAGGCCGTCATTTATCTCTCCCTGGCGCCCCGCTCCAATTCTGTCTATAAGGCCTATGAACATGCAAAAAAGGACGCTTTAACTATGCTTTCCGAACCGGTTCCGCTGGTAATCCGCAATGGGGTCACAGGCCTTATGAAAGATCTGGAGTACGGGAAAGGATACGTTTACGCCCATGACACGGAAGAAAAAATCGCCCATATGGAATGCCTTCCGGAATCCTTAAAAGGAGCCAGATATTATGTTCCCAATGAAGCCGGCGAAGAGAGCCGGCAGAAAGAACGGCTGGATGAGGTCCGTCGGTTTCGGGAGCAATGCTGATAAATTAGCGCTGATAAATTGTAACCGTTCCATCTTACATTTTCTTACTTCTCACCCGTATGTTTTTTACCCGTATGTTTCTTACCCGCGTGCCGCGGACAAGAAGCATGCGGCGTCCGCCATCATGTCAAGACCTGTCATCGCCAGAACTTTGACGGCCGCTGTTAAGGCACGGCGTCCCTCCGGCCCGCCTGCAGCGGCGGCGAAGGGCGCCGTATGGGTTCCAAGCCCTTCTCCCAGCCCAATATAAAACTGTGCAGACGGAAGCGCATGAGTCACATTTCCCACATCAGTGGAGCCGATTCCCTGAGTTAAGTCCCGGGGAATGTGGCGCTCCCCGATGAAATTCATGTTATTTTCCACCGCCTTCACAAGCGTTTTCTCGTTTCTCACATTTTCAATGAGATACCCGGTCTGCTCAATCTCCACATCCACTCCGGCACAGATGGCCGCGCCTCTGGCACACCTGTCGACGATTTCAACGACCTCCCTCAGGTAATCAGAATCCAGGGAGCGGATATTAAACTTGCACACGGCCCGCTCCGGCACAATGTTTACTGCTGTTCCGCCCTCCAGAACAATTCCATGGACACGGGTAAAATCCTTCATATGTAATCTCTGGGCATCCACAGCATGGAACATCTGCATAACCCCGTTTAACGCGCTGGCTCCCACCCAGGGGCAGGCAGCCGTATGGGCAGGTTTTCCCTTAAAAGTATAAATCTTATTGACAGACGCAAAGGAAATATCGTCCGCCATGGACACGTCGCTGGGATGCATGATTAACGCCATATCAATGCCCTTAAAAATTCCTTCTTCCAACATGGTAATCTTTCCAGAGCCGTTTTCCTCCGCCGGGGTGCCCAAAACCTTAAGGGTTCCGCCTAATCCGTATTTTTCCATAATTTCCCTCAGGATAACCCCGGCGCCGGCGCCGCTGGTCCCGATCAGATTGTGACCGCAGGCGTGGCCGATTTCGGGCAGTGCATCATACTCACACAAAAAAGCGAAGGTCATTCCCGGCTTTCCGCTTTTATACTCAGCCACAAAGGCGGTTTCCAGCGAACCCGCTCCCTTTTTTACCGAAAAGCCATGGCGCTCCAAAAGTCCGCACAGTGTGTCGCGGGCTGTCACCTCCTGATACGCCAGCTCCGGGTGTTCAAAAATGCAGGCGCTCACAGTTTCAAATTCTGCCTTGTATGCCTCTGCAAGGCTCTCTATTTCATGTTTTACTTCTACCAGATTCACAATCCCTTTCCTCCTTAAAAATAGTGTCCGGGCGCAGTGCGCTCGAATCCGCTCCGCGGCTTCCCTCTCACGGACTTTCGCCCTATGAAAAAAATCCGACAGATTGCTGCTTACGTGCAAGCACGATTCTGTTTTCCTTGCTATAATTCTTGAGAATTTTAATAAATTTCCTTGAACCCCCGTCCGAATACATCATAGGTTTCGCTGACAATTACAAACGCCGCCGGATCCACCGTTTTTATCATCTTTTTGTAATCAGCAAACTGCGCCCGTTTTACCACGGTCATCATGACCTGGTATTCATTGCCTGTATACATGCCCCGCCCGTTCAGGCAGGTCATGCCCCTCTGATACTTCGTCTGAACCAGGCGGTAAAGCTCGTCTCCTTTATTGGTAATGATCAGGCATTGCATTCCTTTATCATATCCGGCAATAATCATATCCGTAGCCTTAGAGCAGACAAAAATTGTCACCAGCGCCAGCAACATATTGGCCGGTTCTCCCAAAAGCAGATTTCCTCCCACCACAACCAGGCCATCGATGATGGCCATCGCCTGGCCCATGGTTCCTTTCCCCGTGGCCCTGCACCAGGCCCGCGCCAGAATCTCCGAGCCTCCGCTTGACCAGTTATACTGATAAAAAATTCCGATGGCAATGCCAAGGAGGATTCCTCCGTAAAGAGCTGAAAGAATCGGGTCCACCTTTGGAAACTGCACCCAGGCCAGGGCATCGATCATGGCCCCCAAAACCATGGATGTAACGGCTGTCCTGGCAATAAATTTCCAGCCCAGGATTCTCCAGCCAACCAGCATAATCGGAATATTAATCATAATAGAAGCAGTTCCAACCGGAATCCCAAACAGTTTGTTCACCACAACAGCGCCGCCTGTGGTTCCCCCCAGAACCAAATTACATGGCACAACAAACAGGTTTAGCCCCAGGGCAAACACCACGCAGCCTGCCAACATGAACCCCACAGCCACTGTCTCGCTCCTTATTGTCTCCTTTTCCATAACACCGCCCCTTCTCTCCGGTCAGTATAACACACATTTCTGTGCCAGGCAATTGCAAAAAGAGAAATCCCTTGCCATCCCGAAAATTACTGTTATAATTAAACATATAACTGCCCGGCGCAGTCAATACACGAATCTGTGGGGCAGCTGCTTAACCGTAACAGCAAACGGAAACGCCTGATGGCACAGGCATCCCCATGTATAAAAGGGGAATTTTCCGGTAATTTCAACAGGAGGATTATCATGACCACAGTATTTACCCACGCAAACATCATTGATGTCATCGGAGAGACAGTCCTTAAAGACGGAAACGTTCTCGTGGAATCCGGCATCATAAAAGAAATCGGCTCCGGCATTTCTGTTCCTGAAGAGGCAAAGGTCGTTGACCTGGGCGGCAAAACGCTTCTTCCCGGACTTTTCAACTGCCATGTACATATGTGCTCCGATGCCGGTACCGGTGTCCGCGAGACCATCAGCGATGCAGCCGTAACCATCCGCGCTCTCAAAAATCTGAAAACTCTGGTGGAATCCGGCGTTACCTATGTCCGCGACGCGGGCGCTCCCAACTACATTGATGTGGACCTCCACAATGCCCAAGTTAAGGGCGGCATTCTGGCTCCCGAGATGCAGACATCCGGAAGATGCATCTGCATGACCGGAGGCCACGGACATGATTCCGGCCGTGAAGCCGATGGTCCCGACGACTGCCGCAAAGCCGCCAGAGAACAGCTCAAAGCCGGGGCCAGCTGGATTAAGCTGATGGCCACCGGAGGCGTAATGACCAAAGGCGTGGAGCCCGGCTCTCCGCAGCTTACAGAGGACGAGCTCCGGGCTGCCATTGAGGAAGCTCATAAAGCGGGAGCAAAGACTTTTACCCATGCTCAGGGTATGGAAGGCATTAAAAACGCTCTTCGGGCTGGAATAGACTCCATTGAGCACGGCTTCTTCATGGATGACTGGTGTTTTGATTTCATGAAGGAACATAATGTATTCTTCGTTCCCACCCTGGCTGCCCCTTACTGGATTAGGGAATATGGCACAGGCGCCGGGATTCCGGATTATATGGTAGAAAAGGTAGAACGGACCATTGACGCCCATCAAGACACCTTCCGCCGCGCTCACAAAGCAGGTGTAAAGATTGCCCTCGGCACCGACGCCGGAACTCCCTTTAATGAATATGACAAGACTGCATTCGAATGTGTTCTGATGGTGGAAAACGGAATGACCCCCATGGAAGCCATCCAGTGCGGCACCATCAACGCCGCCGAGCTGCTGGATGTAAAAGATACCCACGGCTCCATCACCGTCGGAAAGAAAGCAAACTTTGCTGTATTTGAGAAAAATCCCCTGGATGATATCCACGCACTCTTAGACTGTGCCATGACTGTCCTGGGCGGTGAAATCGTATTTGAAAAATAAAAGACTGCCGCACAGCTTTTTATGAACCAGGAAGCTTTACAGGAGTCTTTGTCTGACAAAGCGGCAGGGATGCGTTGCAATACGCAAATTCAGGCCTGAATCTCAAAAGCAGTGCACGGAACTTATAAATTTTCTATATTTTAAGCAGTTCAGCCCTGCATCCTCTTACATGCTTATAGCAGGCAGGAGGCGCAGGGCTGAACGTTTGCAGTTAAATCATTAAACTTGTATTATTCACAGGTGTAGGGCATAAGAGCGATATGTCTTGCTCTCTTGATAGCTACTGTCAAAGCTCTCTGGTGTTTTGCACAGTTTCCTGTGATTCTTCTGGGAAGAATTTTTCCTCTCTCAGATACGTATCTCTTTAACTTGTTTACGTCCTTGTAATCAATTTCGCCGTTCTTATCGCCGCAGAATACGCAGACTTTTTTTCTTCTATGCATGCCGCCTCTTCTTACTCTGGAAGAATCGGACTTATCACCTTTATTGAATGCCATTTTACATTACCTCCTGTAACATTTAGTTGAATGGAAGTCCCTCATCCTCGACTCCATCAGGAATATTCATAAAACCGTCGCCGATTGCGCTGGACGGAGCGGGTCTTGTCCCCTGCTGATAGCTTTCGCGGCTGTTTCCTCCGCCATAGCTGCCGCCTCCAAAGCCGCTGTCACCGCTGCTCTGGTTCTTGCTGTCGGCAAACTCCTGGTCATCTACAATCACATCCGTTGTATAGACCTTCTGGCCATCCTTATTTACATAGCTGCCGGTCTGAATTCTTCCTGAAATCAGTACCCGCATGCCCTGGCGGAAGTATTTCTCTGCAAACTCTCCAGCACGGTCAAACGCTACGATATTGATAAAATCTGCAGTCTGGCCCTGATCGCCGTCCTGGCTCCTTCTTCCCCTCCGGTCAACAGCAAGCGTATATCTTGCAATTGCCATGGAGCGCTCGCCCTGGGAATAGCGTACTTCCGGGTCTCTGGTTAATCTGCCCATAAGGATAACTTTATTCATATCATCACACTTTCTTTATTAAGCGTCCTGTCTTACGCAAAGATAACGGATAACCGGCTCCATAATGCGGACATGAGCTTCTACCTCATTGGGGCAGTTGGAGTCGCCTTCAAAGTGAACGAAGTAGTAGAATCCTTCTTTCATTTTCTGGATTTCATAAGCAAGTCTCTTCTTGCCCCACTCATCCACATCTGTAACAGTGCCGCCGAAACGGGTGATATACCCCTTTACCTTTTCGAGAGCGGCTGTTCTCTCATCATCCTCAAGTTTTGCGCTAAGAACAACTGCTAATTCGTATTTGTTCATAGTTTTCTTACCTCCTTGTGGTCTCTGGCCCCCGTTTTTCAGTAACAGGAGCAAGGAATTTAATATGTCACAGTTTTTAATACTAACAGAAAAACCCAAGAAATGCAAGCCCTTTTGCCTATATTTTTGTATCGCTTTTTGTATCGTTTCCTCCATCCGGCTTTCTTAAGCCTCTGGTATTTTTCTCTACCAGCCTCCTGGTCACCATGACCATATGTCCGCATCCCATGCATTTGAGCCGGAAGTCCGCTCCCACCCGGAGAATTTCCCACTCCTGGCTCCCGCAAGGGTGCGGCTTTTTCAGTTTTACAATATCTCCCACTTCATATATCATCGCCTGTTTTCTGTCTCCCTCCACTAGTCAGCGTCCGTTTTTATACGCCCACAGCGTCTCCCAAAACCTCGCCGATGGGACCGCTTATGACAAGATCCGCGCGGCTGTCCATGGGCGTTACCGATTTATTGATCAGTACCAGCTTCTTTCCTCTGTAATAGTCAATGAGACCCGCGGCGGGATACACCGTAAGTGATGTTCCTCCGATAATCAGCACATCCGCCCCTGCAATATAGGCCACCGCCTTCTGTATTGTCTGTTGGTCCAGTCCTTCTTCGTAAAGAACCACATCCGGCTTAATAATGCCCTGGCACTGGCATTTAGGAATACCTTCCGTATTCAGTACTGCATCCAGTCCATAAAATTTTCCGCACCGCATGCAGTAATTTCGAAGCACAGAGCCATGAAGCTCCAGCACCTCCCTGCTGCCTGCTTTCTGGTGGAGACCGTCAATATTCTGTGTCACTACAGCCTTAAGCTTTCCCATCTCCTCTAACCTTGCCAGCGCCTTATGCGCCCGGTTGGGCTCCGCCTCAGGAAACAGCATTTTATTTCGATAAAACCTGTAAAATTCTTCCGTATTTTTCATATAGAAAGTATGGCTGAGGATGGTCTCCGGCGGATAAGCATACTGCTGGTTATAAAGCCCGTCCGTACTGCGAAAATCAGGAATTTTACTTTCCGTGGAGACTCCCGCTCCGCCGAAAAAAACGATATTTTCACTCTCCTCCAGCCACTTTTTCAAGGTTTCCCGCTCACTCATTCCGCATGTGCTCCTTTCCTTTAAACCACTTCATCCAGAAAAACGCCATGAAAAGGTTCAATATACTTTCCATGGGGGATACATCCCACCTGCTCCGGCACTGCATAGCCAAACAGCCACTGGGTCAGCTGGGCGATGGTAAATACCGCCGGCTGCCCCCTGGAAATAAATCTTGATTCCTGAGTCATGGAAGATCCCTTTTTGGTCAGCCTCCAGGACCATGCTCCCTGGTTCTGGGGCACAAACAAATCATGGACGCCGATTTCCACTGTGACCTCATCCTCCGGGCATTCCTCCGACAGCCGGATATTCTTTACAAATTCCGGCATGCATACGATTCTTGCCATAATGGCCGGCTTTGCCCCGGCCAGGGTCCTGTACCGTTCTCCTGTATAAAGATAACGCATTTCTCTTTCCTGAAGTCCCCATTCGCTTTCCATTCCAATAAACCAGTCATCATCATAGAGCAGGGTGCAGGTTCCGTTTTCGCTTTTCAGCTCCTTCTCCATCCGTTCCAGATATGCCTGGTCGCGAACCGCAAACACTTCATACTGCCGCTTCAGCCAGGCATTCTGCCACTGAGCCAAATCCTCCGCCAGTGTGTTTCCATCATATGGCGCCCGCCGGATGTCCTTATTATAGCACAGCACCCATCGCGGCTGATCAAATACGAACCGGAAATCGTAAGGAAGATACAGCGATTCCCTCGCCGGCATCAGAAACGTAAAGGGCATCCTCTCCTCCTGCATATCCCGCAGCACGGCAAGTAAAAGCCCCCGCATATGTCCCTTTTTTCGTTCTGAAACTGCCGTAGCCACACTTACGATATAATCGCACTTTTTTATGTCCTCCCGCATCGAAATCATATAGGGATTCCGGTGCAGCATGGCAACAATTTTACCCTCTTCTTCGCAGACCAGCACTTGATTATCCTTCATTTTTTCCTTAAAGTAATACTCGCAGAACTGGCTGGAATCCTCCGGGAAGGCCTCATTCCACAGAGCTCTTGTCCTCCCCTTTTCTTCTGTTCCCAAATACCGAATCATACTTTCTTCAAGTCCCTCTGACTTCCCTCCGGCCAAAGCTGCCGAATTCTGTATTTCTTCGCAAATCCCATGGGGGCATAGGACATTTTTGCATGTCTGAGTCCCGGCAGTCCCATATCGTCCTCACGGTTTACGATTTCCGCTTCTTCAAATTCATGCATTAAAAATTGCTGATTAATCATCTGATACAGGCCACGGATTTCCGGATTGGCCTTTTCCACATGGATGATTGCCATTTTTTCCCGTGCATTGAAGCTGCCAATGGAAAATGCTTCCAGTTTTCCGTCAATATAAATCCCGCCCATACGAACATTTAAAAAGCAGCAATTTTTTAGAATCTCATGGATTCCCTCTACCTCATAGTCCAGATGGCCTTCCACTTCCTGTCCTTTCTGCTCCCTCCACTTATCCAGAAATTTCCATATATCCATATTATCAGAACAGCAGAGGGTTCGGTATTCATATCGTCCCTCATATTCCCGTTTAAAGAAGTTCATATGATTTTTCTTTTTCGCCAGCTTTTTCCCCGGCAGGACCTTTAAAGCCTCTGCGCTGTAAAGGTAATCCCTGCTGTCCGGCAGTTCAGTGACCGAATAACGCTCCTTTGGCAGATTTAAGTATTCCACGGCAGGCTCGTCCGCAAGGTAAATTTCCAGCGGTATTCCCAGCTCTTCATTGAAATACTGTTCCAGCTCAGAAAAATAATGAGGCATGTCCTCCATTGCACAGACCGGGAGGGCCGCATATTGCTTTCCTCTTATATTCATCGTCCATAAAACCGCTTTCCCGTCACGGACACAGTAGCGCACATCGTAATAAATTCTCCAAAGAAAATTATCAAGAATTACGCTGTCGCAGGTCTGGTCATGCCGCTTTCCATAGTACTTTGCCAGTTCCTCGATGCACTCCGCATTCAGTTTATTAAATTCCAAACTCATCTCTGTTTGTTTACCTCTCATTTTCTTCAGTCTCTTTGTTTCCGCGTCCATTTTATCACACTTTCAAACAGATGGGAAGGTACATTATTTGTAATAAAATTGTGTATCCGTTTAACGTGATTACTGTTTACTCCCCGTTCAATTAATATTCTTTTTTCCTATTGACATTTCAGTATTGCTGAGTATAATTTAAACTAACGATATCGCAATACGAAACATGGTTTCATATTATGAAACTAAGTATCGTATTATAAAATCAATGACCGCATATACTTGTCCTGAATTATAAAATAAAAAGGAGAAATGGGACCATGAACGAAGTGTTAGAAAAAATCCAGAAAATTGGTATTGTTCCCGTTGTGGTATTGGATGACGCAAAAGATGCGGCTCCGCTTGCAAAGGCGCTCTGCGAGGGCGGCCTTCCATGTGCGGAGGTTACCTTCCGTACCGCGGCCGCCGAAGAATCCATCCGCATTATGGCAAAAGAATTCCCCGAAATGCTGGTGGGCGCAGGCACCGTTCTCACCACCGAGCAGGTTGACCGCGCTGTCAATGCCGGCGCAAAATTCATTGTAAGCCCGGGCTTAAATCCAACGGTTGTAAAATATTGTGTGGACAAGGGTATTCCGGTGACACCGGGTACTTCCAATCCCAGCGATGTGGAGGCTGCAATCTCCCTTGGTCTTGATGTTGTAAAATTCTTCCCGGCGGAGCAGGCAGGCGGCCTCAATATGATTAAAGCCATGGCCGCTCCCTATACCCAGATGAAATTCATGCCTACCGGTGGAATCAACGCCAAAAATCTTAACTCCTATCTTGCATTTGATAAGATCTTAGCATGCGGCGGGAGCTGGATGGTAAAAAAAGAGCTGGTTACAGCCGGCGAATTTGATAAAATCCGTGATTTAACCAGGGAAGCCGTACAGACCATGCTCGGATTCGAATTAGCTCATGTGGGCATTAACTGCAGCAATGAAGCAGAGGCTGAAAAGACTGCCGACGCATTTGACGGCCTTTTCGGCTTTGCAAAGAAGGTCGGAAACAGCTCCGTATTTGCGGGAACCGCCATTGAAGCCATGAAGAGCGCCGGGCGCGGCGCAAACGGCCACATTGCGATTTCCACGAACTCCGTCGCAAGAGCAAAAAACTATCTTGAACTGATGGGCTATAAGTTTGATGAGTCCACTGCCAGGTTCAAAGGCGATAAGATGACTGCCATTTACCTTTCCGATGAGATCGGCGGCTTCGCAGTACATCTCGTGCAGAAATAAAACAGTTCTGGAGTGTGATACAGGACTGAACCATTATAATTTTAAGGAGAATTTTAGTCATGGCAAAAAGAGTTATCACATTTGGTGAAATTATGCTCCGTCTCGCTCCGGAGGGGTATTATCGTTTTGTACAGGCGAACACATTCGGCGCAACCTATGGCGGCGGCGAGGCCAACGTTTCTGTTTCCCTTGCCAACTACGGTTTTGATTCCGCATTCGTTACAAAACTTCCGAAGCATGAAATCGGTCAGGCCGCTGTCAACGAATTAAGAAAATATGGCGTTGACACATCCGCAATCGCCCGCGGCGGTGACCGGGTTGGTATCTATTTCTTAGAGAAGGGCGCTTCCCAGAGACCGTCCAAGGTGATCTATGACCGCGCGCATTCTGCGATTTCTGAGGCTTCCCCGGAAGATTTCGACTGGGCAAAGATTTTTGAAGGCGCTGACTGGTTCCATTTCACAGGTATCACCCCAGCCCTCAATGACACCGTTGCCGGTATCTGCCTGGAAGCATGCAAGAAGGCAAAAGAGCTTGGCCTTACGGTTTCCTGCGACTTAAATTATAGAAATAAACTGTGGAGTAAGGCAAAGGCAGGAGAGGTTATGGGGGAACTCTGCAAATATGTCGATGTATGTATCGCAAACGAAGAGGATGCCTCTGATGTGTTTGGAATCAAGGCCGTCAATACAGATGTTACAGCTGGCAGCGTAAACCATGAGGGCTACAAGGACGTCGCAAAGCAGCTTGCCGACCGCTTCGGTTTTACAAAGGTTGCCATTACACTCCGCGAATCCCTTTCCGCCAACGACAACAACTGGTCTGCCATGTTATATGACGGAAACAATTACTACTTCAGTAAAAAATACAAAATGCATATCGTCGACCGCGTAGGCGGCGGCGACAGCTTCGGCGGCGGGCTAATTTACGCCTGCTTAAGCGGTTATGATGCTCAGAGCACAATCGAGTTTGCAGTTGCCGCATCCTGCTTAAAGCACTCCATCGAAGGAGACATGAACATGGTTTCCGTCGATGAAGTGAACAAGCTGGCAGGCGGCGACGGCTCCGGGCGTGTTCAGAGATAGTCATCTGACTTAGCTGCCCAATTTGCCAAAACGGGCAAGTTTATTCCTCAATATATACCACAGGGTCTGCCAGCCGGCAGACCCAAAAGAAAGGCCTCTGCAGCTGCCAATCGCAGGGGCCTTTCTTACTTGCTTCTGTGCATGCAAAATAATACATAATAAATATTTTCTATAGAATATTGCATTTTAGAGGGATATAAGGTATAATGTCGACAGATATTATACCCGCGCCGATTCGCGTCTGTCCAAAAGGACAGACAAATTCCTTAGCGAATCGTGTGCATCCCGCGGAGCATAGCATGTCGGAGACATGGTATAATGTCGACAGACATTATACTGTGCATCTGATTTCTGCGTTTACCGCAGAAAGTCAGGCACTGGAATCTGCCGGAGGCACCATGGCCGCTTGCGGACATGGTATAATGTCGCCAGACATTGTACCTGTGCATCTGGTTTCTGCGTTTACCGCAGAAAGCCAGGCACTGGAATCCGCCGGAGGCACCATGGCCGCTTGCGGACATGGTATAATGTCGATAAACAGTATATCTGCACAGGAGGCATCTTCATGGAAAATACCGTACAGTTTAAAGTGAAAAGTGTAAAACGCCAGACTTTAAACCAAAGAGTCTACCAAAACATAAAGCAATCCATTCTGGATGGCGAACTGCCTCCGGGATGCAAGCTTTCCGAAGTCCAGATGGGAAAACAGCTTGGCGTCAGCGCCACTCCTGTCCGTGAAGCATTCCGAATGTTATCGATGGAAGGTTTAATCCGTGTTGACCCATGGAAAGGCGCTGTCGTGCAGGGCTACAATCAGCAGCTTGCACTGGAAACTCTTCAATGCCGGGAAGCGCTGGAAAGTCTGGCCCTAAAACTGTTTATGGAGAAGGCCGGAAAAAAGGACATTCAGGCATTGGAGTACATGATCAATCAGGCTGAGAATACGGATGATATCAATGAGTTCGTCTCCTTAAGCTCTGCTATTCATGACATCTGGCTGGAAGGATGTCAAAATTCCAAACTTCTCACACTTATGTCTTTATTAAATACAGAGCTTCTTCGTGAAAGAAATTTCTCGGCGAATAACCAGATACGTAAAAATGCAATTATCGCAGAGCACCGGGAAATTCTGAAGGCAATCCGCTCCGGGGATATTTCCGCTGCCGTAAGTGCCCTGTCAAAGCATATTCAAAATGGCTACCAGTATTCTGCCGACAGCCAATAAGCATTATTTTCACCTGTGAGTCTGTGTCAGACTAAAAAACAGACTCGCAGATATTTTATCATTTTTATTTCTATAGAATATTTAATATCGAATATTGAATATTCAACATTGCGGGCTTCATATTACAATATTTCATATCACACAATATACTGCCGGAACTGAACCGGCAGGGAAAGGATTATAATTATGAAACAAATGTTAATGGCAAGAGGTGCCGCCACCGTAGTAAAAACCTGTCTCGGTGTGAAAAAAGGCGAACGGATTCTCATTGTCACAGAGCCTGAAAAAATGAACATTGCAAAAGCAGTCGCACAGGCAGTGTACGGAGAATATGCCGAACCCACCCTTATCATCATGCTGCCCCGTGACAGGGATGGCCAGGAACCGCCGGAGAGCGTTGCAGAAGCCATGAAGAAAAGTGATGGTTTTATCAGTATTGTAGGCCGTTCCATTACTCATACCCATGCCGTAAAAGATGCCTGCCAGGCCGGTTCCAGGGGAATCATGCTGACACAGTTCTCCGAGGATATGATGATTCATGGAGGGCTGGAAGCCGATTTCCCACAGTCCGCAAGAGACTGCAAGGCTGTGGCAAAAAAGCTTGGAGGAGCAAAAAAAATCCGGCTGACTACAGCTGCCGGAACAGATCTTACATATTCCGCTGTCGGACGCCGGTATAATGCCATGTATTGTATGGTAGAGCCCGGTGAATTTGCGCCGGTTCCAACGGTAGAGGCAAATGTATCTCCGTTAGAGGGGACGGCAAACGGCACCATCGTTGTGGATGCCAGCATTCCTTATATAAACATTGGACTGCTGGAACAACCGGTAATATGTCATGTGGAGAACGGAAGGATTACTTCCATAGACGGTGGAGCTCAGGCCAGGCTTCTGGCAGAGGATCTGAAATCTAAAAATGATGCAAATGTGTATAATATCGCAGAAATGGGAGTCGGTCTGAATCCGCAATGCAGATTTATGGGCTTTATGCTGGAAGATGAGGGTGTCTTTGGATCCGTTCATATTGGAATTGGAACCAGCCTGACTCTGGGAGGAAATGTGAAGGCAGCCTGTCATTATGATCTTATCATGCACCGTGGCACAATCGAAGTGGATAATGAGATTATCATGAAAGACGGCATTTTACAAATTTAAATTACTTAAAAGGAGGATTTCCGGTATTCTGTCCGCGAACAGATTTCCCTCGAAAATCTCCAGAAAATCGGAGAATTGGCTCTAAAACTGATGGTCATTTAAAATTCCGGCAAAAGGAGTATTCCCGTCGTCCTGTAATCTTCCCGGTTTCGGGGCAGCGGGCAATACTCCTCCTTTCATTTAGTAAAAGCAGAGAATCGGAATTCCTGTATACGCATGCTCATAAATAACAGCGGCCGCACTGGGCGGAAGATTAATACAGCCATGGGAACCACCGGTCTGATAGATCTGCCCTCCGAATTTCGAACGCCAGCTGGCATCATGCAGCCCGATTCCTCCATTAAAAGGCATCCAGTAAGAAACCGGACTTTCATATTCATAAGTTCCGTCCGCCTGCAGTTTTCCTCTCAGGACTTTATCCCGCTGTTTATAATTCAGAGTAAAAAATCCCGGCGGAGTCGTCCATCCTTTGGACACATTTCCCGATACAAAGGGTGCATCCAGGATGCAGGCGCCATTTTCATAAAAGTACAGGTGCTGTCCTGTCAGATCCACTTCAATGTATGTTGCTCCAAAATCATACCCGCTCCTGCTGATTGCAGTGATGGAATATACAGGTTCTCTGGTCTGGCTCTCGCAGCCCTGAATCGCCTGGAGCAGTGCTTTTACCTCCTCTGCCTGATTCATCTGCCATCCATAAACGCCGGGCACTGTCACTTCCCGTCCGGAAGAGGCATGAAACAAAATAGGCTTCCCGTAGGTGTCATAAGTGTCTGCCAGAAACTTTACGTATTCCACCACTTTCGCCTCATCCACGAGAATCTCAGAGCCTGACGTCCCCTTAATCCACTGAGCGATCTCCGTTCCGCGAAGAACTTCCTGGTTTTCCCCGAACATATATGTAATATTCACGTCTTTAAATTGGTTCAGACTGGCGCACAGCCGGTTCAGAGAATCTTCCAGCGAAGTTACCTGAATCGCTTTCCGGCAGTCGATGTCAGCCAGCCTCAGCACAGACCTCTGCTCACTTAAGGCCTTCTTTGCAGCCGCCACCAGTTTGTCCACGTCAATTTCCGTTCCCTGCACTTCCGGTATTATAGTAAATGCCTTCCCCTCCTCATAGGCTGAGATATGGGCGTCTGTGGTGGGGGTGGCATTCCTCACAAAAGTGAGGTTTTCCATGGCCTGTCGCAGCAGGCCCTCATCACATCCGGAATTTACCTCCACACGGAAACTGTTCTCTTCTCCAGGTCCCGTTTTTCTTCCTCCGTCATTTTCTCTCTGCAAAACAGCGTTCAGATCGCCCGTGACCTGAAGATAATATCCAATGTCCGTATCTCTGATCAATTCCTGTGTTCCATCCAGATCCCTGACTTTTAAGGTATATTTCCCCTTAAAATACGCTTCCATATGAGTCTTCGCCTCATCCGCTGTCATTCCTGACACTTCCACACCGTTGATTGTAGTCCCTTCCACAAAACGGCTCGTATCCTCTTTCTCGGCAGCCATACTTCCCAATGGAAACGCCGCGGCGGCAATCCAGACCGCAGCTCCCACAGAAAACAGTTTCTTCAAAAGATTTTTCATACCAGATCCTCACTTCCGTTTTTAATTTCTATATTTTAGAGCATGTTTGAAAATTGTTTTCCTTCAGATATGTGTCACAGTTTGTGGGAAATTTAGTCCGAATGAGGGAGGCGTAGTGAGCTACGTTGACCAAATAGGGGCCAAATTTCCCGCATCGTGGGGCGTATAGAAGATTTTTCTTACTCCTTCTCCTGTTCCCTTTCCGGCCCCTTTTTTCCTGGCCGTTTTGTAATGGGAAGCTGGAGATTCACTCCAAAGGGATTAATTACAACTCCCTTGGCATCTTCCGCAAGAATTTCCGGGATTTTGGCAGCAGTCACTATGACGGCCTTAAGCTGGTTATCTTTATTAAACTTCCCAAACTCCAAAATGTCTGTAAAAACGGGTTGGAACACATCGCCGTTTTTCTGTTTCAGAAGCGGAATCCCGTTATTCTCATGGACGGCCGCCACATAAGTACCCTTTTCATAATCAGCCAAAATTTCTTCCTGCATTTCTTTCAGTTCATCGGTGAGCTCTGAAAGCTTCTGCCTTCTCACTTCCTGCATAAAATAAAGGGCAGTCAGATGCAGTCCCGGATTCTCCACCCAGATTTGTCCATTGGGAAGCTTCTGCCCCGGCTTCTTCACCATTTCGCTCAGCTGAAGTTTAAACATATCCGGCATATAGCCGTTTAAAACTACGCAGTTCACTCCCATAGTAAATACGTTCGCATAAAAGTTCAAAAAATCCTTCCGGGCCACTTTGGCGATCTGCAGAGGAATTTTCTGGTCCACAAACCTTTTTCCTTCCCTCTTAATATCTTCTTCCTTCTCGTATATAAAAATTTCATCATCAAATGTCTCCGGATCGCACATAACGAACGGCATTTTCGTACATAGTGAGATCAGCACATAAAGTTCCTCAGACTTGCTCAAAATCCGTATGGCCGCCTGCTTCTCCGGCTGCATCGCATTCTTGTTTTCCATATTCTTGTCTTCCTTCCAGTCGCTTAATTTCCAACCCGACTTGTCCATTATAACAGAAAAATTTCCACAATACCATATCTCTTCTGCTATTTATCAAAACTGTATTTTTCATCCCGGTTACTGTTTATGGGAGGGGGCATCTTCTTGCCCGTTGGAGGCGGACAAGAAGCATCCGGCGTTTAGCTTCTTCAAGATGATGGGCCGCATGCCACGCGTCACATCACCGTAAATGAAAGGGAACTACAGACCTCCGGCGGACGCCGCGTGCTTCTTGTCCGCTGAAAGCGGGCAAGAAGATGCAAGGCTGAACTGTTACGAATTCTATAAAAAAGTATGATGTGAACTGTTTTCAATGTCTCGATTCTATGCTAGAATTAAGAAAACCATCACTTGCAAAGGAGAATTCAGTTTATGTTAAATACCAACTATGACGTTCTTCCCAAACTTCTCACCCAGGGCCAGGTCCGCCATTCCAAGGGGAGTGAGGCATACCGCCACACTATTGACGGGGAACCCTTTACTCTGCCTGCCACCGGCGGCATTACCTATAATGCCCATATCGGCGACTGCTGTGTTGGCTGGGCTGCTGATCATTTAGAGCCTGGCGTAACCGTCCGTAATGAAAAGGATGACTACAATGCGGCGGTTCAAGGGCTTTCCTGTATCGGAAATGAGGTTATCGTCCGTTCCGGGGATGCCAAGGGCGCCCGCGGTTTTGTCACCGGCAAGCACGGAGGATGCGAGCATCTGCTCTGCTATTTTTCTGATGAGGATATGGAGAAGATGTCCATTGGCGATGTGATCGACATCCGAACCCAGGGGCAGGGAATGAAGCTTCTTGATTATCCGGAAATCCTTCTTCGCAATACCAGTCCCGAACTCTTAAAGGCCATGAATATTATTGAAGAAAACGGCCGTCTTAAAGTAGGTGTAGCAAAGATTGTACCGGGCTGCATCATGGGCTCCGGCCTCGGCGCCTCCAATTCTCACTATGGCGACTATGACATTACTCTGCATGACAAAAAAATCACCGCTGAATACGGTCTCGATAAGCTTCGCTTCGGCGATATCGTCGCTATCATGGATGCCGACACCCGTTTTGGACGAAACTATATCACAGGCGCCGTAACAATCGGCGTCGTTGTGCACAGCGACTGTATTCTAGCCGGCCATGGCCCCGGTGTCACGACTCTCATGACCTGTAAAACACCGGAAATCGAGCCATTTATAGACGAAAATGCAAACCTGAAAAACTATTTTGTGAAATAATATCCGCTAACGATCCCAGGGAATGTTAATATATTGGCAAAAAAGGAATCCCCAAACCGTGTTCCAGCACGTTTTGAGGATTCTTCTTCTCTTGGCGTTTCTGTCTAACCTTCTAGTGTAGCATCCAGACAGAAAGTAAAGTTGTGGACTGTCTGATGTGTGACAGGCAGTTCACAACTACGATTACTGTCTGGATGGAGCACTGGGTTATTATTTCTGTTTACAGGCAACTGTGATTGTAAATTCAATTTCATATCTGTCGCTCAAAAGACGTGTTCCGCAAATTGTGCGGGCAGGCTCGTTCCCCTCGCTTACCCATTCATCCCAGGCCTTTTCAAACGCCTCCTGTGCATCAATATCTTTAATGTATGCGTTGCAGACAATAATATCTTCCTTTTTCATTCCATTTTCATTGATCTGCGCTTCCAACTGGGCAAAAACTTTTTTGGAATGTTCGTACAGGCCTTCGGCGTCCGGATCATGACACACATTTCCTGTGAAATAACTGATTCCGTTATAAGTAACAAAACGGCAGCAATTATGCCCCGGATTTTTTCTCAAAATTGTGAGGACTTTATCGGAGTCCGCAAACGTCAGTCCCAGCTCCAACTGGTGCCTCCTGTTGACGGGACGGCCTTCCACCATGGTTCCTGACGGCTTATGCCCAATGTGAGACCATCCAATCCATACATTCTCATATTCATTCTGCATAGTAATATCCTGAACAAAAATATTCCCGTTCAAAATATTTTCCTTCCGAAGGTTATTGACCGCCAAAATATTGTCATAGGTCCTCATTACTTCGCGGCTCTGCTCGCGGAGCGTATCTCTTCCTCCGTCAACACTTCTTCCGGAGAAATAAACGACTCCGCCAAAACGAACCATCATCCCTGTTCTGTCATTCAGCCTTGTACGGCTGATTTCGTCTGTTGTCGCCTCATTGAGCGCTATAGATACCATTGCACCGCCTGCAAGCCCTGCCCGTATCACGGTCAGAGCCGGTTCCTCATTCTTGGGAATCCAGCTGTTCCATTCAGAAAAAAATGCGTCCGCGTCCGCTTCATGGGACAGCATCACAAGACCGCTGACAATATGGTTCCGATCTGCCAGCATTTCGTCGTATCTCCTTAAAATTTCCTGTGTCTGGGCAGCGGTACCCTCCGCTTCCCCTGCTGTCACAGCCGAATAATATTTAAGGTTCTGATAAGCAGATGCCTGCGAAACCTTATTCTGCGTATTCATGCGTTCAACCATACTCCGACCTCCTGTGTCATTTATTATTTTTTCTAAAGCAATACCTTGCATCCTCCAAATACTCTTCTTTTGTCGGATAAAGCGGCGGTTTTTCCTTCTTCAGCCATTTCACAAAACTGCCGGAATCCACAAGAAGATTTGTGACAATGCCTGATATCAGCTTGGCGCCGTCTGAATAGCATGTGGAATCTGTCACGCGGAATTCCGGTGAGTGGAGAGAGCCGCTGCAACCGGATACATAGGATAAAATTGTGGGCATCATCATCGACAAATCTCCAAGATCAGTAGTCCCATGCCCCGGCGGCATCTCAGGCGCCTCATAGCCTGAGATGTTTTTTGTGACACTCCTTGCGACCCAGTTCATTTCTTTATTTACCTTAAACGGTGCATAGCTGTGCAAAAAGGTAAATTCCACCCTGGCCCCAAGAGCCTGGGAACAGCCGCTAAAGGCCATTTTTACCTTTTCCATCGTGTTGCTGATAGCCTCTCTGCTGTTCCCCCGAACCAAAATCTCCATACGAACATGACCTGGAACTGCATTCATGGTCTCTCCGCCGCTTGTAATAATCGGATTCACACAAATCGCGTCATCTGCTTTAAAAGTAGCACGCCATGCATTGAGGGCGCTCATCCCTAATTGGGCAGCATCCAGCGCATTTATGCTGTTTGAAGGATTACTGGAAAAATCTCCAGCCTTTCCATATATGTCTACCACTACAACCTGAAATCCATTGAGGCCTGTGCAGAGTGCAAATCGCTGTTTTCCCATGGGGAGAGAATGAATTGCAATCGCCGCATCGACCCCATCAAAGACTCCCCGCTTCATTAATTCCGATTTCCCACCCAGAAATTCAATGACGTTCTTCCGATACAATTCCCTGCGGTATTCCAGGTTCACATATTCCTCAGCCGGAACGGCTATAAATTTTATCTTGCCGCACAGGTGGCTCTGAACCCCACTGCATGCAAGTACCTTTGCAGCTCCATAGACCGCCGTCATTTGTATGTGGTGGCCGCAGCAGTGAACAGTTCCTGTTTCCTGCTCTGCATCCGGATGCTCCGGGCATGAAGCTGCATCCATGTCGCATAAAACTGCAATTGTTGGACCCGGAACTCCCATATCCAGTGTCGCACAGAACCCTGTAAGCGGTGTAAACATCTTAATATCCACCGGCAGCGTTTGAAAGGACTTTAAAAGCCTCTCCGATGTTCTATATTCCTGATATCCCAGTTCCGGGCAATTCCACAAATCATCTGCCAGTATACACAGTTCATTATGGAGGCTGTCTGCCATTTGGTAAAGGCCTGTATAAATATTAGTTTCCTGCATAATTTCCCCTCTGGATTATTTTCCATCAAACATATGACAAGCCACCTGGTGTCCGTTTCCTGTATCTGCAAGTTTCGGCTTAACCTCTCCGCAGATATCTTTTGCATGTGGACAGCGTGTTACAAAAGGACAGCCCTGAGGCGGGTTGACAGGACTTGGCACGTCTCCTTCTAACGGCACAAGTCTCCTCTTTAGTTTTGGATCCGGTAACGGAATTGCATTGATAAGTGCAATTGTGTAGGGATGCAGAGGGGATTTATAAATATCTTTGGAATCACTGATCTCTACAATATTTCCAAGATACATAACAACAATTCTATCACACAAATGTTTCACTACAGATAAGTTATGGGATACGAAGACATATGTCAGACTGTATTTTTCCTGCAGCTCCTCCATTAGATTTAGTATTTGGGCCTGAATCGAAACATCCAAAGCTGAAACCGGCTCATCACAGATCAACAGATCCGGATTCAGGGCAAGTGCACGTGCAACGCCTATTCTCTGACGCTGACCGCCGGAAAATTCGTGGGGATACCTGTTATAATAAGACTCTGCGAGACCTACGTCATGCATAAGCTTAAGAGCAGTCTCTTTCTGTTCAGCGCGGGTACCCCGGCGGTGAATTTCCAGTGGTTCCACAATACTGGAGCCAATGGTAAATCGGGGATCTAATGTGGAATATGTATCCTGAAATATCATCTGGACCTGACTTTTATAGGAAAACCGTTCTGCCTTAGTCTGAGTAGTAATATCTTTTCCGTGATACAGGATAGAACCTGCCGTTGGCTTCTGAAGCGCCACAATTGCTCGTCCCGTCGTACTTTTTCCACAGCCAGATTCCCCAACAAGCCCAAGAGTCTCTCCCTTACAAACGTCAAAGCTGATTCCGTCTACAGCCTTCACTATTTTCTTCGCAAAAAATTTTTTATTATCATTAATTGCAAAATGAACCTTTAAATCTTTTACAGATAGAATCTTTTCCCTCATGCTTCCCCTCCTTTATCATACAGGAAACAGCGCACGCATCTGCCATTCCCGGCGTCATAAAGCTGCGGAGCTTCCTCCACGCACCGCTCAGTGCAATACTCACACCGGTCTGCAAATCGGCAGCCCTTGGGAAATTGTGTTGCGTTAGGAACAGAACCACGAATCGTATAGAGCTTTTCTACCTCCTCATTCAGCTTCGGAACTGAATTCAGCAAACCAATCGTGTACGGATGCAGCGGCTTCTCAAAAATCTGGCCGCAGGTTGCATACTCCACTGCCTGGCCGGCATACATCACCATTACGTTATCTGATGTCTCGGCAACAACGCCCAAATCATGTGTAATTAGTATTAGGGAATTTAATACCCAGACTCTTCGCTCTCTCCTCTACTTCCTGCCAGTTTTTATATCGAAATTTCTCATTTACCATATGAATTCCTCTCCTAATCTATTATTTTCATTTAATACTGGCTATGGATTAAAATTATCATAAAAAATTCTTATGCTGTTGATCATTTTTGACACAAAATATGTAAATTTTGTCGACAACGCTAAGCAGTTTAACAGCTTCTTTCATGCCAGAAATTAAATGAACCAAACAAATCCGCTGTATAGTACGGGTAAAAATCCCGCCGATTGATGATAGAAATGCGCCCAAACAGCATAGAGCCATTCAGGCGCATGAAATAGGGTTATTGTTTTCGGACTAAATTACTTCACGTTGATTGCCGCAATTACTCTTCCAAGGGGGCAATGTCATTAAGAAAAGGAAAAACTTTGCCACGTAATCAATCATGTAGCAGAAGCATACAGAAACGAGCAGTCTCTCCGAAAGAGTAAACTTTCAATCAGGGATACCATTCAAATTATTATTGGGGCAGAGGGCAGATTCCCGTCAATGCGTTCCGTGATATTTTCATGGAATTTAATGAGGCGTGCGTTGACGGTGAGACATTCCGCGGCCTCCGGCTTCTGGCAGTGGACGGAACAGCGGTTTCTATCCCACGCAACCCAAAATCGGACAGCTTTGCAGAGCAGGAAATGTACGCGGCAATGACTATGTTCAACTTCACAAGCCGCATAGCCCGTGAATCGGTTATACGCCAGCTGGAAGAAGGGATTCATGCGTACCGTGTGAATTTTAAAATGGCAGCCGCATTGTGCCGGGAATATTTTAGAACCCAGGATGGGGACTATGAGAAGCTGTTAGAGGAAATCGGACGGCATACTGTGCCGCTCAGACCAGACCGACAAAACAAACGGAACCTGAAAGCCAAAGGTTTTGCAGGCTTTACATACCGGGTGTCATCATGGCCGGGAGGATAGGACAATTCAAGCCCCTTTTTCCTTTCATAACTTAATGGGCATATTGAACGTCATCTTTTTATTCCGTTTACGGTAAAAAAGCGTAAAATTTCATAACTTCCCCCTACAATTAAGTATATTGTTCATGATGAGCAGACCATGGTTTCCATAGCTTTTGCTGGCAAAGGCTGGAAAATCAAGGAAAAATAATGGGAAAAGGCCGTTCGCAATACCGTTAGAAAAATTTCAGAAGAAATACCCAACCCCATTTTGAACGATTTGGGAATTGTTCTGAATCGTGCAGAATGGGTGTTGGGACGGGGAATATTCTAAAAATTAAACTTATTTTTTGAATATAGTTGTTATGATACGCAAAAATGGATATTCGGCTTTTGGAATTATAAAAACTATGGTATAGTTATATACAAATCGGCGTTTGTCGATTTGGTAAATTCCAGTTTTCGGAACAATATCAAAATTAAAATTCATAATTGAAAGGTTACGGATTAGTATATGAATATAGAGTTAGTACGACTTACATTAGAGTATAAGGATCAGTTGTTCGATATGTTGACTGAATGGAAGACAGATATAGAAGAAAATCATACGAATCATTCACCGTGGGCAATCTTCAGAAATGATTTTCATGATTTTGACTACTATTTGGAAAATTTGGAAATTAAAAAAGAGACAGAGGAGGGGCGAGTTCCAGATACTACCTTGTTTTGCCTAGACAGGGACAGGAATATTTTTGTCGGAGCGGTTAATATACGTCATTATCTGAATGAGGGTCTGCTTTTGACTGGTGGACATATAGGGGATGGAATTCGTCCGAGCGAAAGAAGAAAAGGATATGCAACAGCAATGATTGCCTTGGCATTGGAAGAATGCAAAAAACTTGGAATCGAAAGAGTATTGATGTGTTGTGACAAAGATAATATAGGATCAGCAAAATCTATTATCCGAAATGGAGGAGTCCTTGAAAATGAAGTAGAAGAAGACGGACACTTGGAGCAGAGATATTGGATTCAGTTATAACTTCAAATTTGCAGGGGGTATTATGCCACTTAATACAGCAGAAACTTTTGAATTATGATTCGGCAAAGATAATAAGGTTGCATACAAAGCACTACAAGAATTGCAAAAAGAAAGCATTGAAACAGATATGTTTATCCGTATATGGATAGATTAAGCAATATGCTTGGTAGTGAGAATTCTTATGTTTGTATAAGAGGGCTTACACTGATTGCCTATAATGTAAAATGGGATAAAGATTATAAAATTGATGAAATCATTGATAACTATATAAAGCATATAACAGATATGAAACCCATTATAGTAAGACAATGTATTAAGCTGTTGCCGATTATTGCAAAGGATAAACCTGAATTGAGAAATGATATTCTTTTCGCACTTCATAAAGCTAATTCGCAAACTGTTCCGAAAGTACGGACAGATAAGTATTTATTACTGTTGCATTTACAGACCTTGAAAATATGAAAAAGCCCACCTATTTGTTTCGTATATGGCAGGTGGGCTTTTTTCCTTCTATATTCTTTTTTCAAAAAAGTAAACGGCGGTCTGAATTTCTTCAATTTATGACCCTTCATTACCTTAGAGATTTAACACCGGAAAATGATATTATTGATACTATAAAAGCCGTTTTGGACTAAAAAATCGCCTTGCATACATTTGCATACAAAGATAATCGAGTAGGAGGGGAAATTAAATAATTTCCCCGACCTCTCACACCACCGTGCA
>CAJUIP010000005.1 GCA_910586315.1 uncultured Lachnospiraceae bacterium | reverse complement strand
TCAGGCGGATTAGGGACTTTCACCCTTTAGAAACGTGTGCCGTCAGGCGCACAATCAAGCAGGCCCCGGAAAACTCCGGGGCCCAGTCATGAGCACAGTTTCTGTTTTATTCATAACCATTCAGCCTTACATCTTCTTACCCGGAATCTTTGCAGGGCTGAATTGTTATTTTTACTCTTCTTTTTCTGCCGTAACTGCAATATGGAGCTCTTCCAACTGTTTTCCCTCCACCCCGGCCGGAGCTTCCATCATCAGGCAGGACGCATCTTTCACCTTCGGGAATGCAATCACGTCGCGGATACTGTCAGCCCCCACCATCAGCATCACGACACGGTCCAGGCCATAGGCCAGACCTGCGTGAGGCGGCACTCCGTACTTAAAGGCATCCAAAAGGAAGCCAAACTGTTCATTGGCCCGTTCTTCTGTAAATCCCAGTACATCAAACATCCTGGATTGAATATCACTCTGATGGATACGCACAGAACCTCCGCCAAGCTCCGTACCGTTCAATACGATATCGTACGCCTTGGCGCGCACAGCCCCCGGATTTGTATCAAGGAGCGGAAGATCCTCATCCATGGGCATCGTGAAGGGATGATGCATGGCCACATAACGTTTTTCCTCCTCCGAATATTCAAGAAGCGGAAATTCCGTTACCCAGAGGAACTTAAAATCGTCCTTCTTTAAAAGATCAAGCTGTCTTGCCAGCTCAAGGCGCAGATTGCCAAGGACATCAAATACCACCTTATCTTTATCGGCCGCAAAAAGCAGAAGATCCCCCGGCTTTCCGTCCATGGCCTTCACAAGAGCATCTAATTCCTCTTCCTTCATGAATTTTCCAAAAGAACACTTATAGGAGCCATCCTCATGAATGGCCAGATAGGCCAGCCCCCTGGCTCCAAAGCCTTTGGCGTATTCCACAAGGGCATCTATTTTCTTACGGGGCATGGCTGCCTGCCCCTCTGCGTTGATGCCGCGGACAGAACCTCCGTTTTCCAGAGCGCCCTTGAATACCACGAATTCACAGTCCTTTACTGTCTCAGACACATCTTTCAGCTCCATGCCAAACCGCATATCCGGCTTATCAGATCCAAAGCGGTCCATGGCCTCTCTCCAGGTCATTCGCTGAATCGGAAGCTGTACATCAAAGTCACAGATTTCCTTGAAAATCTTCTTTAACAGCCTCTCATTCACATCCAGAACATCGTCCACATCCACAAAAGACAATTCCATATCAATCTGGGTAAACTCCGGCTGACGGTCCGCACGCAGGTCCTCGTCCCGGTAGCATCTCGCCAGCTGGAAATAGCGGTCAAAGCCGGAACACATTAAAAGCTGCTTTAAAAGCTGCGGAGACTGGGGAAGGGCGTAGAAGCTGCCTGGATGCACACGGCTCGGAACGAGGTAGTCCCTTGCGCCTTCCGGCGTGCTCTTAATCAATGTGGGAGTTTCGATCTCTAAGAATCCTTCATCGGAAAGGAACTGGCGCACCATTGTGGCGACGCGGCTCCGTACCATAATATTCCTTTGTAAATCCGGGCGGCGAAGATCCAGATACCTGTATTTTAAACGCAGTTCTTCCTTGGTCTTACTGTTTTCCTCAATAGGAAACGGCGGAACTTCAGACTCAGAGAGAATCCGCAGTTCCTTTGCGCGGACTTCGATGGCGCCCGTCTTCAGGTTACTGTTGGCAGCGCCGGAACGTTTTTCCACCATGCCTGTAACTGCGATGGCAAATTCACTTCTCAGCCGCTCCGCCTTTTCAAAGCTCTCTGTTCCGCAGTCACTTTCCTCGAAAATTATCTGGATAATTCCTGTGCGGTCACGAAGATCGGTAAAGATGATACCGCCTTTATTCCTGCTCTTCTGAACCCAGCCCATCAGGGTCATTTCCTGGCCAATATTGGCTTCTGTAACCTCCGCACACCGACAAGAACGCTTTAAGCCTACCATTGACTCTGCCATAGTCTTTCCTCCTGCTGTTTATCGTTTTAATCCCTCTTTATAAAATTCTGTAAATTCCGTATAGCCCTCTTTTCCAAGCAGCTCTTTCTGAAATTTCTTATTCTTATTCATCTGGGTGACAAGGACTGTTCTTCCCTCTGCGCGTGCTTCCATAGCTTTTTTCATAATGGGAGAAAGACTTTCCATCTCCATTCCCTTTTCAAAGAGCCATGCCTCCTTCTTACCGCTGCCGGGAACCACAAATCCGGCATCCAGAAGAATAGTAACAATTCTCTCAAAGCCGATAGAGAAACCGCAGGCCGGAGTATCCATGCCCGTGAATTTTCCGATCATCTTGTCATATCGTCCACCGCCTGCGACAGAACCTCCGAAGCCTTCCATGGAAACTTCGAAAATCGTTCCGGTATAGTATCCCATACCGCGGACAAGCGTCGGATCAAAAATCAGCTTACATTCTCCTTCGGAAACCTTTTCCACGGTATCCATGATCTGCGCCAGATTTTCCGCCGCGCCATCCTCTAACACACCGGCAAGGATCTCTCCCATCTTGCGAACCCCGGCCGCGTCCTCTGTCACCTGTCCCATCAATTCCAGATATTTATCGGCGGTTTCCCCAGAATATCCGTTTTCCATCAGTTCATTTTTCACACCGTCTGTCCCGATCTTATCCATCTTGTCCACGGTGATGAATACTTTCTCAATATCTTCCTCCGGAAATCCGCTGTAAACAGCCATGGCCCGCAGAATTTTTCTGTCGTTAATCCGCACCTCAAAACCGTTATTGGGGCAAATTTTTGCCAGAGCCGTAGTAGTCGCTAAAATCAGTTCAATTTCCGCCTGATTGGTGGCATCACCCAGAATGTCGATGTCACACTGCATGAACTGCCGGAAGCGTCCCTTCTGAGGGCGGTCCGCGCGCCATACGCTTCCGGTCTGAAGAGCCTTAAAGGGCATGGAAAGATTGGCAGAATTATTGGAATAATACCTCGCCAGGGGCAGCGTCAGGTCATAACGAAGCCCGCTGTCTGTCAGATCATTTTCTGTCTCAGCCGCTTCCAGGTTTAACTTCTCTCCGCGCTTTAAAACTTTAAAAATAAGCTTTTCATTATCTCCGCCCTGTTTACTTAAAAGATTCTCAATATGCTCCACACAGGGGGTCTCGATCGTTGAAAATCCGAATCTGCGATAAGTCTCCTTAATCAGCCCCAGCACATAATCGCGAATCTCCATTTCTGCTGGCAGAATATCCTTCATGCCGGTAACCGGCTTTTTCTTCAACGCCATATGATATTTCCTCTGTCTTTCTATATACTATGATACAGGGGCTGCCGCAAAATGAGTTTTTTGCAGCAGTCCCGTTTCTTATGGATAAGTTTACGACAGCCGCTAAAGCTTTTCAAGCATTTTTTCTTTTCTCCCGATCATTTCATCAATTCTTGAGATGTACTGCTCCACATCCTTGACATTCTCCACCCGTTCCAGTCTGTTTTCCGCAGGGAATACCACTTTTGTGGTGGTCCCTGCCCCGACAGCGACTATGGTCTGTTTCTCCTCCATAATAAGGATATTGTAAATACAGGCCTTATCCGGTGCCGCGTAACCTACATTTTCAAAATTCCCGGCCATGTTTTTCTGGCGGTACAGATAATAGGGCACCAGCCCCATTCCTCTGGCGTACTGAGCCGTCAATGCTATCATTTCCTGTGTATTTTCAATCTTTAAATTGGCATACCTCTCCCGGAACATATTAAGTCTCGCCGCCCTTTTGATGGCGAGGGAATGGACTGTCACGCTGTCCGGCGAAAGGGCCCTCACCGCCTCCATGGTTTCCCTCACATCATCCAGGCTTTCCTCCGGAAGGCCGACAATGAGATCCATGTTAATATTGTCAAAGTCAAGATTTCTGGCCAGCATAAATTTTTCTTTCACCATCTCCACCGTATGACGGCGCCCGATAAGATCCAGGGTAGCCTGCTTCATGGTCTGGGGATTGATGGAAATTCTGGTAATTCCATGAGCTCTTAAGGTTTCCAGTTTTTCTTTTGTAATGCTGTCGGGCCGCCCGGCCTCCACCGTAAATTCCTTCACTGCCGATATGTCAAACATATCTTCAAGTTTCGTAAGCAGCACATCAAGTTCTTCGGCTTTTAGGGAAGTAGGCGTTCCGCCACCGAAGTAAATAGTATCTAACGGTCTTCCTTTCATCTTCTCCGCCACATAGTCAAGTTCCTTAAATAAGGCGTTCAGATAAAGAGGAACTTTTTTTTCCCAGATTCCGATAGGAAAAGAGGTAAAAGAACAGTACAGGCAGGTCGTGGGGCAGAAAGGAATTCCCACATAGAGGCTGTATCCCTTTTCGTAATCGACAGATGTTAACAGCCGGCGCTCCCGCTTCGCAATTTCCAGGCTGAGATCAATCTTTTCCTCGCTGGTCAGATACGTCGTTTTCATGAAGGAACGGATCTCCTCTTCCTTCCATCCCTGCTCCAGTCTTGTAAGTGCAATCTTCGTGGGACGGATTCCCGTAAGTGTTCCCCAGGGAAGCGTCTTCTTTGTCCGGTTGCGTAACATCCCATAAAGCTCTCTTTTTATTGCCGTTTTGGTTTCCAGGCGGTTTTCATACCTGACCCCAAAGCTTTTTTCATCCGCAAGGCAGCCCTGGTCCCATATTTTTAAAGAAAAGAGCCCGCTGTCTTCTTCATAAATTCCTTCTACATAAAAAGTCACATCATCCTTTTTTTCATGAGCAAAGCTTTCTCCCGGATAAAAGGCCATCAAAAGCTCCCGGATATCCTGTTCATAGGAGGCATCATTCAATAAGATTCCAAGCATCCTTAGTACCTCGCCAGAGGATTGTTTTTCTTTTCAAAGTCTATGGTGGTCACGTCCATATGCCCCGGATATACCATGACATCCGACGGCAGCGCAGTAAGCAGCCGCTTTACGGAAGCCAGCATAGCCATGGCGTCTCCTGTAGGAAAGTCCACCCGCCCGTAGGAGGCGCGGAATAAGGTATCTCCGGAAAATAAAATTTTTTCATCCTCCGAATAGTAACAGCATGAGCCAATGGTATGGCCGGGAGTCTCAAACATTTTCCAGGTGATTCCGGCCGCCTCGAACACTTCGTCGTCCTTTAAGGTCACATCGGGCTCCAGAGAGAGAGGCTTTCGGTAATAGGTCATCATCATGTTTTTTTCGCCGTCCCTTAACACCTCCAGCTCCTTTTCGCTGGCATAGATCGTTAGCCCCCACTCCTCCTTTAAGGGAGCTGCAGCCATAATATGGTCGAAATGACCATGAGTCAAAAGAATCGCCTCTGGTTTTACCCCCAGTTCCCGCACCGCATCGTTTATCTCTTCCGCTCTGTCGCCCGGATCCACGATGGCCGCCCTTTTTGTCTCCTCATCATAAACGATATAACAGTTAGTCTGTACCATTCCTACTACCAGCTGCTTTACTTGAATCCTGCTCATTTTTCTTTTCCTTTCTGTCTCACCCATAATAAACGGAAGCCTGCCGGCCTCTCCGGCATCGGCAGACTCCTCTTTTTCAGCCTGTGGTCCTCTCAATATCGATAACCCCGTCAATCTGCCTGATTTTTGCCATCAGGCTGTTGAGCTCCCCGGTCCCATGGATATCGAAGGACATTGTAATTGTAGCCTTTCCCTGTTTATTGGTACGGGCATTCATATTTTTAACGTCGATTTCACGCTCTGTAAAGATCTTTGCAATATCCACATACATCCCAATTCTGTTATTGGCAAAAATGGAAATTTCTGTGGAGTAAGTGGCAGCGCTTTTATCATTTTCCTCTGCCTGCCATTCCGCGTCAATGAGGCGGCTTCTCTCAATTTCAGGAAGATTCATCACATTGATGCAGTCAGTCCGGTGAATGGTGATTCCCCGGCCCCTTGTTACAAATCCCACAATTTCATCTCCCGGCACCGGATTACAGCACTTGGAGAAACGCACAGCCAGATCATGGATTCCCTTTACCACAATTCCGCTTCTGGATTTCCCTCTGATGGGAACCACAGCAGCCTTATTGTTGTCCCCGATGGAATCAAGAATGGTAGCGTCCGTCACCTCATGCCTGATTTTCCTGGCCCGTTCCTGTATCATCTTATTGATGACCTGGCCTTCCTTTAATCCGCCATGTCCCACGGAAGCAAGAACCGAATCCCAGTCCTGAAATGCGTATCGCTTCAAAACCTTCTCAACAAATTCCGGTTTATTGATTTCTGCGAAATTAATTCCTTTTGTCTTGCAGTACCGGTCTATCAGCTCACGGCCTTTGGCAATATTATCCGCCTTTCTCTCCTGCTTAAACCAGGCATTGATTTTATTCTTCGCCTGACTGCTCTTTACAAGGTTCAGCCAATCGCGGCTGGGCCCTTTGGAATTCTGGGACGTCATAATTTCAATCCGGTCGCCGTTTTGGAGCACATAGTCGATATTCACAAGTTTTTCATTCACCCGTGCGCCCACCATCTTATTCCCCACTGCTGTGTGAATTGCGTAAGCAAAATCAATGGGCGTGGAACCGCTCGGGAGGGACTTCACATCTCCGTTGGGGGTAAAGCAGTATACGCTGTCGGAAAACATATCCAGATCGCTCTTTAACATGCTTAAGAACTCTTTGTTGTCGGACATGTCCTGCTGCCATTCCAGAATCTGCCGCAGCCAGCTTAGCTTCTTTGCCTCGTCCCCGGCAGCCGCCTGACCGCTTCCGCTTTCTTTATACTTCCAGTGGGCGGCAATACCATATTCCGCTGTACGATGCATTTCATAAGTACGAATCTGAATCTCAAAGGGCTGGCCTGTTGCGCCTATGAGTGTCGTATGAAGGGACTGGTACATATTGGGCTTCGGCATCGCAATATAATCTTTAAAACGCCCTGGAATCGGCTTATACATCTCATGGATAACGCCCAGCGCTGCATAGCAGTCCTTTACATTGTCCACAATAATACGGACTGCGAAAATATCATAGATCTGGTCCAGCGTTTTATGCTGGTTGACCATTTTCCTGTAAATGCTGAAAAAATGCTTGACCCGTCCGTCGACCTCACATTGAATATCCGCGTTTCTCATATGGCTTTCGATTTCGCTGACGATATTGTCAATAAGATTCTGCCTGGCCTCGCTGGTCAGGGCAATTTTTTCTTCCAGCTCCTTATATACATCCGGCTCCAGATATTTCAGTGCCAGATCATCCAGCTCAATCTTAATTTTGGAAATGCCGAGGCGATCCGCTAACGGAGCGTAGATCTCGATAGTTTCCCTGGCCTTTTCTTTTTGTTTTTCCGGCTTCATATATTGAAGCGTCCGCATATTATGAAGACGATCCGCCAGCTTAATGAGGATTACCCGGATGTCCTTCGCCATAGCAAGGAACATTTTCTTTAAGTTTTCGGCCTGAGTCTCCACCTTGTCAGCAGACCAGGACAGCTGAGTCAGCTTGGTAACGCCGTCCACCAAAAGGGCGACCTCTTTCCCAAAGCTCGCTGCCAGTTCTTCCTCTGTAAGGACAGTATCCTCCACCACATCATGAAGAATCCCCGCGACAATAGATTCTTTATCCAGCTCCAGATCAGCCAGTATAATCGCTACGCAGAGGGGATGGATAATGTACGGCTCTCCGGACTTTCTTTTCTGGTCCTTATGGGCATCCCTGGCAAGCTGGTATGCTTTTTCCACCATTGTCAGATTGTCTGACGGATGATATTTTTTTATGCTCTTTACCAGATCCGCGTACAGAATTTCCGGGCTTGTAAAGTCCGCCGGGGCTTCTAATTCCACTTCTATGTTTTTTAATTTGTCCTCTGCCATGTTCTCACACCTTCTCTCATGAGGTTTTTGAATCTTCCTTAATGTCATGCAGCCAACGCCAACAGGATAATAATAAGATCCATTATAGAATTTTTTGTCATAAATTGCAATCTTTTTTTATGGTCTAAAATGATTGAAATTAAAAAAGCAATGCTTTACAATGGACATATCTACTACACATCGTTTTTCAGGAGGAACTTTCTATGGAAACAACAAAACTGCTTGCGCCATATGAAGCGGAAATGATCGAAATCCGTCGTCATATCCACGCCCACCCCGAGCTCAGCAATGAAGAGTTCAAAACCACCGAATTTATCAAAGAAAAGCTCACGGAATACGGAATTGAAATTGCCGATATCGGCTTAAAAACCGGCGTTGTGGGAATGCTTTACGGAGGAAAGCCCGAAAAAACCGTTGCCATCCGCGAAGACATTGACGCGCTTCCCATGCCGGAGCGCACAGCCCTTCCCTTTGCATCGCAAAATGAGAATATCTGCCATTCCTGTGGTCATGATATCCACACCACCACCCTTTTATACTGTGCAAAGGTACTTTCCGAAATTAAGGATGAGCTTTGCGGCAATGTGATGTTCCTGTTTCAGCCCGCGGAAGAAAAGGGATGCGGCGCCAAACAGTTCATCGACTGCAGCTTCACCTCTGTGGCAAAGCCCGATGTGTTTGTCGGTCTCCACGTCGCTCCAAAAATTCCTGTTGGCTCCATCGGAGTGAAAAAAGGCCCCGCCAGCGCCTCCAACGACTTTTTCCATATTAAGATTTACGGAAAAGGCGGCCACGGCGCTCATCCGGAAAATTTCATCGACCCCGTCACCATCAGCGCCTATGTCATCACGCAGCTTCAGACCATCGTTTCCCGTGAAAATTATCCCATCACTCCGGGCGTTATCACCATCGGCAGCATCCACGGCGGCCAGGCCGGAAACATCATTCCGGACTATGTGGAAATGACCGGAACCCTGAGAAGTCTTTCCTTTGACCTGCGAAAATCCATGCGGGAAGCCATAGACCGCATCGTTACTCTCTGCCCCGAGGCCATGAGAGGACGCGGAGAGATCGTATGGGAGGATGGGATGCCGCCGTTAGTAAACGATGATGCCGTTGTGGACCAGATTGTGGAAGCGGCCAAAAAGACCATCGGAGCCGATCATGTGATAACCGTAGAAAATCCATCCATGGGTTCTGAAGACTTCTCCTGCCTGTTCCCCGAATTTGGTCCGGGGGCACAGTTTTCCATCGGTTCCGGAAACGAGAATCCCGACAGCCGGATTGGCCTTCATAATTCCAAAAATATTTTTGACGAAGGCTCCATAGCCGCCGGGACGGCAGTTTTGGTTCAGTTTGTGAGGGATTATCTGGCAGAATAACCAGCGTGCTGACTGAACGATGTACCAGACAGACTCAACCTGTTACAAAATACATATTAAGAAAGGGAAGTAACTGTTCAGCAAATCTATACGTTTCTTGCATTTTCAATGGATTTTCGCTCATAACGGTGAGGGAGCTGGGCAGTCACAAAAGGATTTGAATTATGAATTTTAGCTTTGACCCCCTTCAGTACCGCTATCCGTCCAGGCGCCGTCTGGTATATGGCCGCCGCGGAATGGTATGTGCCTCTCAGCCTCTGGCGGCCCAGGCCGGACTGGATATCATAAAGCAGGGAGGAAACGCGTTTGATGCCGCGCTTGCCGCCGCTGCCTGCCTGGCAGTGGTGGAACCGATGTCCTGCAACATGGGCGGCGACGGCTTTGCCCTAATCTGGCACGATGGAAAGTTGTATGGCTTAAATGCCAGCGGTCCCGCTCCCGCGCTTTTGAGTGTTGACGCTTTAAAGGCCGCCGGATATACAGAAATGCCCAAATATGGATGGGGAGCCGTGACAGTCCCCGGAGTCACATCCGGCTGGGCCGAAATCAATAAGAGATTCGGAAAGCTTTCCTTATCTCAGATTCTCCAGCCTGCCATCGATTACGCCCGGGACGGCTTTGCTGTTTCTCCCGTGGTCTCCGCCCTCTGGAAAAGGAATCTGGAAACCTTCAGAAAAGAACTGACGCCGGAATTTTATCAGTCCTGGGCCGCTGATTTCACCATCAACGGACAGGCTCCCAAAGCCGGAGAGGTATTTCGCTATAAGGGTATGGCAGAAACCCTCGAGGAACTGGCTGCCACCAACTGTGAATCCTTCTATCGCGGAGCCATTGCCGAACAGATTGACACATATTCCAGGAAAACCGGAGGATATCTCCGCAAGGAAGATCTGGCAGCTTACCGCGCCCAATGGGTGGAGCCTATCACCACTAACTACAAGGGCTATGACGTATGGGAAATTCCCCCCAACGGCCACGGCATTGTCGTTCTCATGGCTTTAAACATCCTGGAGAAATTAAACCTGTCAGCCGGACATGATGATCCCGAGGTCATCCACCGCCAGATCGAAGCCCTAAAGCTGGCCTTCACGGACGGAAAACGTTATGTCGCCGACCCGGCCCATATGAAACCGACCATTGAACAGCTCCTCTCAAAGACATATGCAGATACCCGCCGGGAGCTGATCACCGACGAGGCAATCTATCCAACGCCCGGAACTCCCTACTGCGGCGATACGGTTTACTTAAACGCCGCCGACGGGGACGGAAATATGATAAGCTATATCCAGTCCATTTACTGCGGCTTTGGCTCCGGCACGGTTCTTCCTGGAACAGGGATTATTTTCCATAATCGCGGGAACAACTTCACCATGGACGAATCCATGGAAAACTGCGTCGCTCCCGGGAAGAAGCCGTATCACACCATCATCCCCGGCTTCCTCACAAAAGACGGAAAAGCGGTGGGACCCTTTGGCGTCATGGGCGGCTTCATGCAGCCCCAGGGCCATGTTCAGGTATTAATGAATATGATTGATTTCCATATGAATCCCCAGGAAGCCCTGGATGCTCCCCGCTGGATGTGGACCGGCGAAAAGAATATCTCCATGGAACATTCCTATGGGGACAGCGCGGCAGATAAGCTGACACGCATGGGACATAAAATTTCCGTCCCGGTTAACAGTCTGGAATTCGGCCGCGGCCAGATCATCATAAGAAACGAAGACGGCACCCTCTGCGGCGCCACGGAGCCCAGGACCGACGGCACGGTGGCCGTCTGGTAAACCGGTAATAAAAAAAGAATCTCCGCATAAGATAGCACTAATACAAGAAATCATTCGGCTTCTTAAAGGAGATTCTTTTTATGAAAATAAAAAACATTTTATCACAGCTCCCGGAAAATGCGGTTTTCTGGCTTCTTTTGCTTTCTCTGGCCGCCGGGTCCGCCGCTTCTTTATATGGAAAAATCACAGAGCGGGCTGCCTTGGAGCAGGTCCGCATAGAACATTACACGGCAGCCCCTGCTTCCACCAGCCAGTCTGTGATTTCCATAAAAGACTATCTTTCTTCCGACCTTCCATACCCCTGTCAGATTTATAAAATTCCCGCCGGAATCCGGTAACGCAGAGGCACATGTTTACGGCCGGAAATAATGGTAGGACTGTCCCGGCTGCATGCCGCCCCGGAAGCTTGCCAGCTCACTGACCGTCACAAGCTGATATCCCCGGTTTATGAGCTCCGGAATCAGAGTGGCGGCGGCCTCCGCGGAAGCGCCGTAGAGATCGTGCATTAAAATAATATCTCCGTCACGGACCTTACTCAACACCGTATTCACGGTCTGTCCGGCGTTTTTTGTCTTCCAGTCCAGCGTATCAATGGACCAGAATACGGCCGGAACGCCTTTCTCTGCCAGCGCCGTCCTGGCGGCGTTATTAATATAGCCTCCCGGCGGCCGCATAATTACCGTATGAACTCCCGCGATACTGGCCAGGGTCTGGTCCACGCGGTCCAGATTCGCCTTCAGGGCCGCTCCTGACAGGGATGTGATATAGGTATGGTCCCATGTATGGCTTGCCGGTTCACAGCCCAGTTCCACCATGCGCTTTACTGTATCCGGATAGCTCCCCATGCGGTTTCCAACCATAAAAAAGGTGGCTTTTGCATCATTGGCCTCCAGTACGTCCAGAATTCCTGCGGTGTACCTCGATGGTCCGTCGTCAAAAGTCAAAGCCACCATGGGCTTTGACGGGTCAATCACCCTGCCCTCTGGCTCCGGTTCCGGCGGTGCCCCGGCGCCTTTTGCCGTCACCGCAATCCGGATTCCGTCCACCCGCAGGCCGCAGCCCTCCTGTCCGGCCGTCTCGCCGTTCATCACGAGATCCGTCCAGCTTCCGTTTTGAAAAACCGAATAATATAAATCAAAATTTTCCGTAAGCTGGCCCGTAAGCTCCATTCTCACGGCTTCCAGCGGCTTATTTGTATCCGCGCTTCCTGCCTGTCCATAATTTTCCTGCCAGTCCAGCCAGCCCGAGCCGCTTAAATTCACCTGATAAATTATGGTTCCTGTCATTCCCTGCGGCTGATTTCTCAAAGACGCCTTCATTGCCGTCACATAGGAATCTGCCGGAGCGCTCCGGTATCTGTTATCCGTTCCGCCTTCATCCCAGCCTTTTCCGTATAAGTACATCCCAAAAACGGCTTTCATTTCTTCTTCTGCATAGGCGGGAAAGGAAGCAGATATCACCCCTGCCATCACAAAAAACGCAAGCATCATCCCCACAAAGCACTTTTTCATTTTCTCCTCCCTCTCCCGCTGTATCATATCTTCGCTGTACTATGTCTTCGCAGTGCCAGCTTCACCGGGTACATATGGCCTGCTTTAAAGCTTGTCCACCCAAGGCCCATAAAACACCAAAAAGCAGCCATTTTTCATAGAAAAATGAGCGGATTTGAGGTGTTTTAGGATTGCGGGATTATGATAATAATCATACCATATTTTTTCAAAAGATATCTTAAAACTTCAATACAAGTTTATGAAGAATATCATCAGGTTTCCGCTCTCTGTCCGCGGCAGTTCTATCCGAACAGCTCATGAATCAGCCAGGCCGCTTCCTCGTATGCGCGCTCCCCCCGGAATTCGGAAAGCTGGCTCAGAACCCCCCGGTAATACCATTCATGTTCCTTTTTATCCTTTTCGCGGAATTTTAACCATACTCCTTCGCCTTTTAAAAGATATTCTGCCGCGGTACTCCTTAAGTTACTCAATTTATCTCCCAGACAGATCATTTTCACATCCAGGCCGGCGGTCATTAACCGGTCAATAGTGGCCTGCTTCCGCTCCTTCCATGTCTTTGATTTGTCCTCGCTTTCCGCCTGTACCAGATCCGCAACGCGGGTTCCGAACTCCGCCTCAAGCTCCTCATATGTAACGCCTGCATCCTCGATTACATCGTGGAGCAAAGCTGCGCTTATGATCTCCGGATCGGAGGTCAGACCGGAGACAATCACTGCTGCCTCCTGCGGGTGAAGACTGTACGGAATACAGGTCCCCTTTCTCATCATTCCTTCATGTGCCTTAGCTGAAAACCTTGCCGCCTTCCTTATCATAGCTGTTCCTTCCTCCGGATTCCCCCGGTTTCGCCGTTATTGTTTTCCGTTCACATGAACACGGAGCTGATTGTATGGTATTTCAATTCCTTCCCGATCAAATCTAAGCTTTATCTCCTCCAGAATATCCCAGCGCGCCTGCCAGTAATCTTCCGTGCTGGTCCATCCGCGGGCGCTTAAGTTTACGCTGCTCTCCCCAAGGCTGTCCACAACCACTAATATTCCATCCTCGTTTCGGACCGCCGGATGCCGTTCGAAAATATCCCTTAAGACCTCCTTGGCATGCGAAAGATCGGAGTCATAGCTGATTCCCACAGTCAGCACAAGCCGCTTGGTCTTCATGCTGCTGGTATTTACTAACGCCGAGTTGGCCAGGCTGTTGTTAGGGATTACAATCATCTTATTTTCAACGGTATAAAGGATCGTATACACAAGACCGATGGTTTCCACCGTTCCCTCTCCATTGGCGGAGGAAATATAATCTCCCACCTTAAAGGGCTTGAAAAAAAGGATCAGAACGCCTCCGGCAAAGTTAGCCAGGGTGTTCTGCATCGCCAGGCTGGTTGCCAGAGTAACAGAGCCCACAACTGCCACCAGAGAAGTGGACTGAATCCCCATTTCCTCCGCGGCGACAAAAACCAGAAGACCCAAAAGAACTGCATACAGGAGGGCGTCCAGAAACTTCCGCAGAGTAATTTCCATTCCGGCCCGCTCCATGGAGCGTCCCATGCCCTTCCTCACTTTTTTTATGAGCTTTAATCCGATGAATACAAGCAGAACCGCAACCAGAAGGCGCAGTCCTGCTTTCATCAGCCATTCTCCCAGCTCCCCGAGGGCGTTCATTAGATATTCCGATTTCACACTGATTGCTTCTACTGCAGGGACCGTGCGTTCCAACCGCTACTCCTCCTTCTCCTGTTTTGAAGGTAACTGTTCCGTCACTTTTGAAGTTTTCTTTATAAGCTTTTCCATCGTTTTCGACAGACGCCCCAAGGGTTTTTTTCCTTTTTCTTCTTCTGGCTTTTTTGCTGCCGCGGGCTTTTTCATCTCCTCCTCCACAGGGGTTCCCTGGAATACGCAGACTCCCAAGGGCGGCAGGTTAATGGTGATGGAATTATCTCTGGCATCCCATTCCTCTTTTTTGGATACCTTCACCCGCGAATTTACCATACCGCTTCCGCCGAACCGGGCAGCGTCGCTGTTTAAAATTTCCTTGTACTTTCCTGCAAAAGGTACACCCA
Source organism: uncultured Lachnospiraceae bacterium (assembly GCA_910586315.1). Classification (GTDB taxonomy): domain Bacteria; phylum Bacillota; class Clostridia; order Lachnospirales; family Lachnospiraceae; genus CANRXD01. The sequence goes on along the minus strand of CAJUIP010000005.1, from coordinate 105,188 downwards.
GACGGAATTTTTCATGGGCCACCGGAACAAAGTTGCAGACGAATACCAAGGTTTCCTCCGGCTTCTTTGTCTTTCTGGCAAATATTGCGATATTTTCTTTATCATACGTGCAGTTAATCCACTCAAATCCCTCCGGCTCATAATCAAGCTCTGAGAGTGCCGGCTGTGTCCGGTACATGTGGTTTAAGGCTTTCACATAGTCCTGCATCTGTTTGTGGACCGGATACTGCAAAAGCGTCCACTCCAGACTCTTATTCTCGTTCCATTCATTCATCTGACCGAAATCCTGGCCCATGAACAAAAGCTTCTTTCCCGGATGCCCCATCATAAAACCATAAGCCGCCCTCAAATTGGCAAACTTCTTCTCCTGGGTATCTCCCGGCATCTTTCCGGCCATGGAACCCTTGCCGTGGACTACCTCATCATGGGAGAATACAAGGATGAAATTCTCACTGTATGCATACAGCATGCTGAAAGTCAGTTCGCCGTAATGCTGGTTCCTGAAATAGGGATCGCACTGCATGTATTTAAGGAAATCGTTCATCCAGCCCATATTCCACTTATAGTCGAAACCCAGGCCGCCTTCCTTCACGTTTCCGGTGATACTCGGCCAGGCGGTCGATTCTTCGGCAATTAACATGGCCCCCTTTACTTCTCTGGAAAATATGGAATTTAAGTGCTTTAAAAACTCCACGGCCTCCAGATTTTCATGACCTCCATAAATGTTGGCTACCCACTCGCCAGCGTTTTTACCATAATCCAGATACAGCATGGAAGCTACCGCATCCATGCGAATTCCATCCGCATGATATTCTTTTGCCCAGAACAATGCATTGGAGATCAGGAAGTTGGAAACCTGCGGCCTCCCATAATTGTAAATCAGAGTGCCCCAATGGGGATGAGCTCCCTGACGCGGATCCCGGTGCTCATACAAGCATGTGCCGTCAAAGGCTGCAAGGCCATAGGCATCCCTCGGGAAATGAGCCGGAACCCAGTCGAGAATCACACCAATCCCTTCTTTATGCATATGGTCCATGAAAGCCTTAAAATCGTCCGGAGTTCCATAACGGCTGGTGGGCGCATAATAGCCTGTCACCTGATACCCCCAGGAGGCGTCCAGGGGGTGCTCCATCACAGGTAGCAGCTCCACATGAGTATACCCCATTTCCTTCACATAGGCAGACAGCTTTTCAGCTATTTCTCTGTAATTGTAAAACTGGCTCCCGTTGATTTCTTTTCCATTTTCATCCACGGAAATTTCTTTCTGCATCCAGGATCCCAGATGAACTTCATAGATGGACATGGGGTTCTCTTTGCCGCTCTCTTTGGCGCGGGATTCCATCCAGCCCTTATCCTCCCATTTATACTGCCCCATATCCCAGACCACCGATGCGGTGTCCGGGCGCAGCTCTGTAAAGCTCCCGTAAGGGTCTGCTTTCAGCATGGGAACTCCGGCCTTTGTCTTTACTTCATATTTATACAGAGCCCCTGCCTTTAACCCGGGAATGAAAATTTCATAAATTCCTGATTCTCCGAGCCGCTTCATCTGATGGCGTCTTCCGTCCCAGAAATTAAACGTGCCCACGACGCTGACCCGCATGGCCCCCGGCGCCCAGACTGCAAAATGAACGCCCCGGACTCCGCTCTCTGAAACCACATGGGCACCCAGCTTTTCATAGGAATTGTAGAAAATTCCCGCCTCAAATTTTTTAACGTCCTCGTCTTTAAATCTGGAGTGGAAACGATAGGAATAGGGATCCTCAAATTCTTCACGGTCCCCGTTTTCATATTCCACAATGAATTTATAGGGTTCCAGCTCCCTTCTGTCCTCAATCAGCACGGCAAAAAAACCGTTTTCATCGGCCATTTCCATGGGAAACTTTTCTTTTTTTAACTTCACTGTCATGGTCTTCGCATTGGGAATATAGGCCTGAATCAGAAGTCCCTCTTTTACCACATGGGCGCCCAAAAGACGCCCCGGATCCCTGGATTCCGAATACACCAATTCCTCAATTCCTGCCCAATCCATCATATCGTAAAGTATTTTCTCCATAATCCGCCCCCTGTTTCATAAATTTTTTCGTTCTTGATTATTTCCATTTTACCATCTTACATGCCCTGGTACAAGCATTATTCCTTATGGTTTTTAACGAAATCCAGAATCATCAAATCCACTACACGTCCATATGTGAGAACTCCCTCCCCCTGCCCGTTGGCTTTTAAATATGCGTCGTTTACCCGCTCAGCGGCCCTGGCGGCCTTCCCTTCATATTTCGCCCAGAATTCCCGGTTCGCATCCATATCTTCCCTCACTTCCTCTGAAAGCATTCTGTAAAGCCTCGCATACTCTTCAAAATCCTCTTTTGCCAGGGCATTCCCCGCGTATATCCAGCCCAAAAGAAAGCCGCTGTATTTAAAATCTGCGTCATCCGAACCAAGACAGGCCAGATATCCGATGAAATTAGCCTCATCCTCCCTCATGAAGCCGTCAAGGTGGGACAACTCATGACAAATGGTATGGGGAATATTATAGGATACCATATCCCGGTTATAATTTGCCTCCACTGTGAACGGGGAATAAACGCCGCTGTATTGCTGAATGGAAAGAATCCGGGAGACAAGCACCGGTTTCGGCTTTGGATAATATCCTGAAAGAGAGGAATATTCTCCGGAAAGCTTTTCCATGGCAGCCACGCCTTTTTCAGGAAGATTTTTATAGGCATCCCCTGTCCGGTCCAGCTCTTCCCGGGCCAGATTCACCTGTTCGGTGAGCCAGAGGCATAGTTCTTTTAAATCCTCTTGCTCCACGGACTGTCCGCCAAAATCCAGGGAGGCGGAAAATGGTTTCTTATAATAATTGACGCCGCATCCGGCTCCATATAAAAAAAGCAACGTTCCCAGAACAAAGCTGTAAACAGGCAGAACCTTCCGCGGGTTTTTAAAGTTTCGGACCAACAGGCACAAAAGAGCTGCTCCCCCTGCATACATTCCAATTTCCACAACGGAAAAGGGAAATATGCCCCAAAACCGCCCTGCGGTCCGCACCAGGACCGGATAAATCACTGCCCCATACCATTCGGCAAAACCCGTAATCTTTCTGGCCGCTAACAAAAGCAGGCCTCCAAAAACGCCGAGGCTCCCGGCGCCCGCAATCAGATATTTTCCACACAGCTTTCTCTTTCTCTCCATATGTACCGTTCCTTATTCCGATTTTTTTCTTACCTTTTTCGAAAAGGCCTTGCGAAACTTGACAAAGTATCATAAACTCATTATGTAATGCCGCTGGTATTATTATATTGCGTAACAGTATCTTTAGTCAAATGAGGTTTACAGGAAAGAAATGGAAAACGAAAAAAAAGAACGAGGAAAATCAAGGGCAAAGGTGAAAACGGGTTGGAAGGCTGAGTTAATCAGCTGGATTCAGGTGATCCTATCGGCCGCTGTCATTGCTTTTGTCCTTACCACCTTTATTATTGCCAACAGTGAAGTCCCCACCGGTTCCATGGAAAATACCATTATGGCCGGAAGCCGCGTCATTGGCTCCAGGCTGCATTACAAATTTTCCGACCCAGAGCAGGGAGATGTAGCCATCTTTGTATTTGGCTGGCAATGTACCAGCTGCAATGTCATCGTGGAGGGTGAAAAGGTGGAAACCTGTCCCCGCTGCGGTGCAAAGGCAGGAAGGCGCGCCCGCACCATTTATTATGTGAAGCGGGTAATCGGTGTACCCGGAGATGTGATCGACATTGTGGATGACAAAGTATATTTAAATGGTTCTGATACCCCTCTTGAGGAACCCTATCTGGCAGAGCCGATGAATGCCGGTGAATCCTTCCATTTTGAGGTTCCGGAAAACTGCTATTTCATGATGGGGGATAACCGAAACTATTCTCTGGATGCCAGGTACTGGAACAACCATTATATTTCTAAGGATAAAATGATTGCCAAGGTAATCCTTGAATACTTCCCCACACCGAAATTAATACATTAAAAAGGGCCGCTATGTTTTCGTGCGGTCCGCGCACGCAACGCGCAGACCCGCCTGAACGGTTACTAAAAAAGCACATACAGGAGACATAATTATGAAGAAAGTGGTTAAATTCGGAGGCAGCTCTTTAGCCAGCGCCAGACAGTTCAAGAAAGTAAAGGGCATCATCACAGCCGACAAAACCAGGAACTATGTGGTCCCGTCTGCACCGGGAAAACGCGACGGCAAAGACACAAAAGTCACGGATCTGCTTTACCAGTGCTATGAGGCCGTCCTTGCAGAGCAAAGCTACAAGCGCATTCTGGATCAGATCAAAAAGCGCTTTTACGATATCGTCAATGGTCTGGATTTGAATTTAAATCTGGATTTTGAATTTGATAAAATCGAAGAGAATTTTCTTCAAAAAGCCGGCGTCGACTACGCTGCCTCCCGCGGTGAATATTTAAATGGAATCATTATATCTCATTATTTAAACTTTCCTTTTGTGGACGCTGCGGATGTGATCTGTTTTGATGAGAACGGCTGTTTTCTTCCGGAAAAAACCAACGCAGAGCTTGCCGCCCATTTGAACTCCATGAAGCAGGCCGTCATTCCCGGCTTCTATGGCGCAAAGCCGGACGGCACCATCGTTACCTTTTCCCGCGGCGGCTCGGATATCACCGGCTCCCTGGTGGCACGGGCCCTTCATGCAGATATTTATGAAAACTGGACTGACGTGTCGGGGTTTCTCGTGGCTGACCCCCGTATCATCCGTAATCCGGTTCCTATTGAGACCATCACATACCGGGAGCTTCGGGAACTGTCCTATATGGGTGCCAGCGTCCTTCATGAGGACGCTATCTTTCCTGTGAGAAAGGAAGGCATCCCCATCAACATAAAAAATACCAACCGCCCTGAAGATCCTGGTACGATGATCGTGGAAAGCACCAGCAAAAAGTCCTTCTACACGATTACCGGAATTGCCGGAAAAAAGGGATTTTGTTCTATCAACATTGATAAGGCTATGATGAATACAGAAATTGGTTTCGGAAGAAAGGTTCTGGAGGTATTTGAACGGCATCAAATTTCCTTTGAGCATATACCCTCTGGTATTGACACCATGACAGTTTTTGTTCATCAGGACGAGTTTCAGGAAAAGGAGCAGGCTGTCATCTCCGGTATTCATCGTGCCGTCCACCCCGATGTCATTGATCTGGAATCCGATCTGGCCCTGATTGCTGTGGTTGGACGAGGCATGAGAGCCAACCGCGGAACAGCCGCCAGAATCTTCGCGGCCCTGTCCCATGCAAAAATCAATGTAAAGATGATTGACCAGGGTTCCAGCGAACTCAATGTCATCATTGGTGTACGGAATGAAGACTTTGAAGGTGCCATACGAGCCATTTATGATATCTTTGTGACAACTGCATTATAAAAATTCTCCGCCTGCGGCAGACCGCGTCAGCGGTAGTTTCATGGGAAAGCCCTTCTCCCGTCCCACTTTTATGCATTCACGCAGTAAGGTCTTTCCTATGAAGCAAACGGCGCTGTCCGGAACAAATCCAAACAACGCCGTTTCTTTTATTTTTCTTCAATAGCCATAATCATGTCCACGCGTCTTAAATGTCTTCCGCCTTCAAACTCCGCCTCCAGCCACTGGTCAACGATCATCTTGGCCAGCTCACTTCCCACAACTCTTGCACCGAAGGCCAGTACATTAGAGTTATTATGCATTCTGGAAAGCTTCGCCGTATACGGCTCACTGCACACGCAGGCCCGGATTCCCTTCACCTTATTGGCCGCCAGGGAAATTCCCACCCCTGTGCCGCAGATGGCAATTCCCAGCTCTGCCTCGCCGGATGCCACTGCCCGGCCTACTCTTTCTCCGTACACCGGATAGTCGCAGCTTTCACTGGAATCTGTTCCCAGATTCAAAACCTCATATCCCTTTTGTTCCAGATGTTCCCGGATGATGTTTTTTAACTCCACCGCAGAATGGTCATTTCCGATTGCTATTTTCATCACTTTTCCCTCCGCTTAAAAAATTCCTGAATCCAGTCCATTCTGGACGTCATGGATAACAGCAGCATATCCATAATGGTGATGGCTGCCATGGCCTCCACCACCACCACGGCTCTGGGGACCACCACAGGATCGTGGCGTCCCATGATGACAAGCTCCATATTTTCTTTATTTTTATTTACAGTATCCTGACTCTTCGCGATGGAAGGAGTCGGCTTAAAGGCCGTCCGAAACACTACGTCGCTTCCGTCGCTGATTCCTCCGAGAACTCCGCCGGAATGATTGGTTACTTTTTTTATTCTTGTCCCATCCATGCGGAAGGCATCGTTATTCAGGGAACCGCAGGATTTTGCGGCGGCAAAACCGGCTCCGATCTCAAATCCTTTCACTGCGCCAATGGAAAGCATTGCTTTGGCCAGGTTCGCATCTAACTTATCAAACACCGGTTCACCCAGGGCCGTGGGAAGATGAGAAATCACACATTCGACCACGCCGCCGGAAGAATCGCATTCTGCCATTCTTCGTTCCAGATACTCTGCGGCCTCTTTGGCCGCTCTTGCATCCGGCATGCAAAGGGCGTTATTTTTGGTCTCTTTAAGGTCAGCCCGGCTTTCATCAATTTCCACCGGACCAATAGATTTCGTGTATGCCGTCACCGAAATTCCAAGCTGTTCCAGGAATTTTTCTGCTATAGCCCCTGCCGCCACCCGTCCTATGGTCTCTCTGGCAGAGGAGCGGCCGCCTCCCCGATAATCACGAAAACCGTATTTCTCATCGAACGTAAAATCCGCATGTCCCGGGCGGTAACATTTGGCAATCGCCGAATAGTCCTTTGACCTCTGGTCCTTGTTCCACACAAGCATGGAAACAGGGGTTCCCGTGGTTTTCCCTTCGAAAACGCCGGAAAGGATCTCCACCTCATCCCCCTCGTTTCTCTGAGTTGTAAATCTGCTCTGTCCAGGCTTTCTCCGATCCAGCAGTTTCTGGATATCCGCTTCACAAAGAGACACCCCCGCAGGGCAGCCATCCACAACAACACCGATAGCCTTCCCGTGGGACTCTCCCCAGGTCGTCACTTTAAAAATTGTTCCAATGGAAGACCCTGCCGCCATACGTTTTATTCTCCTGTCTTCACGATTTCACAGCAATTCGGCTCATTGATTTCAATACTCCGACCGCTCATTACCAGAAGCCCCTTTTCATAGTCCACCCTGAAAAAGGAAATGCTGCCGCCGTGGTTGATGGAGGCAATATGCTGTCCATCGGGGAAGATGGCAATATCCTTGGGATATTCGCCACTGATCGGAAGGCAGAATCTTAAAGTCAGCATACCTGTCTCCTCGTCCCTGTCATACATGGATACGGAGTTATCTCCTGCATTCGAGCAGAATACGTATTTTTCATCCGGAGAAAACCGGATTGCACAGGCCGCCGTCTGCTGATTAGGCTCCGCGCCTGTAGTCGGAATCGTCTGAACCTTTTCCACGCGCGGAGTCCTCTCTCCCGTTTCATAGGAGTATACATCGATTACATTTTTCAATTCATGCATCAAATAGAAAAATTTTCCATCGCTGCTGAATATAAAATGCCTGGGGGCAGATTCCAGCTCGCTGCGAACTGCGTCTACCTGGGTGATTTTACCCTCCTTCTTGTCAAAACGGTACACCTTGATCTGGTCAATCCCCAAATCCGCCACCATCAAAAATTTTCCGTCCGGTGTCAGCCGGCTGCAGCTTACATGAGGTCTGAAATTACGTTCCGCCACGCTTCCCAGACCCTTATGGAACACGCCGTCCGTAATTCGTCCCACGGAACCGTCCTTATTTAATTTCAGTACGGTAACCTTTCCGTCATGATATCCGGATACAAATATGTAATCATCCATGGGGCTGGTGGAAAGCTGGCATCCGCGCATCCCCTTGATATTAGCGCTGTTCAAACGGGACAGACTTCCGTTTTGAAGGATCTTAAAGGCTACCACGCCTTCGTCTGCAATGGAGTACAGCATCTTTTTATTATTAGAGGCTTTTATATAGGAGGAGTTGTCCACTTCTACCTCACACCGGTAGATGAACTTTCCCTGTTCCACATCCACATCATAAACGGTGATTCCTTTTGCCTTTCCCGTATAGGAATAGGAACCTACATATGCCATATATTTTCCTGTCATTGTTTTCCTCCCCCTTGTTTTTTATAACTGTTCAGGGATTGTCTGAACCGTTATGTCTTTTTCAGTTACCGTTCATTTTAACATATTCTGTTCTATTTGTTAACTAGAATTTATAGAAAAAATATGGCAGAAATCTATTGACAGACAGGGAAAACCATGAGTAAATATATGTTGACGGTAAAAAGACCCCAGCGTTTTTTTCTCCGGACAATTATGCCAATGAATTCTGGAAGTAACAGTTCAGGGGGCTGAACTGTTATCCCTAAGATACAGGAGGACAATGCCATGACTCAGCCTTTAATCGATCTGGTTAATATATCAAAAAGCTTTGACGGAGATATTGTTCTTGACGATTTAAACCTCTCCGTGAAAGAAAACTCTTTCGTGACACTGCTTGGGCCCAGCGGATGCGGAAAAACCACCACCCTCCGTATTATCGGCGGATTCATAAGCCCCGACCAGGGAAAAGTAATCTTCGGCGGAGAAGATATCACGAAAATGCCCCCAAATAAAAGACAGTTAAACACTGTATTTCAGAAATATGCCCTGTTCACCCATATGAGCATTGCAGACAATATTGCCTTTGGCCTCAAAATCAAGGGAAAGTCCAAAGGCTACATTCAGGATAAAATCAAGTATGCCTTGAAGCTTGTAAATCTGGACGGCTTCGAAAACCGCAGTGTAGACTCCTTAAGCGGCGGTCAGCAGCAGCGTATCGCCATCGCAAGGGCTATTGTAAACGAACCAAAGCTTTTGCTTCTGGACGAGCCTTTAGGCGCCCTGGACTTAAAGCTCCGCCAGGACATGCAGTATGAGTTGATCCGCCTGAAAAATGAGCTCGGAATCACCTTTGTCTATGTCACCCACGACCAGGAGGAGGCCTTAACTATGTCTGATACCATCGTAGTCATGAACCAGGGCTATATCCAGCAGATGGGAACCCCTGAACAGATTTACAACGAGCCGGAAAATGCCTTTGTGGCCGACTTCATCGGCGAAAGCAACATTGTGGACGGAATCATGGTCCGGGACGAACTGGTGGAGATTTTTGGCGAAAAATTTGTCTGCGTGGATAAGGGCTTCGGCAACCTTACTCCGGTGGATGTGGTAATCCGTCCCGAGGATATTGACCTGGTGGAACCGGAAGCCGGAACCTTAAAGGGCATAGTCACCCACCTGATTTTTAAAGGCGTCCATTATGAAATGGAGGTCACAACGCCCGGAGGCTACGAGTGGCTGGTCCACAGTACGGACATGTTCCCGGTTGGAAAAGAGGTGGGAATCCATGTGGACCCCTTCGACATTCAGATCATGAATAAGCCGGCATCAGAGGACGAGGAGGCCGTGGGAGTCAATGAATAAATCCAAAAATCAGTTTCTGGCCTTTCCTTATATTATATGGATGATCGGCTTCACCGTAATTCCTTTGCTCATGATCTTTTTCTACGGACTTACAGACCGGAGCGGAAACTTCACCTTTACCAATGTGCTGGCGATTCTTTCCGCGGACCATATGAAAGCCCTGCTGCTTTCCCTGGCCCTTTCCACCGTCAGCACCCTGGTCTGTCTCCTGATTGCCTATCCTCTGGCATTGATTTTGCGGAAACGCAACATCGGCACCGGCAGCTTTGTGGTTTTTATTTTCATCCTGCCCATGTGGATGAATTTCCTGCTGCGGACCATGGCCTGGCAGACTCTGTTAGAGAAAAACGGAGTAATAAATTCCCTGCTTTCGGTTCTCCATCTGCCGCCCATTAGCATCATCAACACGCCGGGTGCCATTATTCTGGGTATGGTGTACAATTTCCTGCCCTTTATGGTGCTGCCGATTTACAATGTGCTGGCAAAAATTGACGACAATGTCATCAATGCCGCCAGAGACTTGGGCGCCGGCTCGTTCCAGACCATCACGAAAATCCTTCTGCCCTTAAGTGTTCCCGGCATCATCAGCGGAGTCACTATGGTATTTGTGCCTGCCCTCACCACTTTCGTGATCTCCAACCTTCTGGGAGGCAGCAAGATTCTCCTGATTGGAAACGTCATCGAGCAGGAATTTACCAAAGGAAGCAACTGGAATCTGGGAGCCGGTCTTTCCATGGTTCTCATGGTCTTCATTTTAATCAGCATGACCATGATTGCCAAATATGATAAAAACGGGGAGGGGACAGCATTCTGATGAAAACAGCTCATTCACGTTTCAAGGAGTTTTTTGAAAACTTTTATCTGGTCCTGGTGCTGATCTTTTTATACGCGCCCATTGCGGTCATGATGGTATTGTCTTTCAACAGCTCTAAATCGCGTTCCCAGTGGGGCGGCTTTACGTTCCAGTGGTACAGTCAGATGTTTGAGAGCAGCGCCATCATGGACGCCCTCTACAACACGCTGCTCATTGCCTTTTTGTCCGCCCTCATTGCAACCATTCTGGGGACTGCGGCCGCCATTGGCGTCAACAGCATGAAAAAGCTGCCGAAGACCGTTTTTATGGGACTTAACAACATCCCAATGCTGAACTCAGACATAGTAACAGGAATCTCTCTGATGCTCATGTTTATCGCTTTCGGCGTTTCCCTGGGCTTTAAGACGATCCTGCTGGCTCATATTACATTCAATGTGCCCTATGTGATGTTAAGCGTTCTTCCAAAGCTAAAGCAGACCAGCAAATACACCTATGAAGCGGCAATGGACCTGGGGGCCGGGCCGGTGGAGGCCTTTTTTAGGGTGGTATTCCCGGATATTCTTCCCGGTGTTTTATCCGGCTTTCTCATGGCGTTCACCATGTCCCTGGATGATTTCATTATCACGCATTTCACCAGAGGCGCGGGGATTAACACCCTGTCCACTCTGATTTACAGCGAGGTGCGCCGCGGAATCAAGCCGTCCATGTACGCCCTTTCCACTGTGATTTTTGTCACGGTTCTCCTGCTCCTTCTGATTACCAATTTTTCTCCGGACAAGGCAGGAACAAAATCGTCTCCCTCCAAAGGCGTACAGACCGCGTCCGCCGGAAGTAAAAATTCCGGCATCCGGCAGAAAATACTTCTGACGGCCGCTTCCTTTTTTATCATTGCGGCTGTCTCTTATACCTCCTGGCGCCATGTAGCCTCCTCTCACTCGGATGAACTTTACGTATACAACTGGGGAGAATACATTGATGAGAGCGTTATTGAGCAGTTTACGGAAGAAACGGGGATTCATGTGACCTATGACCTCTTTGAAACCAACGAAGAAATGTATCCGGTCGTTGAGGCCGGGGCTGTTCAGTATGATGTGATCTGCCCCTCCGATTACATGATTCAGAAAATGGCAGAAAATCTTCTGCTGGCGGAAATCAACCTTGATAATATTCCCAACCTCAAATACATTGATCCGGAATATATGGAGCAGTCAAAGAGTTTTGACCCTCAGAACAAATATTCCGTTCCCTACACCTGGGGCACCGTGGGAATTATCTACAACACAAAGCGAATTGAAGAGCTGGGTGTTCCCGCCCCTACGAAATGGGAAGACCTGTGGGATGAAAGATACCGCGGCGAAATTCTCATGCAGGACAGCGTCCGTGACGCTTTCATGGTAGCCTTAAAGGTTTTGGGCTGCTCCATGAACTCCGTTGACCCCAAAGAGCTTTCAAAGGCCAGAGATCTTCTGCTGACGCAAAAGCCCCTGGTGCAGGCCTATGTGGTCGACCAGGTCCGTGACAAAATGTTAAGCGGCGAGGCAGCTGTGGGCGTCATCTATTCCGGCGAGCTGTTATACCTTCAGGAGGAAGCCGAAAGTCTGAATCTGGACTATGAGCTGGAGTATGTGATTCCGGAGGAGGGCACCAATATCTGGATTGACTCCTGGGTAATCCCATATAACGCCAGAAACAAAGAAAACGCGGAAAAATGGATTAACTTCCTCTGCCGCCCGGATATTGCCAAGAAAAACTTCGAATATATCACCTATGCAACGCCGAATCAGGGCGCATTCGAGCTTCTGGATAAGGAATATCAGGAAAATACCTCTGTGTTCCCCGATACCTCCACCCTCACCAATTCCGAAGTGTATCAGTATCTGGGAACGGAGGCGGACGACCTCTACAGCGCCCTGTGGAAGGAAATTAAATCACATTAAAGTACCCGCCAGAAAAGCGCCGGAAGCGCTATTTTTCAGGAACATGGCGTCGCTGGGTGCATAATATCAGAAAGGGGCCGCTGTAAAGCGAGAAAATTCATCAAAATATAGTATACTGTTCACAAGTAGAAGCCTATGTTTTGTATGAAAAACTCGTTTTGCAGCAGCCCCTTTTATTCGTCTATCTTTTATTTCACAGGTTTTTTATTCACCCGCTTTTTATTTCGCCTGTCTTTTATCCGCGTGCCTTCTTTTTCATCTGTCTCTCTTTTCGTCTGCCTTCTCTTTCGCTTATCTTTTATTCGCTTTCTCCACATGTACGTTTTTACCTTTAATCTTCACACGGTTCATGGCCTCCATGACCACGTCCGCCTGATTTTTCGGCACTTCCACAAAGGTATATTTATCATACATGTCAATACTTCCCACCAGGCGGCCCGGCATGCCGGACTCCCCGGCAATGGCACCCAGAATATCTCCCGGCCGTACATTCTGGTTTTTCCCCAGATTGATAAACAGTCTGGTCATGGGATTTCTGGCGCTTCTTCTGTCCTCATACTCCTCCGGCTCCTCATAACGTCCATGCCGTCTCTGGCCGCGTCCTCTCCGGTCCTGCCCCTCCAGACGGCGTCCCAGATTATCCAGATCTCTCAGAGGTCTCATGTCTTCCGCAATGTCCTCATAATCATCTCCCATGGCCATTTTCAGAAAAGCCGCAGCCAGCTCCATGGAGGTATACTCCTCCGCCAGCAGGCGTTTCTCAATGATATCCGCCATCCGCTCAAGCCCGCCTTCTGCAAGTACCTCCTGAACCTCATCCAGGATTTTTTCCGCTTTAATCGCCGTCACATCATTTAAAGACGGAATCGGCTGGGGAACGATTTTTGTCTTGCAGAACCTCTGGATATCCCGCAGCTTATAAACTTCATTTCCCACCGCCAGGCTGAAGGCCCGCCCTTCCCGGCCTGCCCGGCCCGTACGGCCGATTCTGTGGACATAATATTCATCGTCCTGGGGAATGTCATAGTTAAATACTGCCTCCACATCGTCCACATCAATTCCCCTGGCGGCTACGTCTGTGGCCACAAGAATCTCCGTGGCGCCGTTGCGGAAGCTGTCCATGACGCGGTCTCTCTGCTCCTGTTTCAAATCGCCGTGGAGACCTTCCGCAAAGTATCCGCGGCCCTGAAGAGCCTGTACCAGCTCATCCACCTGTTTTTTGGTATTGCAGAACACCACGGAAAGCTTGGGGGAATACAAATCCAGGAGACGGCACATGACCTCCACTTTGTTCCTGGGCTTTACCTCATAATAATATTGAGTTACTTTTGGTACGGTCAGCTCTTTCTTTACCACCTTCACCATCACAGGGTCCTTCTGAAATCGCTTCGCAATGTCTGCGATGGCCTGAGGCATGGTGGCGGAAAACATCACAGTCTGCCGCTCCTCTGGCATCTGGCTTAAGATCGTTTCCATATCCTCAAGAAAGCCCATGTTTAACATTTCATCCGCCTCATCAAGGACCACCGTGTGAATATCATCCGTGCGGATGGTTTTCCGTCTCATATGGTCCATGACGCGGCCCGGAGTGCCTACAATAATCTGGACTCCGCCCTTTAAGGAGCGAATCTGTTTTACAATCTCCTGACCACCGTATACAGGGAGCACCTTGACTCCCGATGTGAATCTGGCCAGGCGGCGGATCTCTTCTGCCACCTGAATGGCCAGCTCTCTTGTAGGGCAGAGGATGATGGCCTGGGTCTTTTTGCTTCCCGAATCCATTTTCTGCAGCAGGGGAATCGCAAATGCCGCGGTTTTTCCTGTCCCTGTCTGCGCCTGGCCGATCATATCCCGGCCGTCCATCTGCACCGGAATGGCCTGAGCCTGAATCGGCGACGCCGCCTCAAATCCCATGTCTGTCACTGCCCGGAGAATTTTTTCCTCCAAATTCAAGTCTTCAAATTTTACTGTCTCCATCTATGTTCCTTTCCTTTTACGATATCTTCAAAAAAAGAGAAGATTCCAGGTTTCCCCGAATCTTCTCCAGTGATAACAATATAAACTATAACCGAAGGAATCCGCTTTTGTCAAGCATTTCCTTCTTCCAATTCCGTCATATGGTTACTATTTTTCATTACTATTCATTATGGCAGGCCACCTTATGGCCGGGTGAAACCTCTCTCATGCGAGGAGCCTCTGTGCGGCAGCGGTCTGTTGCATACCGGCATCTGGTGTGAAATACGCAGCCCATAAACTCATCCGTCCGCATGGGACGTTCTCCCTCAAGGATCTCTGGTTTCCTTCGCCCTGCAGAAAGGTCAGGAACGGAAGAAAACAGCGCCTGGGTATAGGGATGGAGCGGCTTTTCAAACAGCTGCTCCGTCTCGGCTTCCTCCACCAGAGAGCCCAGATACATGACCCCGATCCTGTTCGAAATATAACGGATAACACCAATATCATGGGAGATAAAAAGAAGGCTTAAATTCATCTCCTTTTGCAGCCGCTTTAACATGTTCAGAATCTGAGCCTGTATGGAAACATCCAGGGCCGATACCGGCTCATCGCAAATAATCAGCTTTGGGTTAATAATCAGGGCTCTTGCAATACCAAGGCGTTGTACCTGGCCGCCGGAAAGCTCATGAGGATACCGAAAATAATGTTCCTCTGCAAGGCCTACCTTTTCCAGTATATCTATGACCGCCCTCCGCCTGCTCTCGCCATCGCCGATCTTCTGAATAATTAGCGGCTCCTCCAGCAGGGAACCGATTCTCTGCCTGGGATTCAGTGAAGACAGCGGGTCCTGGAACACAAGCTGAATTTCCTTCCTCAGGGGACGCATTTCCTTGTCAGAAAGCTTTGCAAGATCCTTTCCTCCATATAGAATTTCTCCCTCATCCGGATGAATCAGGCCCAGAATCGCCCGTCCTGTGGTTGTTTTTCCGCACCCGGATTCCCCCACAAGGCCATAAGTTTCTCCCTCATAGAGTGCAAGGCACATATCGCAGACAGCATTCATATGATTTACTGGTTTAAACAGCTTTCCCAGGGGACCATAAACGGGATATCGTTTTTTGAGGCCCTTTACTTCAAGAAGCGGTTCTCTCATATGGCATTTTCCTCCCGTTTTTTCTCATTTCCCATGCGGGGATTCCAGCATTTTACTCTGTGTCCCGGCGATATTTCCACTGCCGGCGGCTCATTTTTCCTGCATTGCTCTGTCGCATAAGGACATCTGGTACAGAAATGACATCCCACAGGTATTTGAGACAATGGAGGAACCGTCCCTGTGATCACATGAAGCGGCTTCTCCCTGTCCACATCCAAGTGCGGAATACAATCAAGGAGTCCCTGGGTATAGGGATGCATGGGATTGTCAAACAGCTCTTCTGTCTTTGCCTCCTCCACAATCTGTCCCAGATACATGACACGAACACTGTGACAGATTTGGGCCATAACGCTTAAATCGTGGGTAATCAGAAGAATTGCCATTCCCAGTTTCTGATTCAGCTCTGAAAGCAAACGCAGAATCTGGTTCTGAATTGTCACATCCAGAGCCGTTGTAGGTTCATCGGCAATCAAAAGACTCGGTTCGCAGGCCAGGGCCATGGAAATCATGACTCTCTGCTGCATACCCCCGGAAAGCTCATAGGGATACTGTCTGACACATCGCTCCGGATATGGAACCCCTGTGAGGCGCAACAGCTCAGTGCTGCGGGCTCTGGCATCCTGTCTGGACATTTTTTTATGGAGAATCAATACTTCCTCCATCTGCTTTCCCACAGTCAGAACCGGATTCAGAGAAGTTAGCGGATCCTGAAAAATTACGGAAATTCTGTTTCCGCGAATACTCTGCATCTGGGCCAGCGGAAGCTTTAAAATCTCCTGTCCTTCAAATACAACGCTTCCCTCATATTCCACATCTGCTTCATGTTCTCTGAGGCGAAGGATAGACTGAGACATGACACTTTTTCCGGAACCCGATTCTCCCACCACCCCCACGATTTCGCCGGGATGAATTGTCATGTTGACGCCGGATACAGCCGGAAGGCGTTTCTTTCTGTCACGAAAATAAATATGGAAATTCTCCATTTCCAAAAGAGGCTTATTGTTGGTTTCCATCAGCCTTTCCGCCCTCCTTTCACGCGGGGATCCAGAAAGTCACGGAGTCCGTCTCCCAAAAGATTTAAGCTGAGAACAGATATGATGACAAAGGCCCCCGGGAAGATCGCAGTCCATGGCGCCTTGGAAAGCACCTGCTTGCTGGCCTGGAGAATATTACCCCAGCTTGCCGCAGGGGCAGGAATACCAACTCCCAAAAAGCTTAAGGATGCTTCCGAAATAATAGCCTGGGCGAAAATAAAGGATGCCTGTACGGTCAGGGACGAAACTACGCTTGGAAGAATAATCTTCCACAAAATCCGGAAGTCGCTGGCGCCCTGTATCTTTGCGGCCTCCACATAGACCTGTTCCCTGGCCACCAGGGCCCCTGCCCTTACCACGCGGGCAATGCTTGGTGTATATACCACTGTCAGTGCCAGAATTACATTCCAGATGGACGCTCCAAGAGCAGCCATTAAGGCAACCGCCAGAAGGACTCCGGGAATTGCGATCAATCCGTCACAAATTCGCATTAAAATATTGTCCAAAATTTTAAAATAACTGGCATAAATCCCAATCATCGTTCCCAGAATGGAAGAGAAAATCGTCACAGCTCCCCCAACGCAAATAGAGACCCGCGCTCCGTGCATAACGCGGATAAATAAGTCTCTTCCGAATTCATCGGTGCCGAAAATATGTTCTGCCCCTGGTGGTTTCAGCCGGTCCAAAACCTTCATCTCATTTGGGTCTACGGAACTGACAGCCGGAAGAATCAGGGCTGCCAGTACAATAATAACCATACCCACAAGGCCGATAATAAGAGCCGGATTGGACAGGAATTTTTCTTTTCTGAGGCGGCGCTGCTCCTCAAGAATCGCCTGGCTTTGCTCTTTTGCAGCTGCCTGCTTTTTTTCTTCTGTCACTTTGCCACCCCCTATTTTTTTCCAAGTTGAATACGCGGGTCAACAATTCCATATAGAATATCCACTGTAAGATTCACACCCACATACAATAAAGTTACAAACAAAACGACTCCTTGAATGACATAAATGTCGCGTCTGTTAATAGCATTAATGGTAAGAAGTCCGATTCCCGGAATGTTGAACAGAGTTTCCGTCACGATGGCCCCCGTGATCAGGGTTCCAAAAGACTGGCCCACAACCGTCAAAACCGATGGCGCTGCATTTTTTAATGCATGAACCAGAAGAACCGTCCGTTCCTTCAGGCCTTTCGATCTGGCTGTACGAATATAATTCAGATAGAGCACATCAATTACAGCGGAACGGGTCATTCTGGTAATCAGGGCCGCCTGAACTGTACTCAGAG
The DNA here is from genome assembly GCA_910586315.1 of uncultured Lachnospiraceae bacterium. Taxonomy (GTDB): domain Bacteria; phylum Bacillota; class Clostridia; order Lachnospirales; family Lachnospiraceae; genus CANRXD01. The sequence goes on along the minus strand of CAJUIP010000005.1, from coordinate 87,492 downwards.
AAAGGGCCGGAAGGATCAAATACCTCAGATGATTCCAGAGACCATCTTTCAGCGGAACGTAGCCAGCTACTGGCAGCCACTGCAGTTTCACTCCGAAAAACAGCATGAAAAACATTCCCAGTAAGAAGCCGGGAACCGCAATGCCAAAAAGTGTGCTGGTGACAAGGGCCAGATCCACTGTAGTTCCGCGCTTATACGCCGCCAGAATTCCAAAGGGAATGGCAAAAACCAACGCAAAAAGCTCGGCTAACAGTGCAAGACTTAAGGTCGGCAGAAAATACTGACCGATTGCAGAAAGCACAGACTGCTGCAAAAACAGCGATTCCCCCCAGTCGCCTTTCAGCATCTTGCCCAGCCATTCAAAATACTGAACCAGAAACGGCCGGTTGAATCCCAATGCTTCATTCAGGGCATCCAGTTCTTCTTTGGTGGCTTCCATGCCCAGCATGGCCGTCGCCGGCCCGCCGGGCATCAGATATGTAATCAGAAAAACTGCTACGGAAACCACAAGCAGCGTCGGAATCAGGGAAACAATTCGTTTAATTATGTAGGAAAACATATCTTCTCCTCATTCCTTCCAAGTGTTTCTCTTTATTTGGCTACTTTTGCATTCCAGTATACGGGATAGTGGAAAAATTCAAAATTCTCCATTTTCTGGCTGGTCGCAGTAACTCCGCTGAAGTGCCCAAGTACGCTGGCCGCGCCATACTCATACAGGAATGCCTGAAGATTATTCCAGTTTTCTTTTGCCTCCTCGTTGCTGGCTGCAAAGCGGATGGCATCAACTCCCTCATTTACTTCTTTCACATCAAGTCCAGCCCAGCCCGGATTTACAACGGAAAGCTGGGACGGAAGAAGCTGGTAAGAGTTGCTGGTAATATAAATATCAAACTGTGCCGGGTCACTTCTGTGTTCCATGAATACCGGGAAGTCATACGTTTCTACTTCTGCGTTGAATCCGGCCTGACGAAGCTGTTCCTGAACTACCAGTGTCGCATTATACATTTCCTGATAATCGGGCGTTGTCACAAGACGGATTTTTTCTCCATTATAACCAGCTTTTGCGAGAAGTTCTTTTGCTTTTTCTGCATTGCCCTGATTATAATACTCTTCTCCTCCTTTTACAGCCCACTGCTCCTGGTTAACGTTCATGTAGCCCGGATCCAAAATATAAAGATTGGGATTCCCGTAGCTTCCATACATGATCTCTTCCATATTAAGAGCTGCCAGAACTGCCAGACGAAGATCCTGGTTTACCATAATTCCCTGACTGGTATTGATAAACAGGGTCAAAGTTCCGCCTGTCTTTGTGTGGAGTTTTACACCGGGCATCGCCGCTACTTCGTCATACCGCTCCAGCGGGATATCTTCGGCCGCATCATACTCGCCTGTCTGGATTCCTGCAATGCGGGTAGCATCATCGCTGACAAAGCGGAAATAAATATTCTCCGTGCTGGCCTCCCTCTTTCCTGCAAAACCGCTGGTTTCACCCTCCGGGGACTGGTAATCACTGTTCTTCACCAAATGAATATACTGATCCTGCTTCCACTCCTGAAGCTTATAAGGGCCAGTTCCGATAAACTCCTGTAATCCTTCTGGTCCTGCCGCATCAACTACCTCTTTCGGAGAAATTGCCGCAAACTGGGACGGAGCGGCAAGAAGAATCAAAATATCAGACGCCGCATGCTCTACCGTCATGGTTACCGTATATGTATCCACGGCTTCAAATACGGAGGTTCCAAGGATTGCCTTTGCCTTTGCAGATGTCTGCAGCCAGCGGTTCATGGAGGCCACCACATCTTCAGCTGTCATTTCCTTTCCGTTATGGAATTTAACTCCCTCACGAAGTTTAAAAGTGTAAACAAGGCCGTCTTCGCTGATATCGCAGGACTCAGCCAGTATCGGCTGCGGGGTATAGGTGTTGTCCATCATATACAATCCCTCAAAAATATGCATTGCAATTCCGTCTGCGATGTTGGAAGAAGATGTCATGGAGTCCAGAGTCGGCGGCTGGGCTGTTGCGGCAATGTTCATAGTATCCTTATATTCTGCCGCCGGGGCAGCTCCGTTTGTTTCCGCCGTCTTTGTTGTTTCAGCAGCCTGCGTTCCGCCTGCTGTTGTTGTTTCCGCTGCCTCCGGAGCCTTCGTTTCTGTCTGCGACTGACCGCCGCATGCAGTCAGAGACAGAGCGATACCAAGGCCCAGAGCAAGAATTCTTGTGATCTTGTTTCTTCTCATACCTTTTCTCCTATTCTTTTTGTATTCTGCATTGAAAATGTAAAACCTTCAACCATATAAACAGTTTATAAAATTGTTCCATTCTTTGTCAATTATGTCGGGTAAGTATTGTTTTTTTCAATTAATACCATTTTTTGAAAATATTTTTAAAATAGAAAAGGCATTTCCCGTTTCATCTTGGGAAATGCCCTTTTATTGTTTTTCTCAGTTTCTCTATTTTTCCTTTTTATAACACAGATACCCCATAGCCGCAAAGATGCCCACTGCATAGATCACAAAGGTGCAGGCAAACGGCAGCTTCACATGGACGGAATAAATAAAGCCGGCAGTCAGGGAACCTGCAATGCTTCCCAGAGACTGAGTTGCGTTAAAGAAGCCCATAACCAGATTTTTCTGCGCCGGATTGGCGCTGTTCGCCACCATATTCTGGAGCACAGGAACACTGACGGAATAGCCGGCATAGACGAGCACGCTGAAGGCGATAAAAAGACCGATGGGTACCGGAAGGGTGGCTCCCAGAGCAGACAAGGCGCAGACTGCCACCAGCACTACCATAGACCGTTTCACATTTGTTTTATTGATAATCCATACACATAATGTCATATTGGAAATAAAGGAAACAAAACCAACACCGGCCTTAATAATTCCATTATAAGAGGATGTCAGGCCCAGTTCGTCCTTTAAGTAGTAGTTGAACGCCTGGTCAAAGCCTGTATTTCCAAAATTAATCAGAATATTTACTGCAAACAGCAGGGCAAACGCCACGCACATAAACTGGCGGCTGTCAAGAAAGGCCTGGAAGGGGTTGGCCTCCTTCATAAGCTTTTTTGCAGGAATCGTCTTTAAATCCGCGGTTCCATCCGTCTCACAGATAAAGTAAAAAGCGACTGCCACGGCAATCAAAGTTCCCGCCTGTACAAGGAACGTAAGTTTTACAGAAATTTCCCCTAAAAACCCTCCGAGCATATAGCCAAAAGCGCTGGCCACACTTTTGATGGTTGCGCTGTATGTAAGAAATTTTCCCTGGTCCTCAGGATGTGAAATATTCACCACATAAGTCAGAAAGCTCACAAAAACACCGCCTGTAAATAATCCGGCAAACATTCTGGCCAGAATAATCATAAGTTCTGTGGTGGCATAGGCGAACCATACCTGAGCGATTCCATACCCGCAGCAGCAAATCAAAAGCGACAGCTTTGAGGAAATATAAACGTTAATCTTTCCCCAGAACGGCGACATCAAAAAGTTCGTAAGCAGCATGGCCGCAAGTGCAACCCCGAACATATAATCATGCAGATGTAAGTCCTGAATGACCGTGGGCGTCACCGGATGTGCGAAGTTTGCCGCCAGGTTGAAAACCACCATGACTGTAAAAAATGCAATAAACTTAGTCTTATACTTCATTTTTTTGTTACCTTTCGTGAAAATTAATCCCTTTACAAGTTTACGCGCATGGTATTCGATTGTCAAGCCCTGGCGGTCTTTAAAAGCGATTTATACCTTAAAGCGGTACCCCACACCCCATATGGTTTCGATATACTGCGGCTTTGCCGTATTCAATTCAATTTTTTCCCGGATTTTTTTAATATGCACCGTAACCGTGGCAATATCGCCGATGGACTCCATATCCCAGATCTTTGAAAACAGCTCCTCCTTTGTATATACATGGTTGGGATTCTGGGCCAGAAAAGCCAGAAGATCAAACTCTTTTGTGGTAAAATTTTTCTCCTCCCCGTTCACATAAACCCTACGGGCTGTTTTATCGATTTTCAAGCCACGGATTTCGATGATATCATTGGCCAAAACCCCGCTCCCAATCAGTCTTTCATACCGGGACATATGGGCTTTTACACGGGCTACCATTTCACTCGGGCTAAAGGGTTTCGTAATATAGTCGTCTGCTCCCAGACCCAGGCCCCGAATTTTATCAATATCATCCTTTTTTGCGGAAACCATGATAATCGGCGTATTTTTACTCTCACGGATTTTTTTACAAATCTCAAAGCCGTCCACACCTGGCAGCATCAGATCCAGAATGAACAAATCAAACTCCTCTTCCAAAGCACGCTTTAAGCCGCTCTCTCCCTCGTTTTCAATTTCCACCTCGAATCCGGAAAGTTCCAGATAATCTTTTTCAAGCTCTGCTATACTCTCTTCATCTTCCACGATTAAAATCTTACTCATATCTTATCTCCTTTTACACCATGATCTTTCTAAGCACAAAGTGAATTTCCGTACCGATCCCCTCTTTGCTGGTGGCCCAGATTTTTCCACCATGATCCTCTATAATCTTTTTTACAATGGAAAGGCCAATACCGCTTCCGCCTTTGGAAGAATTTCTGGAGGAATCTGTCCTGTAAAACCGGTCAAAAATATATGGAAGCTCCCTGGGGCCAATTCCTTTCCCATTATCCTCAATTCCGATCTGGATAAAATCTCCCACGTCACGAATCCGGATATTAATAATCCCGTTCTTTTTATCCATGTATTTCAGCGAGTTTCCAATAATATTGTTGATCACGCGTTTCATCTGCTCCGCATCGGCAATGACCATCACATCTTCGTCCACATAGTTAAAATACCCCAGTTCCACACCACGGGCTTCCAATTCCAGCCCCACCTCGTCAATACAGTCCCGGAAATAGTTGGCGACATTGATTTTTGAGAACGTGTATGGAATTTTATTGGTGTCAATTTTAGAATAGAAGGTCAGTTCATCAATGAGTCTGTCCATATCGTTGGCCTTATTATATATAGTTCGAATATACTTATCCAGCTTCTCCGGGGAAGATGCCACGCCATCCATAATTCCTTCCACATAGCCTTTAATGGCCGTGATTGGAGTTTTTAAGTCGTGGGAAATGTTGCTGATTAACTCCTTGCTTTCTTTATCATATTGTATCTTTTCCTCCGTGCTCTCTTTCAGGCGGAGTCTCATTTCCTCGAAATTCTGACAAAGCTGCCCTATTTCATCATCGTCTTCAATTTCCAGAGTAAAATCCAGATTTCCGTCTCTGATCTTTTTCGTGGCTTCCTGAAGCTTTCCTAACGGACGCCAGATAGACTGGTAAACCCAGACGGTAAGAAAAGCCCCTGTGATAAATAAAATCAGTACACTGGTGAAAAACATTTCAAAAATCGTGGATTTGATTTCCGGAATCACATCCACCACATTGGTCACCAGGTACAGGCTCCCCTCCTCGCCATCGGGAAACGTGAAATTTTTCTGTTTAATCAGATGCTCTGTTTTTCCATCCAGATAATTTCCCCAGTTAGACAGATATTCCATATCCTCATAGTCAATAAATTCACTTGCCAGCTGGTCTGTGGTTTTTGGGTCCCCCGCAAAAAAGATCCGGCCCGCCTTGCGGACAATCAAAAAGGAATGCTTCATGGAAAGCCTTCCATTTAGATCAGCAAGATACGTTTCATCCTCAAATTTATCTGTTTTTTCATTGATATCCCTGTCAATCTCTTTTTGTATGGATTCCGTAAGGCGGCTGAACACACGGATGGAAGACCCAGCCAATAGATCTACCTCCTCAGACAGGCCGTACGTTTGACTGAACGCCCTAGCCTGATAGCTGTTTAAGCCTATAATGGTCACGTAAATCAGTGAAATCGGCACAACGGTTATGGTAAGAAACGCGATTGCAAGTCTCGTGCGAATTTTCATAAACGGCGATGCGCCCCCTTTTTTATTTTATATAACTGTTCCGTACTACAGGTAAAAGCTAAAGCCACAATGAACAAACCTGCCGGGCAGTCGTATTTTTTCTATCTAAAAATTATATCATACTTTAGAATGCCTATTTATAAAACTATTATAAAATATCTTGTTATCATTTTCCTTTAATAAGGAAAGCGGCCGATCTGCTGTGAGCCGGCCGCCCTTCCAAATATTTTTTCTTTTACAGTTGAATGATTCCCGAGTTTTCCAGAATCTTTTTCTCCCAGGCAATCGCCTGTTCTTCCAGTTCTTTTACCTTTTTTGTCATATCGGAAACAAAGGCCTCGTCCTTAATGGAACCCAAATTGATTTTCACATTTAATAATGCCCCCAGAATCCCTGTTCTTGTCATCATGGTTCCCACGAGTCCATCTGTGACAGCATTGGAATTTCCGCGCGCGACCACAGCCTCCGCAATGGGGAAAATCTTTATGGCCGTCCCGGCGACAGAAAGAGGCACTTTTGCTGCTTCCTTAAGGCCATTCTGCATGGCCTCTTTTCTGGCTGCCTTCTGCTCGTCCGTATCCTTTGGCATGGAAAGAGCATCCATATACAAGTTGAAAGACTCGGTATCCTTTTGAATGGCCAGAATCAGTTCCTTCCGGAGAACTGCCGCCTCTGCGGATAACGCCTTCATCTCTTCTTCCACTTCCGCGTATTTGGCTTTTCCAATGGTAAGATTCGCCACCATTTCCGCCAGCGCCGCCCCTATGGAAGCCGCCATGGCAGACACGCTGCCGCCGCCCGGAGCCGGGGCATCAGAGGCTGTAATTTCAGCAAAGCTTTCAATGGTTAAATCTTTTAAATCCGCCACTTTTTATTCCTCCTCCAGAAGACGGTTCTCCATGATCTGCGCCGGGTCAAAATTGGCCACCTGGAGATAATATTCCGCACAGTCAACCAGGGCCTGCATCGGAAGAAGGCCGACAATTTCACTTTCCAGAACCGGAACGCCGTAGCGCTTCGCTTCCATCTTAACAGCCTCAAACGCACGGTAAACAGCAGTCTTTGTATAATCCGTCAGGTTCATGGAAACCTGTGCCAGATTTCTGTCCTCAAGCATAACGCCGATAGCCTTGATATAGTGATATCCGCCATTGATGTTGCGGATGCGTCTTGCAATCTGGTTTGCGATTTCCAGATCGGAAGTTCCAAGGTTCACATTATAAGCCACTAACGGCATTCTTGCGCCAACTGCGCTGACTCCAGCTGTGGGATGAGGCTGTCCCGGGCCAAAATCCGGCGCCCATTTCTCTTTATCTTTCATTTTCTCAGCCATTCCCTCGAACTGGCCCTTACGGATACTCGCCAGATTGGTTCTGTGAGGAGCGGTTGCAGAATTCTCATACAAAAAGCACGGAATGCCAAATTTTTCCCCTACAATTCCGGCAACTTCTTTTGCCAGTGCATCCGCCTCTTCCACAGTTGCGTTGCGGCAGGGAATAAAGGGAACCACATCCACCGCTCCCATTCTGGGATGCTGCCCCTCGTGCTTTGTCAGATCAATTAATTCCACCGCTTTTCCAAAGGACGCAATCACCGCATCCCGCAAAGGCTCCGGCTCTCCAATCACGGTAATCACACAACGGTTATGGTTCGGATCTGTCTGGTAATCCAGCAGTCTTACACCCTTCTTGCCTCTGAAGCAGTCAACGATTTTTTCCACTTTTTCCAGATCGCGTCCCTCGCTGTAATTCGGTACGCACTCAATCAATTTGTTTCCCATCTTACTCATCCTCCTTGTTCTGATTCTTTCTTGTAACAATCCCGATACCAGAGCCATTACGGCTCCTTCACTGTAACAGCCCAGGCAGCCCTGAATCATCCCTGCATGGCAGCCATTCAGGTCTCTCCTGAACCGTTCCTGCATGGCAATCGTTCAGGCCTCCCCTGAATCTTTCCCATGCACAACCCGTTTCACCGGCACAAACACCGCTTTTGCACTGCTTTCCGCCTGAATTTCCCATTTTGCCCCTGTAAAATCCCCGGAAGCACAAAGCGCCTGTCTGTCTTTCAGCTCGAAAGTCTCTCCAGTCTCTGTACGGACAGTCATCTGTCCTTTATAACAGTAGAGGATCTGCTCCCCCCATCCATCCTGCAGTTTAAAACATGCGTCTTTTCCGGTTTCCATTCGTTCCCCGCTCTCCATAAGAAGAGGAGCCATATCTCCTTTACAGCAGCCTTTCTTTAACATCAGGTTAAAATCTATAACTTTTCCTCTGCTGACTGTCAAATCTCCGCCGTCAAACCGGTGAGGCATGAATTCTTTCAGATGAAGCCATTCTCCCCCGTTATGGCATAGGTCAAGCTCCCCCTCCAGGGTCATGATAATCCTCTCATAACCCGGAAGATCCGTAAATGTGCTTTCCAAAAGGTCCACGGTTGCAGAACTTAAACGCCATAAAAAGTTCCGCTTTGCATAACTGCCCTCTTGGGGGGAAAGAAACAGCTCCGTGGTCATACCTCCGCTCCAGGCGGAGGTATGGTATTCGCTCTCTTCTATTTTTCTGATCTGATAGTCTGCCATGAAAGCCTCGCTTTAGAATTCAATGGCCTCTCCCAGAGCTTCTTCCACCGCGCGCACCAGGGAGCCATCCTCGATAATTTTCTCACAGTAATTGATATCCTCGTACAATTCGCGGTCCTCATCCAGACGTGCCACGTGGCTTCTTACCAGGTCATAGGCAGCCTGGGTTCCCTTTCCAAGCCCCTTATTTCCTCTCATATCAATTCCCTGGCATGCAACCATAAGCTCCATGGCCAGAACACGGCGCACGTTGCGTCCGATCTCTCCCGCCTGTCTTGCCGCGATGGTACCCATACTTACGTGGTCTTCCTGTCCGGCGGAGGAAGGAATGCTGTCCACGCTGGCGGGATGCGCCAGAACCTTATTTTCAGAAACGAGCGCAGCGGCAGAATACTGTACGATCATAAAACCGGAATTTACGCCGCCATTGGGTGTTAAGAATGCCGGAAGTCCGCTGTAAGCCGGGTTCACAAGACGCTCGATTCTCCGCTCGGAAACGTCAGCCAGCTCAGACTCTGCAATCTTTAAAAAGTCAAAGCTTAAAGCCATGGGCTGTCCATGGAAATTACCGCCGGAGATTCCGCTTCTGTCCTCTTTGAAGATCAGCGGGTTATCGGTAACGGAATTAATCTCAATATCTACACGGCCTTTTACATAGTTTACCGCATCCTTGCTGGCACCGTGAATCTGCGGGCAGCAGCGCAGGGAATAGGCGTCCTGTACGCGGATTTCACCCTGGCGCGTCGCATTTTTACTTCCTTCCAGAAGCTTCAGAAGATTTTTTGCCGTTGCCATCTGTCCTGCATGGGGACGTACCTGATGGACTCTCGGATCCAGAGCGTCCACCACGCCGTTCTGCGCCTCAAAAGATAAGGCGGCGGCAATATCCGCTGTTTTTAATAAGGTAATCGCATCGTTGAGCGCATGGGCTCCCACGGAGGTCATCGCCTGCGTTCCATTATTTAAAGCCAGTCCCTCTTTTGCAGAAAGCTCGATCACCGGAATCCCGGCCCGCTTCATAGCCTCCGCGCCGGGAAGCAGCTCCCCTTCATACTCGGCCATACCCAGGCCGATCATCGGAAGAACCATATGAGATAAGGGAGCCAGGTCTCCGGATGCGCCCAGAGAACCTTTCTCCGGAATAAACGGAGTCACGCCCTTATTTAACATGGCAATCATGGTCTCAATGGTCTCCAGACGGATTCCAGAAAAACCATTTGACAGATTGTTGACACGGAGCAGCAGAATTCCTCTTGTAATGTCCTTTGCAAACGGACTTCCCGCGCCCACGGCATGGGTGATGATCAGATTTTTCTGGAGCAGCTTACACTCATCCTGAGAAATTACCACGTCGCTGAATTTTCCGAACCCGGTGGTAATTCCATAAACCACCTTTTTTTCAGCCACCAGGTCTTCCACCACCTGTCTGGATTCCAGAATTTTTTTACGGCTTTCCTCAGATAAAACCACCTCTGCGCCCCCGCGGCAGACGGCAATAATTTCTTCGACCGTAAGATCATGACCTGTAATCACAACTTTTTGCATCTTCTTCTCTCCTTTGCATTTTCCCTGTTACGATTTTTGTATCTTTATTTATTATACATCTAAAACGTCCAAAAAGCGTCAAATACGAGTCATAAAACTGATTATTTGTCTAATTAAGTGCATGCTTTCTCACTCTTTTGCTTTAGCATGCTAATATGGCAGTTTATTTAACTGCTGTTCTACCTCCGCCAGCAGGCGGCCGGTTTCCGGATTCTTTATTTTCACAGAAATTTCTTTCCCCTTCTCATAATGCCTTCTGGCCTTCTCTTCCTCTCCCATTTTCAGACAGACCAGCGCCAGATACCCCTCGGTCCGCTCAAGCCCCCACCGGTAGCAGTTCCTTTCCAGACAGTCCCTGGCCTTCTCCAGGTATTCCAGCGCCTCCGGGAACTGCTCTTGCAGGTAATGCATCTGCCCGATGTTGGAATAAATCTGCCCCATACCATTCGTCCTTGTGACGCCCTCTCCCACGGATTGGGCCCGCCCGTAATAGGCCATAGCCTCATCATAAAGTCCCTGTTTCCGGTACAAATCTCCCAGATAATTATAGCAGGCGGCGGTCCCCGCGCCATAGCTTTCATGGTTCAGACTCTGAAACAGGTTTAAGGATTGTAACAGCATGGTTTCCGCCATATCATATTTCCCCTTCTGCATATAGCAGAGCCCCTTTAACCGCATCAGTGTTGCATACTCTTCTTTTTTACCGCCCGCCGGGCACTTAAGTCCCTGTTCCACAAACTGCTCCACCTTCTCCGTGTCCCCAATCTGGATTCCATAGAAAATCTGCTGCTTGATACACGCCAGATACGTCTCATCGTCCCCGAGTATCACCGCAAGACCGGAGCTTTTCCGGATGGCCTCGGTTCCCGTATCATAATCCCCCATGGCAATATCGTACCGCCCCTTAATGTAATACATCTCCATCTTCATCTGGCGTATGGCATGGGAGTCGCCCTTCAGGCCGATTACCTGTCTGGCCAGCTCCAGCATTTTTTCTGCTCCGGTCATCACACTGAATTCATCCTCCGGTTCTGGACTGTCCGCATGGAGCACCGGGAAATTTTCATTCATAACTGTATAAAATTCTTTCAGATAATAAATCTGGTACTTGTAAGATTGTACCTGATCATGGCATCTTTCATAATGATACGCCGCCAGTGACAGAGATTTCACACTTTTCTCTGTCTGTTCTGCATAATATTCCGCCAGCATCCTGTGATAAAGAAGTGTTTTACCATTGCTCAGCTTTTCATAGACATATTCCTGAAACAGACGGTGGCTGAATTTATAATAAACATTCCATCCCACCAGAACTTCCTGAATCAGGAGTGCCTCCTGGAGCCGTTCCAGCCGCTTTAGAAGCGTAAGCCTGTCCGTCCCCCGCATCAGATACTCCAGTTCCTCAATACCGATTTTTTCCGGAAATACAGACATGCATTCCAAAACTTCCCGCTCCTCCCCGTTCACCGACATAAGCCTGGTCTGAATCGCAAGGTTTGTCTTGGCTGATTTCTCCAGAGTAAACCCTTTTTTTCGGATTACATTTATCATTTCCCTGAGGAAAAACGCATTCCCTTCGGTGGAACGAAAAATAGAGCGGCGCTTTTCCGGTTCGTTGTCAAGTTCCGGCAGCATCCGGTGAATCATTTCCCCTGCCTCTTCCTCCGTAAAGGGCTCTAAGTGCAGCACACACAGCCTGTCATTCCTCACCAGAGGTTCCAAAGATGTCATGACCTCTGCTTCTCTGTTCTTACTGCATGTGCAGACAGCAAGAAGCTTTCCATCCGATATGGCGCTCATGAGCCGGTTTAAAAGCTGAAGACTCATTCGGTCCATCCACTGGATATCATCAAATGCCAGCACAACCCTGTATTTTTCTGTAATCCTCTCAAAAAGCCCGATTACTTCACGTTCCATTACAGAATAAGTCAGTTTCCGATTGTCTGTTTCCTCTGCATTCCCCATGTTCATGATGATGGACAGGCGTGTTTTCTCTTCCTGATACAAAATACTGTCTGGTCCGCCGTTTTCATGAATCTGGTGCAGCTCCTGCAAAATATCGCTCCAGGGATTCAAAAAGAAATCCGCCCCGTGGCGGTAACAGGCGGAATGCAGCGTAATCATCTGCCTGGCGGAAGCCAGTTTTAAGCCATTCTCCAGAAAGGCTGTCTTTCCGACCCCCTCTTCCCCCGCTGCCAGCATACATGTCACAGGATGTTCCGGGTTCCACTCTAAAAGCTCGCTGAAGGAAAACAACTCCTTTTTTCTTCCAATAAAAGGGATCTCCAGCGGAATGTTTACCGTTTTCAAGTGTTCCTTCACATGAAAAATCCTTTGGAACAGCTCCCGGATTTTTTTCGAAGGTTCTATCCCCATCTCCTCCCTGAGGCTTTTCTCCAGATCGTAATACAGGCGGATAGCCATGATATAATCGCCGTTTTCCGCATAAGTGCTCATTAACTCATGGTACAGTTCTTCATCATAAGGATTCTCTTTAATAAGAAGTGTCCCATATTTCTGAATGCCTGCGATGTTTCTCTCCTGTTTTGCCTGTTCGAATTTCTCCGATACATTTCTGACCGTCTCCCTGTTCTGCCTCTCTCTGATTTCATTAACCCACTCTTCAAACTCAAAGCAGTTTTTTATGTAAAAATAGTCCAGAAACGGCTCCTTGTCCCCTAAGGCGTTCTCCTTTTTTCCGTCCCAGTCAAGAATCAGCGGATAATCAGGGTTTAAAGCGACTCTTGTATGCCCGGTCGTAATTAAGAAATCCTTATCCAGCCTTCTTCGGACCTGGTAAATAGCGTCACGCAGTTTTTTCCTTCCGCTTGATTCCTCCTCGTCCCCCCACAAAAGGCAGATTGCCTCCTCCCTGGTGATGCTTTTTTTCACGCAAAGAAAATATAGAAAGCCTTCCACTTTTTTATAAGGAAAGGTTACCGGTTCCCCGTCTGCAAAAATTTTCGGAGTGCCGAATAGGCGGATTTCAATTTTTTTCACAATTTCCCTCCTGTTCTTCGATTCCTGTTCTCCGGTTACTGTTCTTCGGCTTCTGCTCCCTGCTATACGCCCCATTCGTTGTTTTCAGTATACAAAACGTCCAAATTCCTGTCAACCGTCCATATTTATCAGGAAACTTTCATGCGCCCGACAGCGGAAACGCCGGAAAGGTTATTATTTATAGACGTTTTTTGGACTCTTTTTTAGTATGATACATGTAAAGCAACAGGAAAATATTTTAAAGAAAGGATGAACACCCCTATGACCAACAAAGAGATTGGAAACGCCATGACAATCAAGCTGGATCCGGTGCTTCCGGAGTATCCTGTGTTTAAAGAGGGAATCCGCCGCGCCCCCATGCGTGAGCTGACCCTGTCTGACCACGAAAAAAAGCTGGCGGTAAAAAACGCGCTCCGCTATGTACCGGAAGAACTGCATGAAGCCCTTGCGCCGGAATTTATGGAAGAGCTTCTGACACATGGCCGTATCTACGGCTACCGTTTCATGCCGAAGGAGCGCATCTACGGAAAACCCATCGACGAATACAAGGGAAACTGCGTCCAGGGCAAAGCGTTCCAGGTTATGATTGACAATAACTTAAACCATGAAGTGGCTCTTTATCCTTACGAGCTGGTTACCTACGGGGAAACAGGACAGGTATGCCAGAACTGGATGCAGTACCAGCTCATTAAAAAATATCTGGAGGTACTGACCGATGAGCAGACTCTTGTTGTGATGTCCGGACATCCTCTCGGACTGTTCCACTCCCACAAGCAGGCCCCCCGTGTGGTAATCACCAACGGTCTTATGGTAGGGGAAGGAGACAATCCCGCTGCCTGGGCCAAAGCGACTGCCATGGGCTGTTCCTCCTACGGCCAGATGACTGCCGGAGGCTGGATGTACATTGGACCCCAGGGCATTGTGCACGGCACCTTCAATACCCTCTTAAACGCAGGCCGTAAGTTCCTTGGCGTTCCTGCCGACGGAGACCTGGCGGGCCATCTGTTCGTGACCAGCGGTCTCGGCGGAATGAGCGGTGCACAGCCCAAGGCCATCGAAATTGCAGGCGGTGTGGGTATTGTGGCCGAGGTGGATTCCTCCCGTATTGAAACCAGACACAGCCAGGGCTGGGTGAAACTGATTACTGAATCCCCCGAAGAGGCCTTCCGTCTGGCTCATTCTTATATGGAAAAGAAAGAACCCATGTCCATCGCCTTCCATGGAAATATCGTGGACCTGCTGGAATATGCCGTTGACAACAACATTGCCGTCGACCTGCTTTCTGACCAGACCTCCTGCCATGTTCCCTATGACGGCGGCTACTGCCCCCAGGGCCTTACCTTCGCCCAGAGAACCGAAATGCTGGATCATGACAAAGAGAAATTCTGTGAACTGGTAAACCAGTCCTTAACAAAACACTTCCATCTGATCCGGACCCTGGTTGGACGCGGCTCTTATTTCTTCGATTACGGAAATGCATTTATGAAAGCCGTATTTGACGCCGGAAACAAGGAAATTTCCAAAAACGGCGTGGACACCTCCGAGGGCTTTATTTTCCCGTCCTATGTGGAAGACATTCTTGGACCGGAGCTGTTTGACTATGGCTACGGCCCGTTCCGCTGGTGCTGTCTGTCCGGCAAACATGAGGACTTAATCAAAACAGATCACGCCGCCATGGAAATCATCGATCCCAACCGCCGGTTCCAGGACCGCGACAACTGGGTATGGATCCGTGACGCCGAAAAGAATCAGCTTGTCGTGGGCACCCAGTGCCGCATTCTCTACCAGGATGCCCTTGGCCGCCGTGACATTGCCTTAAAATTCAATGAGATGGTAAGAAACGGAGAAATCGGCCCGGTTATGCTGGGACGCGACCACCACGATACAGGCGGAACCGATTCCCCGTACCGTGAAACTTCCAATATTTATGACGGCTCCAACTTTACTGCCGATATGGCTACTCACTGCTACGCAGGAAACGCAGCCCGCGGCATGACCTTAGTGGCTCTTCATAACGGCGGCGGTACTGGAATCGGTAAGGCCATCAACGGCGGCTTCGGCCTTGTGCTCGACGGTTCCGAGATGACAGACCAGATCATCCGCGAAGCGATTCCGTGGGATACCATGGTAGGCGTTTCCAGAAGAAGCTGGGCCCGCAACGAACACTCCATCGAGACCGTTGCGGAGTACAACCGGAAATTCGCCGGCTCTGATGCGATTACTATGCCGTACATTGCAGACGACGCCTTAATTGAAAAAGTATTTAACGATGCCGCTAAAAAGTAGAACAGGAGAATCTCTCATGAAAAAACGCTATATCCGTCATGCATCAGAGTTAGTTACCTGTCAGGGTTCTGCTCCTAAAAAAGGTCATGAAATGTCCGAAATCGGGCTGATTTCGGACGGCGGCGTCCTGATCCATGACCAGAAAATTTATGCCGTGGGAAAAACAGAGGATCTGGATAAGCTCATTGACCTGTCAGAATATGATGTCATGGATGCCTCCGGGAAAACCGTTCTTCCGGGCTTTGTGGATTCCCATACCCACTTTATTTTCGGCGGCTACCGGGCGGAGGAATTTTCCTGGCGCTTAAAGGGCGATACCTATATGTCTATTATGGAGCGGGGCGGCGGCATCAACGCCACCGTCTCCCCCACCAGGGAAGCCTCCCTGGAGGAGCTCACTGCCATCGGCAGGGAGCGTTTAAACCGCATGCTGGAATTCGGTGTGACTACAGTGGAGGGAAAGAGCGGCTACGGCATGGACTGCGAAACCGAGTTAAAGCAGCTTCGGGCTATGAAACAGCTTGACGCCTCCCATCCGGTGGATATTGTAGCCACCTTCCTTGGGCCTCACAGCGTTCTCCCCCAATATAAGGGAAAAGAACGGGAATTTATTGATATGCTGCTCACTGATGTCATGCCCGTTGTCCGCGAGGAACAGCTCGCGGAGTTTGCGGATATTTTCTGTGAAAAGGGAGTATTTGGAATTGAGGATTCGGAATACTACCTGACAAAGGCAAAGGAAATGGGCTTCAAACTTAAGGTTCACGCGGACGAGATGTTTTCCTTAGGCGGCGCGGAACTGGCTTCCAGAACCGGAGCCTGCTCCGCAGACCATCTGTTAAAGGCTTCCGATGAGGGAATCCGCCAGATGGCAGAAGCAGGCGTTATCAGCACCCTGCTTCCGGCTACCGCCTTCTGTTTAAAGGAGCCCTTTGCTCCCGCCAGAAAAATGATTGATGGCGGCTGCGCCGTTGCCCTGGCCTCCGATTTAAACCCCGGAAGCTGCTTTACCAACAGCATCCCGCTTCTGGTGGCTCTTGGCTGTATTTATATGAATATGTCCATTGAAGAGGTAATTTCCGCACTGACCATCAACGGCGCCGCCGCTGTGGGACGGGCGGATACCATAGGAAGTCTGGAAAAAGGGAAACATGCCGATATTGTTATCCTGAAATATCCCTCTGTCCACTACATGCCTTATCATACGGCGATTAATCTGGTGGAAACCGTAATCAAAAACGGGGAAACCGTTTATCAAAAGGAATGGTAACAATTTCAGGGGCGGATATGGCTCATACGAGCCATATCCGCCCCTGCTCAGGATTATCTTACTTACCCGGCAATTTTCGCGACCACTGCGCTTCCATTGCTCTTTTTACTGTTTTAATACATCCTGCAAAAGCTCAAAAAACTCTTCCGGAACAGTATAGTAAAATCCAACAGCGCTGACGGGCAGCATGGCGTTTTTTACCGCATCCTGGGAATATACCTTTTCAATATAGTCAGAATCTTTAAAGGTTGTGATGGTCTCAATAATCTCGAACTCCGGTTCCGTACCCTCAGGCTGCTTGTAGTTTACCTTCTTCTCCTGCCATACCACGATTCCATATTCCGGCTCCAAACCCTCCGGCGCTTTTTCAACATCCGTCCACCCGGAATCGTCCATTAACTTATTTACGATTTCCTGGTCCTCAATGGTGACGAGAATGGTGCTGCTGTCTTCTGCAGAATATATTTCAAACCTGCGTTTAACTGTCTCCTCTGCCTCTTTCGCCGTTGTTTCCTTTTCTGTTTCTTTTGCAGCCTGCCCTTTGGCGCATCCTGAAATGCCAAGAACTACGCTCAGAGCAAGCAATAAACATATCCTTCTCATGTCAGCAAGGCTCCCTTTATAAATATTTCTTCAGTACTTCCGCCTTGTCGAGCTTCTCCCACGGAAGATCCAAATCGGTGCGGCCAAAATGCCCGTAAGCGGCCGTCTGTTTATAAATAGGCCTGCGAAGGTCCAGCATCCGGATAATTCCAGCCGGACGCAAATCAAAGTTTTCGCGGATAATTTCCACCAGCCTTTCGTCAGATACCTTTCCGGTTTTAAAAGTATCCACTTCGATGGACGTGGGATGAGCCACTCCGATAGCATAAGAAAGCTGGACCTCACACTTATCTGCCAGACCTGCTGCCACAATGTTTTTGGCCACATATCTTGCCGCATAGGCCGCAGAACGATCTACTTTGGTGCAGTCCTTTCCGGAGAACGCGCCGCCGCCATGGCGGGCATATCCGCCATAAGTATCCACAATGATCTTTCTTCCTGTGAGGCCGCTGTCCCCGTGAGGACCACCGATCACAAAACGTCCTGTGGGGTTGATAAAGAATTTGGTATTCTCATCCACCATCTCCTTCGGAAGAATCACATCAAACACATATTTCTTTATGTCCTCATGGATCTTTTCCTGCGTCACAGCCTCATCGTGCTGCGTGGACAGCACCACTGCATCCAAGCGGTATGGCTTTCCGTTTTCGTCATATTCCACAGTCACCTGGGTCTTTCCGTCCGGTCTCAAATAAGGAAGAGTTCCGTCCTTTCTTACCTTTGTGAGCTGTCTTGCCAGCTTATGGGCCAAAGCAATGGGATAAGGCATGTATTCCTCGGTCTCATTGCTTGCAAAGCCGAACATCATCCCCTGATCTCCGGCGCCGATGGCCTCAAGCTCATCCTCAGTCATGGAGTTCTCTCTGGCCTCCAAGGCTTTGTTGACACCCATGGCAATATCTGTGGACTGCTCGTCGATGGCCACGATTACCCCACAGGTATCGCAGTCAAAGCCATACTTTGCCCTGTCATATCCAATTCCCCGAACAGTTTCACGGACGATTTTCTGGATGTCCACATAAGCCTTTGTGGTAATTTCTCCCATAACCATCACAAGACCTGTGGTGGCGCAGGTCTCGCAGGCAACCCGGCTCATGGGATCCCGCTCCATCAGTGCATCCAAAATTGCATCCGAAATCGCATCACACATTTTATCCGGATGTCCCTCTGTTACAGACTCAGATGTAAAAAGTCTCTTTTCCATTTTTTCTCCTTTCTTGTTCCGCAAGGTAGTGTACTGGCTACATTATATCTGGCTAAACTCCGCAGGATAGTCGTTCATCTGCAAGGCGGATTTTTGACGGCGTAGCGGTGGCTACGGCTAGAAAATCCAACGCAGCAGATGGGCGAGTAGACAAGGAGGTTTGGCTGAATATAATGTAGACAGTACACTAGTGTACTAGCACGAGCCTCATGCCGTCTCCTGTTTTCAGCTCGTTTTAGCATTTACGCAAAGAAAAAGTCCGCCAAGGATTCTCTAAGCGGACTTGATAAAACATACTTCATCAAATCCTCTTATTGCTCGATTTCTCGCTCAGGTTGGCACCTTCCTGCCTTCTCGCTTGCCGCGATTAACAGGGGTTGCCGTGACTTCACAGGTCCTATGTACCTCCATCACTCTGAATAAGGGATATTGCGAACTCTCTCTTTTATTGTTATCAAGATAACTGTTCTGAACAATTATCTTACAGGCAGTATATTAGCCGATTTCAGCCCAAAAGTCAATAGTTTTTTGTAACAGTTCAGCCTTGCGAAGCTTCCAAGTGAAAAATGTGTTGAAAACTTGTTTTCATAAGCATTTCTCACTTGGAAGCTTCATAAGGCGGACGCCTCATGCTTCTTGTCCGCGGCACGCGGGCAAGAAGATGCAAGGCTGAACTGCTACATCTTGCGAAGCTTCATCCCACGCGAAACTGGAACTTCCGGGCCTCTTTTTCGGAGTCCACCCGCTCAATATTAGCGCCAAGAGAACGTAATTTCTCCTCAAAGTTCTCATAACCGCGCTCAATATAGCCGATCTCCTCCACTACCGTACAGCCCTCCGCCGCCAGTCCTGCCAGCACAAGGGCAGCACCTGCCCGCAAATCAGGAGCCACCACCTGGGCTCCCGTCAACAGGCTCACGCCGTCTACAATGGCCACAGAGCCCTCTACCTTTATATTGGCCCCCATGCGGGACAATTCACCCACATATTTAAACCGGTTCTCGAAAATGCTTTCTGTCACCACACTGGTCCCCTCTGCCAGGGCCAGGGCCACTGTCATCTGTGGCTGCATATCTGTAGGAAAGCCTGGATAAGGAAGCGTTTTAAAGTTCATATGACGCTGTCTGGGTTTTCCCAGAACACGAATTTCTTCATCAAATTCCACTACCTCACAGCCCATTTCAATAAGCTTTGCAGAAATCGCCTCCAGGTGTTTGGGAATTACATTTTTCACAGTAATGTCTCCGCGGGTCACCGCGGCGGCGCACATAAAGGTTCCTGCCTCAATCTGATCAGGAATGATGGAATACACGGTTCCGTGAAGCTGTCTCACGCCGCGAATACGAATCACATCAGTTCCCGCTCCCTTAATATTGGCCCCCATACTGTTCAAAAAGTTTGCCACATCCACCACATGGGGCTCTTTCGCCACGTTTTCCAGGATGGTCTCTCCCTCGGCCATGGTGGCGGCCATCATAATATTGATGGTAGCGCCCACAGAAACCACATCCAGATAGATATGGCTGGCTACCAGGTCGATGGCATGGGCAATCACCGCACCGCGAACAATTGACACATCAGAGCCCAGCGCCCGAAAGCCTTTTAAATGCTGGTCAATTGGACGGCTGCCAATGGTACAGCCGCCTGGAAGCGGCACCTCCGCACTTTTATATTTTCCAAGCAATGCGCCGATAAAATAATAGGACGCACGAATTTTACGCATATGCTCGTCTTCCACAGTCACAGCATGGATATCCCTTGCGTTAATTTTTACTGTATGACGATCCAGTCTTTCGACGCGGGCACCAAGATGTCTGATCGCGTCAATCAGCACATTGATATCACTCACATCCGGCAGGTTTTCCACAATGACATCTTCATCTGTCATGATCGACGCCGCCAGGATTCCCAGGGCCGCATTTTTGGCGCCGCTTATGGTAACCTCGCCAACAAGGGGATTGCCGCCCTTCATAATATACTGTTCCATTCCGCACCTCTATATCTGTCATGCCGATTCCCCTTCCGGGAAACGACCCGTATTTCCAAAATTTAGATTCTTCAACGAATAAATTATAGCATACATTGCGAATTTGTAAAGCACGGTTTTTTTATTTTTACCGGGACTATTATGACTATTTTACCGGGACACAGCAGATGAAATCATTTCCAAGCCTCTCAAATTCCTCTGCCGCGCTGTCCATTGCGAGAGTCTCCGTCTGGCCCATATCCGGATTAAATATCCGCACATGGCCCTGATCATATCCGGTCAGATATAAAAAACTGCCTTCCCCTGTGTAAACCAATACAGGTATATTCTGACCCACAAAATAGAGAATCTGATTTAGCGAAGCGCCGGAAGCATCCAGAAGAATATTCTCCTCTTCCAGAACACTTTCCCCCGTGAACACGCTACGGTATCTCTCCAGCCGGCGACCGGCGGTCGATATGTCCCTGATGTAATTGGTACTGGCACGGTTAGCTCTGACCCAGATTACCTGATTTCTTCCCACAGTCACAAATCCCATGCAATCGTACGCAGCATGGGCGGCATCCGAAAAGTCCGCAAAGCTTCCCAAAAGCCGTCCCCGGCCATATGCATAAAATTCCATCCCTGTTCCGGTCAGGGGTATCTCCAGCTTTATTTGATTATTGTCCTCCAGTACCAGCTTTTTAGGCGATGCCGCCGTTATTTTTTGCCCGGAAGCAATTTCTTTCGCCAACTGGACAAAATACACCCGCCCCTTCGTTTCCGAAGCGTACCAACCGATATTGTCGCTTTTTCCCGGCAGCGCCTCCGCATTACAAACCAGGGTATCTTCGAAAACCGGCCCGAAAAATCCGCCGTTTCTCTCCTGAACGAGTTTCATATGAATACGGCTGTCATCCACCTGTACATTCCGGATGTAGCTGCCGGGTTTTTCGTAATGCATGGCGCTCCTCATGTTCTTATCCACAATGTCCACCGTCTTCAGATATTGGCCCATGATCCTCCCATTGGACATGACATAATCACCGAATTCCCCAATTCCGTAAATGCAGTCGTTTCCCACAAATCCCAGAATCCGGTAGGCATCCGTTTTCCCATCTCCGATCTGGGTCCTCTCTCCACTGTTCAGATCCATGATCTGAAGCATTCTGGAGTCATAGACCCCCGTATTTTCCTGCCACGCAAGCCTGGAGCCATCTAAACTCACCGAAAACCTTTCCGCATTCAGTCCCGAAACCACCTCCACATATTCATGACTTTTTAAATCAATGCCGTAAACGGCATTTCCAATATAGAGATATAAAATCTCGTTTTCCCCTTTATGGGCCAGCTTCTCCATGTCTGCGGCCAGCTCCTCATAGGGTTCTGAAACCGGAATAAAAAACTGCTCCTCCAGAGTATTGTCTTTTACACTGTAGTGGTTATAGGTAATCCCCGTATACCCTTCATGGTTTCCCCGGTTCATATAGCCATAAACAAGAAAATCCAGGTTTCCCTCGTCATCCAGCTCCAAAATCTCCACTCCATGGCGCCTCACGTTGGCCCGCAGATCACTGGCGCCTGCGCCGCCAAAAGCAAACACCCGAATATTTTTTCCCTCTGCAACATCGTACATCCAAAGCTCACGGTTTACCACGTAAGCCGTATATTTGTTCCCGGGGCTGTTTACGGAAGCAATTCCTTCACTGTCAGAGATTCCCAGGATAATCCTTTTTCCGGAGAAAACTTCTGAGCCTCCGTTAAAAATCTGGTTCATCCTGCGCTCATAGTCCATCATGTAAATACGCTGTACAGCCCATTTCATTGTGAAATTTTCTGTCACCTCATAGATTTCCTTACTGTCCTGATCCTTTTCACTGACAAAATAGTTCAGCTGAATATTGGCCAGATCTCCGGAAAGCTCCTTTAAGGTCATGTATACCGGTTCATTCCTCACAACTCCCAGACTCCCCCAGGTCATTTGGGTAAAGCTGTTTTTCAGAGTCACCGTCCCAAAGCTTGAATTATCTGCACTGGGAGAGGACTCCATATACATGGTCAAATCCTGGGCCGACCCATAATGAAAGGTTTTCTCTGAAAATTCCCGGGCCAGAGCCAGCATGTCCGCCACATGGGAATTATCCGTTTCCATGATCCTGGCATAATACCATACTCCGGTACCATCAGAAAGCTCTGCACAAAGCCCAAGCTGGTATTCCGTTTCTTTCCCCAGAAGATTCTGAATGGGGAGCTCTGTTTGAATCTGTCCATTTTCCAATGTCCAGCCTGTAAGCTCCGTGCGTTCCACCAGATGTTCCATATCCAGGCTCCGGATTTCATACCACAGTCCCTTTATTCTGCTTCCCTCCTCAATGCGGATGGCCAGTCTCCTGTCCTCCGGCAGCACAAGAAGGCTGTCACGCGCCGCTGTGACAGCCTTTTCCTCCCGCTGTCCAAATAGCGGCGACAGCTCATATCCCAACGCCGTTGGATAAACCACCGGAAGGACGGCCTCCCCCATGGCTGTATACGTGGCATTGGCCCCGTTTTCCTCTTTATGCCCCAAGGGCCAGATAAAGTAAACCACTGCCGCGGCAATAAATACCAACAGTAAAACTGCAATTCTCTTTCCGGTTTTCATTCTGTCCTCTTTCCTGTTTCTTCTGTATATCATTGCCGTTCATACGGCATTTCATTCTCTCTTTTGTTCCCGGCGTCTGCTTATCTCATAAAGCAGCAGAAGCTGGATCAGATCCCTGTTTTCTTCCATTCCCTGTTCTCTGGCATTCTTCAGAACCTCATCGCACAGCCGGCAAAGAACCTCCCTGTCGGGATATTCGTCATAAATAGGGCTTCCCGGATAATCCAGGCGGTCGCAGCAGGCTTCCACCAGTCTTTGACACCGTCTCACAGCCAGGGGATAGAGCCCTTTAAAATACTCTGATTCCGCCTGCCGCCTCACCCTGTCATATCCCTCCGGCTGTGGACTCTTCTCCTCTTTCCTGTAAACCATATATGGCTTTAATTCCAGCGTCTGCGGATACCCGTGGTAAATCGTTTCCATAAAAAGCTTCCCTTCCTTTTCCTGTCAATCCCTTTCAGGGTTATGATATGCAGAAAAGGGCGGGAAGCTGCCTGTCTCGTAACAGCTCAGTACATTTAAGGCGGGTTATATTAGCATATCCTGCTTACTCCTTAAAACAGTTTTTCCGGATAAATACCCTGATCCACCAGCCGGCGGACAGAAGCCACCACAGCTGGCTTATCTTCTTTATAGGTAACTCCAAACCACTTATCTTTTGTCTCCAGCACCCGGACAGTTCCTTTTTTTTCGCGGATACACTGATCAATAATGGATGGCAGCAGGTATTCGGCCTTCAGATCGCCCTCCTTCACCCCCGCCAGAAACTCCGGGAAGCCCTTTTCCAGTTCCTTTAAAAATTTAGCCGGAAGTCCGAACATATTCATGGAAACGTGCTGCTCCGCCTTCACCTGGGCCGGATTCCCCTCGTTGTCCTTTGCATGCATCCCATTGCCATCCCGGTAAATATCATAGGTTTCCGTCACCTTTTCCAGATATCCATTCTCATTTACCGTACATACGCCGCGGGTCACTCCGCCGTTTTCGCTGAGGGTGTTGGACAGAATAAACCCGGCCATGCACATGTCGTATCCGTCGCCGTCTTCTTCCATTTCATTTACCATATACTCATGGATTTTCTTAAATCCCTCTTTTCCATAATAATCATCGGCATTGATTACTAAAAACGGTTCATGAATCACGTGCCTGGCAGCCAGCACAGCCTGACCGGTCCCCCAGGGCTTTTTTCTCCCCTCAGGAACGGAAAATCCCTCTGGAAGATCATTCATTTCCTGAAAGACATACTCCACGGGAGCGATTTTCTCAATCCTGTTTCCGATAATTTCCTTAAAGTCCTTTTCCAGATCCTTTCTGATGATAAAAATAATCTTGTTAAACCCCGCCTCCAACGCATCGTGAATGGAGTAATCCATAATGATTTCTCCGCCGGGGCCAACCGGCTCCAACTGCTTAATTCCGCCGCCAAACCGGCTTCCAATTCCGGCTGCCATAATAACAAGGGACGTATTCTTCATCGTTCTTCCTCCTACTGCATACCGCATTTCCAAAATTTTCTTCATTCTACCACATTTCGGGCGGCATTTCAATTATCCACAGGCGCCTTTACGCTGTTACTCTAACATTAAGTAACAGTTCAGCCTTCCGCATACCGCGGACAAGAAGATGCTAACTGCATGGCCTCGGCTTCGATTTCTCTTATTTCAGCAAAAGATAATGCAGAGTAATTAACCAGAGACTAAACAGTAATGCCGGATTTCTTTCGAAACCCGGCATATAAGATTTATATAAGATTTTATAAAAGTTCAAGAAACGCAGCGATTCTGGTCTCAATCTGCCCGCTGTCTGTGGTGGAATAATCAGTCTCCAGTTTGAGGTAAGGAACTCCCATATCCTCAACCATTTCCCTTGTTTTATAGGCCTCCACATTGAACGTATGGCAGGCCTGCAATACCACTTCGATCACACCGTCCGCCTTGTATTTCTCAATCATCTTCTTTGTATTTTCCAGACGTCCGTCATTTGGTGTCATGACAGAGCAGTGGATTCCCAGATAGCTGTCGGAGATTGCCCTTAAAATATCCTCTGCATTTTCATCTATCATTCTGCTTCTGGTACGCTCGCCGCCGCAGTCATCCAGACATACCAGCACGCCGCCGTTGTTTTCGACCACCATGCCGACCTTCTGAATGACGCCGCCGGAAGGGCATCCGGTGAGAAGAATTCTTTTGGCCGATGCAGGTACGGGGCGCTCTCCGGCCTCATAGGCGGCCTTTCTCTCAGCCACCAGAGTCTCCACATGTTCAATCTGCTTCTCCACGTCAAAGGTAAAGCCGCCCTTCTGGAGCGCCAGCATCATCTCTGTGCCATGCATGGCCGGAGGGCAGGTTTCCTGCAGCTGGTACATGTCGCAAAGAGCTCTTCTTAAGCGGTTTCTGGTATGTACGGCTTTACGCAGGTCCTCGTCTGTGATTGTAATATTAAATTTCTGCTCCAGCTTTTCCTTTAACAGACGCACCTCTTCATACCAGATATCGCTGGCATAGGGACGGTCCTGGCTCTGCGGAAGATGCATCACGTACGTTTCCTTCAGTTCATTCAAAAGCTCATACATCTTTTTCTTTCCGTCACAGGTGGTTTCACCAATGATAATATCAGAAAAATAGGTGTAAGGACATTTTTCCGTGAACGCAAAGCCGTAGGTTCCTTTAATCAGCGGACAGAGATTCTTGGGAAGCACTTTTTCCGCGTCGGGAATAGTTTCATTGCTGGTCCCGCAAAGACTCACCGCAGCTATTCCTCCCGCATCCAGAACCTCCTGAGGCGTGTAGGAGCAGAGACAGCCTGCCAGTCTTCCTCCGTTCTCCTTAAACTCCTTCGCCGCCAGAAATCCGTTTTTTCTGGCATCCACAAATTCGTCAAATAATTTTGGTAAATCGTAATTGGCCATTGTTGCTATCCTTTCTGTTCTGAGGCCATAAGCGCCGCTCCGATGGCACCCGCATACCTTGCAAGGGGAGTGCTCTCCACAGGCGCTTTTAAGGCATGGGAAAGCCGTCCCAGGATATAAGAATCTTCACAGAGCCCGCCGGTAAGAAAATACTGGTCTCCGGGCACCTGGGCAATAAGCTGCACTACCTTCGTCACCACCGATTCAATGACTCCATAGGCAATATCTTCCCTGGGCGTTCCCTTCCCAATCAGGCTTATTACCTCTGACTCTGCAAATACCGTACACATGGAGCTTATGGTAATGGGATTTCCCTTCTTTGCAAGGAGTGAAAGCTCCTCCATGGTAAGGCCCAGCCGATTGGTCATGACCTCCAGAAATTTACCTGTTCCGGCCGAGCATTTATCATTCATAATGAACTTCATGACCCGGCCGTTTTTCAGCGCGATTCCTTTTGTGTCCTGGCCTCCAATGTCAATAACAGAACCGTTCTTTCCAAATAAGAACCAGGCGCCTTTTCCATGGCAGGTGATTTCTGTCACACTGCGGTCTGCATAGGGAACTGACACACGGCCGTATCCTGTGGCCACATAATCCGCGTTCTCCTTTGTGATTCCATCGGCTGCCAGCATATCATAAATCTCATCGGCTGTCTTCCTGCTGTTGAAGCCGGTGTTTAAAAGAAGCGTCCTGAATACTGCTCCATCCTTTAGAACCGCCGCTTTTGCCGCACTGGAGCCGATGTCAATTCCTACCTGATACATATGTTCTCCTGTTACTGTTTAATGATCCTGTCAGCCTTGGCAAGCTTTTCAACAATAGTATACATATTGGTTACGCCGCCGACTACCAGCTTGTCCTTTAAGTTATAGTAGTCCAGACAGGTGCCGCAGGTTAAGATCTCCACACCCTGGGCTTCCATGCTCTTTAAGTCCTCAAGAGACTCAGAACCCTCAGTGGTAAGAGTTGCGCCGCCATTATAGAAGAGGATGGTTTTGGGAAGCTCGTCAAGCTGGGAAAGGGCATAGATAAAGCCTTTCATAAGAACTTTACCGAGTTCTTCATTTCCATGTCCCATATGATCGGAAGCAACTGCCACAACCACATTGCCGCGTTTATCCATCTGGCACGCTGCGGAGCCGTCCTCACCGTCTTCGGCAAGGGGAGCGTCGGCTGTAATCGTCACAATAAATAATTTCTCGTCCTTTTTCTCCGCAAAAGACTTTAAGCCCTTACTGGAGGCGAGGCGCGTTAAATTCTGCACCGGAATCTCGTTATCCACGTGAACTTCCACAACTCCTGCACCTTTTAATGCCTTTAATGCCTTGGTTGCCTTCACAACCGGAACCGGACACTGATCCCCCACTGCATTTACAACTACTTTTTCCATAATGAATTCCTCCTTTAATTTTTGTAATTTTTCCCAATTACTTAAGCTATATTTTACCCGACCACCGACACAATAGTCAAATTCAAAATTTCTATACAGTTGCTTTTTAAAATTTCCGGTGTTATGATACTGATATAGAAGATATCAGTATCACCCGCTTTATCGGGCATATTCGTCCATCGGCAAAGCGGATTTTCCATGGCAGACTTTTATGGTGACTGTAAATGAATAGGAGGTTTTACGTATGTCGAAAGAACTGCCCCTTACGCAGATGACATCAGCCGCCGGCTGAGCGGCGAAACTGGGACCGGGTGTCCTTACGGAAATTCTTGAAAATCTTCCAAATGTTTATAATCCCAGCCTTCTGGTTGGTTTCGATACCAGTGACGACGCGTGCGTCTATCAGATTACGGACGATATTGCCGCCATTCACACTGTGGATTTTTTTACTCCCATTGTGGACGACCCCTATCAGTTCGGACAGATCGCCGCTGCCAACGCCTTAAGCGATGTGTATGCCATGGGCGGACAGCCCAAAGTGGCCATGAACCTGCTCTGCGTTCCCAACTGCCTTTCCAAAGAGACCATACGTCAGATTCTTATGGGCGGACATGACAAGGCCGTGGAAGCAGGCTGTACCATCGCAGGCGGTCATACGATCCAGGACCAGGAACCCAAATACGGTCTCTGCGTTACTGGATATGTGCATCCGAATAAAATTCTTAAGAATGTAGGCGCAAAGCCCGGCGATTATCTGGTACTCACAAAGCCCCTGGGTACAGGCGTTCTCACGACCGGAGCCAAGGCAGGCATGGTATCTGATTCCGACTATCATGCCATGGTTGCATCCATGGCCGCTTTGAATGCCAGGGCCGGAGCGTTAATCCAGACCTTCCCCGATATCCATGCATGCACCGACGTCACCGGTTTCGGACTTCTTGGCCATTCCCTTGAGATGGCTGAAGGAAGCGACGCCACTTTAAAGCTCTTTTGCCAAAAGATTCCACTTCTGCATGGGGCGAAAGAACTGGCAGAAATGGGAATCATCCCTGCCGGAGCCTACCGGAATATGGACTATGTAAAACCCCATCTCCAGATTATGGAATCCGCCGCGGAATCTCTCGTAGACTTGATTGCAGACCCGCAGACTTCCGGGGGACTTTTGGTTTCCCTTCCCAAAGACCAGGCTCTGGCGCTTTGTGACAAACTTGCCGGCGCTTCCCTGACAGGGGCCATTATCGGAGAAGTCATTGAAAAACAGGATAAGGACTTAATCATCGAATAGGAAACAGGAGGAACGCCTATGACGGATGAATATCATGTACACGAAATTTCCCTGGGATTTTCCCATGACAAATCCATGCTGGCGGATTTTCTCTCCAGACACCATCTGCGCTTTGAAGACGATATCGAGGCCGCCTATGGGGTATTTGATGGGAAAGAATCCCTGCTTGGCTGCGGATGCTGTGCCGGAAGCCTTTTGAAATGCTTTGCCGTGGACGAGGCGTTACGGGGACAAAATGCCTTAGGAAGCCTGATTTCCCGGCTGGTGGAAAATCGTTTTGAAGCGGGCTATGATGACCTTTTCGTCATTACCCGTCCCAAAAACAAGCCATTATTTACCTCCTGCGGATTCTACGCGCTGGCGGAGACCACGGATGTTCTGATGCTGGAAAATAAGAAAAACGGGCCGGAACGGTTTTATTCTGGATTCTGTTCTGAAAATTCCCCGCAGCCAAGTCACTCCTTAAAAGAGGGCGTGGGATGCATCGTTATGAACTGCAGCCCCTTTACAAAGGGCCATCTCGGGCTGATTGCCTTTGCCGCCTCGCACTGCAGCCTGCTTCACATTTTTGTGGTGGAAGAAAACAGATCCGCCTTTCCCTTCGATGTGCGCTATATGCTGGTACAGGAGGGAACCGCTCATCTGCCCAATGTGAAGGTTCATCCGTCCGGCCCCTATATGATATCGTCTGCCACCTTCCCAACCTATTTTTTAAAGGAAGGGGAAGACACCGCCAGAATTCAGAGCGAGCTGGACATTACGCTGTTCGCTTCCCGGATTGCGCCGATTTTCCACATCACCAAACGCTTTGCCGGGGAAGAACCCTTCGATCCCATAACCAGAAGATATAACGAAGCCATGATTCGGATTCTTCCGCAGTACAGCATTTCCTTTCTTAAAATTGACCGGATTACTTCCTCCGGATCGGACGGAAAGCCAGAAGCCATAAGCGCTTCCAGAGTCCGAAGGCTTCTTTCTGAAAACGGAGTAACAGATGAAGTCCTCGCTTTGGTTCCCCCATGTACAGCCAGATATCTGAAACAGGAATTTGAGGGAATGTCATGAAACCAGAAACTATCATCACAGGCACTCCGGTGACGCTTTCCGAGCTTCTCGATGCCAGAAGCCGGAGAGCCAGACGCCAGAAAGAGCTTTTATGCCGGCCCGGCGTTCATTCCTTAATCAGCTTTTCCATGAATATGCCAGGGGAAATTAAACGGTTTCCTCTGCTTCTTTCTGCTTTTGAGGAGGGACTTAAGGCGATCCGGGAACAGATTCCCTTAAACGATATCCAATATTATGAGGAATCCAGAGAAAATACCGGCCCGGAAGCCCTCTTCCTCCTCTCATCCGAAGCTGCTTTTGTGAAGCGGATCACAGCCTCCATCGAGGAAAATCACGCGTTGGGGCGGCTGTTTGATATGGATGTTTTAGATGCCTCTGGAGTTTCTTTGTCCCGTTCCATTCTGGGGCTTCCCCCGCGTACCTGTCTGGTCTGCGGGGAGAATGCAAAAATCTGCGCCAGAAGCAAACGCCATTCCATGGAGCTTATTTTATGGCGCATTGCCAGGATACTTAACGATTATTTCCGGAACCAGGCTGCCGATCTGGCCGCCGCCTGCGCGGTCCGTTCCCTGCTCTACGAGGTCTCTGCATCTCCAAAGCCGGGTCTTGTAGACCGGAATAACTCCGGTTCCCACAAGGACATGGATTTTTTCACCTTTTTAGACAGCAGCGCCGCCCTGATTCCATGGTTTCGCGACTTCTTCTGCATCGGATGGGACTGCTGCCAGGAAACAGAAGACAAGCTTTTCGACAGGCTGCGCTTTGCAGGGCAGCAGGCAGAAAAGAGTATGTTTTCCGCCACTGGAGGAGTCAACACCCACAAAGGACTTGTCTTTTCCTTTGCCGTCCTGTGCGGCGCCCTGGGAAAAGTCCACGCCGGAATGTGCAGTCCCTTAAATTCCAGAGACGTCATTTCCCTGTGTCAACGGCTCGGAACATATTCTCTCCCTGATTTTTTCACGCCCTCCTCTTCTAAGACCGCCGGAGAGCAATGCCATGCCGTCTACGGCATCACCGGAGCCAGGGGAGAAGCGGCGGCCGGATTCCCCTCGGCCCTGACCCTTGGGCTGCCCGCCTTAAAGCACTGGCTCCATGAGGGCTTTTCCCTCAATGACTCCTCTGTACTGGCCCTTCTTACCATATTAACGAAGGTGGACGACACCAACATGATTCACCGCGGCGGCCGTGCCATGGCCCTGGAATGCAAAAAAGAAGCCGCGGATATTCTTTCAGAAATTGCAGCCGGTTCCTTCAAAGAAAAACTGACAGCCCTGGACGCAAGCTTCATCCACCGGAACTTAAGTCCCGGCGGATGTGCGGATCTTCTGGCTGTCAGCCTGATGTTTCTGTTTTTAGAGTCTTCTCATCTGACGACTCCTTTTAATTGAAGCGTCCCATGAGCTTCGCCAGAGGGGAAACCACATCTGACAAAGATTTTATGGCATGGTTGAGTTCATCAATGTCGATGGACTCAATTTTTTCCAGAGCCTCTTTTACGCCCTCCTCGCTGGTAACTGCCATCCGGTCCACATGCTTTACCAGACCTGCCAGATCTGCCTCGGAAAGCTGTCTGGAAATCACGTGCAGTTCCTTTGCTGCTGCTTCAATTTCTTCCGCCGAGCTCTTAAACTTTGGAACCAGGGAAACATAGGCAAAAAAAGCCAGAAGAAATACAGCCGCTGTACACACAGCCATAACTGCCAGCATATAAAACTGTTTTCTGGCGTATTTCTTTCTTTCCTCTTCCGTTTCAATGAGCTGCTCCATCATCCTTTCCAGACGGTCGCGCTCCTCCATACCATATTCCTCCTTCCGTTTCCAGGAACTTTTCCACTTTGCCGCAACGGTTTCAGATGCCTCTGGAACCGTTACCATCTGCCTGTTTCAGAATCTCTCTAAATGCACTCACCGCCTCCGATACCGACGCTGCCTGAAAAATCCCCCCGGCCACTGCAATTCCGCTGGCCCCCAGCTGTAGCGGACGGCCGCAGTTTTCAACAGTCAGTCCTCCAATCGCCACGTTGGGAATCGGCGCCGCCTTTAAAATTTCCAGATAGGTCGCATCTGCAATGGGCGTGGCGTCCGGCTTTGTGGAGGTGGCGTACCAGGCACCGCTCCCCAGGTAATCCGCGCCCTCTTCACAGGCGCGGTGCGCCTGCTTTGCCGTCTTTGCCGTGGCTCCGATGATGAAATTTTTAAGCCCCAGCCTCTCTGTAATTTCCCTGGCCGCCGCCACCGGAATATCGCTCTGCCCCAGATGGACCCCGTCGGCCCCACAGGCCAGAGCAATATCCAGACGGTCATTGACAAGAAACAGTGTACCGCTTCTTCTTGTCTGTTCCCGAAGCCACACAGCATCCCTTAAATACTCTGCGGAGGTTATATTTTTTTCCCGAAGCTGAATCATGTCAAGACCGGAAGAAAGCGCCTCCAGAATCTTTTCATCGCCCAGCTTCCTGTCCGCGATTCCATATAAAATTCCTTGTTTTTTCATGCTTTTCCTTCTGTGATTTTAAAATTATTGCAAAATTCTACACCGCATCGTATATTTAATATTATACTCACTTTTTTCAAAAGAATTTGCGTGAAATTAGTAGTAACTATAGTCGAATGCCGCTGTTTCATATGGGCTAATTTCGAAATGTGCGCTGTATTTCCAGATTTTCCATCATATAAGTTTTGTATGCCTCCCCCTGGAATCTGCTCAGGGCATTCAAAAGAGCTGTTTTATAAGTTCCATACCCTCCCCGGGATGCCTCCCTTATGCCGCCTGTATATGTATATTCACCACAGAAAGAAATTATTGAAACTGCTGCCGCTGCCGAAAGAGCCATCTCCGTTTCCTTTAGGGAGCGATTCTTTTCTTTCCACGCAGCCGCCAGCATGGCACCCATGACGGCTCCTGTCAGACAACCGCTTCCCACCAGGATCACCGGCCGTTCCACTCTGTGATGCAGGAGAAGACACTTTCCTTTTCCACTCTCCTCGTCTCTCCAGAGAATCTTATCCACAGATCCCGTCTCAGCAATCACCATTCTGCGGTTCTGCCCTTCCATTCGTGATAATAAAATTTCCGCCTCCGCTTCATGGGAAAATTCTCCCACGCTGTCCACTCCCGTGTGGGCCAGGCTTCCCGTCAGCACGGTATGGATCTCCGAACTGTTTCCCTTAAGCACTCCGGACCAGGGAACAGAAAAAAGCCTTGCGGCCGCATCCCTCCGGTATCCGGAGGCTCCGGCTCCCACCGGGTCCAGAACCGCCGGAATTCCCTTTGTTCCCGCGGTCGCAAGAGCGATTTTACAGGCTTTATATTTTTCATTGGAGGGCTGGCCCAGATTGACCGCCAGCCCGCAGGCAGAGCCCGTGATTTCCTCCATCTCCTCTGCCGCCTGCGCCATGAGCGGCCTGCCCCCTATGGCGGAAATTCCATCGGCGCAGAGGGCCGCTGTGACATCATTTGGTATCATATGAACCAGCGGATGCATCCTCTGCACAGCCAAAAGACAGGAAAGCATTTCTTCCGCAATCTGTTCTTTATTCATCCTCGGCCTCCTCCAAAGACAGCTCCGGAATCCGGTAACAATGATTCAGAGGGCCGTTTCCATGGCCCAATCCCGGTTCATTCTTAAGAGCCCCTGTCAAATACTGCTTTGCCTTTTTCACCGCCGTCTCCAGTTCCCATCCCGCCGCCAGCCCGCAGGCAATGGCAGAAGAAAGGGTGCAGCCTGTTCCATGGGAGTTTTTTACATCCAGCCGCTTTCCGGGAAACCACCTTGCAGTACCTAAAGACGCAAGGCAGTCATTGGCATTCCCTGGCATATGGCCTCCTTTGACCAGAACGGCCCCATGAAAGCGGTCAGAAATCCCCAAAGCCGCCTGCTCCATGTCTTCCGGCGTCGAAATACGCCTGCCCCCTATGACCTCCGCCTCCGGCACATTGGGCGTAATCACAGAGACCAACGGGTACAGTTCATGAAAAGCCGCCTCCATAGCCAGTTTATCCATCAACCGCCGCCCGCTCGTGGAAACCATGACCGGGTCCAGCACGACCTGGCCATGTCTGTATGTTTTCAGAGCTTCCGCCACCAGCAAAACCGATTTCTCCGATGGCAGCATGCCGATTTTTACCGCATCCGGCGTGATGTCCGAAAGCACCGCATCCAGCTGGCCCTTTAGAACAGACTCTCCGGTCTCTGAAACAGCAAAAACGCCCCGGGTGTTTTGAACCGTCAGGGCTGTGATTACACTCATACCGTACATTCCAAAGGCCGTTATGGTTTTTAAATCAGCCTGTATGCCGGCTCCTCCGGAGCAGTCGGAGCCGGCAATAGTAAGAACTGTCCTCATGACTGCTCCAGCATACCCCGAAGGTAATCCAAGGCATGACTTTTAGACAGAGCGCCCACAAGAATAGCCGCCATAATCGTCCCGCAGGCTGTACTCATGAAAAACGGCATCACATAGGTAAATAATGCCGCCTCTTTTCCCATCACAAGAGTTGCCACCGGAAAACAGAGCATTCCTCCAATCAGCCCGGTTCCCACAACCTCGCCCACATAGGTGGGAAAGAGCTTTTGTGTCTTTTCATAAACCACTCCGCAGAAAAAAGCGCCCACCATGCTGCCCGGGAAGGCCAGCAGGCTTCCTGTTCCCATGAGGTTTCTTATGAGCGATGTGCAGAACGCTGCCATCACTCCATAAGCAGGCCCTAAAAATACAGCGCAGATGACATTTACCAGATGCTGGATCGGATAACATTTGGATGCGCCGATGGGGATGGAAAAGCTGGACATGGCTACAGTCAGGGCCACCAGCATGGCAGCTGTGACGGTCTTCTTTACAGTAATTTTCATGATTCCTCTCTCCTTATTCGTCAAAAATACTTACAATCTCTCCGTCGAGAATCCGATTCATATTTTTAACGGCGCAGAAGTTTCCGCACATGGAGCAGGTGTCCTCCTTCTCCGGCCTGGCCTCCGCACGGTAACGTTTCGCCTTTTCCGGATCAATGGCCAGAGAGAACATCTTATCCCAGTCCAGATTTTTCCTGGCCAGGCTCATCTCATCGTCCCATTCAGCCGCGCCGCGGACCCCTTTTGCAAGATCGGCCGCATGGGCGGCAATCCGGGAGGCGATGATTCCCTCTTTCACATCGTCCAGATTGGGAAGCCTTAAGTGCTCGGCGGGAGTCACATAGCAGAGGAAGGAGGCTCCATTTGCCGCTGCAAGGGCGCCTCCGATGGCGGCCGTGATATGGTCATAGCCCGGAGCCACATCGGTCACTAGCGGGCCCAGCACATAGAAGGGCGCGCCTTTGCAGATCTCCTTCTGGATTTTCATATTGGCCTCAATCTGATTTAAAGGCATGTGCCCGGGCCCTTCAATGATCACCTGCACATCCTTTTCCCAAGCTCTTCTTGTGAGCTCGCCAAGCGTTACCAGCTCTTCGATCTGAGAAATATCACTGGCGTCCTTAATACATCCGGGGCGGCAGGCGTCGCCAAGACTTAAGGTCACATCATACCGGCGGCAGATTTCCAGGATATCATCGTAATGCTCATAGAAAGGATTCTCCTTTCCCGTCATTTCCATCCAGGCAAAAATAATGGAACCTCCCCTGGATACAATGTTTGTAAGACGCTTATTTTCCTTAAACCGTTTCGCTGTGGACTTGTTAATTCCGCAGTGAATCGTCATAAAGTCCACGCCGTCCTCCGCATGCATCCTCACAATATCCAGCCACTCCTCTGTCGTGATTTCCTTCAAGGCCTTGTGGTAATAAACCACCGCGTCGTAAATCGGAACCGTACCGATAATTGCCGGACATTCTTTTGTAAGCCGCCTGCGGAACACTCTTGTATCCCCAAAAGAGCTTAAATCCATGATGGACTCTACTCCAAGCTTCACGGCGCTGTTTACCTTTTCCACCTCTACATCCAAATCTTTGCAGTCTCTGGAGGTGCCCAGGTTCACATTGATTTTTGTTTTCAGCATGGAGCCGATCCCGTTCGGATCAATGGAGGTATGTACTTTATTGCAGGGAATGACAGCCTGCCCTTTGGCAACCAGAGCACGGATTCCTTCTGCTGTCATCCTTTCTTTTTCTGCCACCGCTTCCATCTCCCTGGTAATAATCCCCTGTCTGGCGGCATCCATCTGTGTCGTATAGTTCATCTGTTTCTCCTTTCTTTGCGAAAAAACACACAAAAGGACATATCCTTTTTCGGATATGTCCCACTTATTCTCGCAATACTTCCTACGCCGGCATTATCCGTATCAGGTTCAATAGGTCGGAATCGTTCCTGCATTCCCTCTCAGCCTGCCGCGGCAAGCTCCCTCTTTGTAAATATGAAATTATCTGGATTTCCCTACTTTTTCAGTATAACATAATTTTTCCAGATTGCAAGCGCTAATTCAGGGTTCTGTTCAGGGCGCGGAAGCTTCCGGCCAGGTCTCCCTCGGCGCCGTTTCTCTCATAAATCCGGCCATTCTGTTCATACGTATAAACCCGGATATCGTCCAGATAAATTTTCTTGTCTCCGGTGATGGAAATGTCATACTGGTCCTGCCACGGAAATTCCAGAGTATACGTGCCCGCTCCTGTCAGAGGCACCTTCTTCGACAGATTTCCCACCTGAATCTTTACATCCGCTCCGGCCAAGTCCGATTCCGCATAAAAATCCACATAGAGCCTGCCGTTTTCCGGAAGGCGGCCTGTGATGTTCTGAGAGATACCACCGTTGCTGCCTACCACCGCCATCTTCGTTCCCTTTCGTTCTTCCACGGTACTGTTTCCGGAAAAATTCCATCCCTCTTTTCCCAGACCGAACTGATTATTATACACACAGTTATTTACATAATTCCTGTACACCCAAAGTCCATAACCGCTGGTGGTTTCCAGAAGAACCGGAGTCAGGCTGCGGACAAACGCATCCACCTGATCCTCCCGGATCTGAGTGTTCGAGGAATATGCCTCCGTGGAATCCATGTAGAGAAGCTGCTCCACATAAAGCCGTTTGCCCCCGGCTTCGTAAAGGCTTCTCAGATTATTCTGCATGGCCTTCAGGGCCGTATCCGCTGCAATCCGGTCATTTTCATTTCTCTGTCCCATGGACACGCTGTACATGAGAGCCGAATAGGGAGCTCCCTCACAGGAGTATGTGGCGCTGTGGGAATAGTAGGTGAAGGTTTCCTCTCCCGTAAACACCCGGTCCCCGTCGGCCCGTATCTCCATGGAAAGCCCCGGAAATACCTTCTGTGTTTCCTTAAGAAATCCCATCAGATGCTGGTCGTAATATTCGTAAAAGAGCCTTGCGGACGGGTGGTCTCCAAAGGGCAGGTACACCTCATCAAAGGAATGAAACGCTTCGCCGTACCAGCTGCCCACCTCCTCCAGGGAATACTGCTCCTTAAGATAAGCCGTAAATCCGCTCTGCTTCGCCAGACGGTTTCTTAAGCTCATGGAGAGGTCCCGGTCCATATACCAGACATAATTCCAAAAATCTTCCCAGGTAATAAAGCCGCTGTGGAAATTGGGATGGGCCGACGCCGTTTCGTAAAGCCGCCCGGCAAATTTAAGCCATCCGTACCAGTCCTCGCTTCCCTTCTGCGTCACATAATCATACCGGACCGGGATTTCCGCCGTCCCATAATAGTCCCAGGTGTATCCCACCCGCAGAACGACCCAGAGCCCGCAGCTTTCGGCACATTCCATGATCTGTTCCAACCGTTCGAACGCCGCTTCATTATAATACTGTTTTTCGCTCATCGGCTGAAACTCCCGCCAGGGCACCGCCAGAATAATGCTGTTGAACCCGTCTTTTGCAATTTTCCTTAAATTTTCTTCCATGTGGCTGTCTTCGCTGTTCCAGTAGTTAATCGGCCACTCATCCCCAAAATACGTTACCGATTTTAAATATTCCGGCCGTGGTTCTGCGTATGCCGTAATGGAGGAAAGGCTTCCGGCTCCAACCAGAAGAACCATTGCCATTGCTGTAATTTTTCTAATGTAACTCATTGCTTCTTTGCCGTCCTGTGTATACAAATACTTCGTAGCTGCTCTGTCCCCTCACAGTTACAGTACTTCGCTGTTTCACGGTTATGATGATATTTACTATAACATAACCGTTTCGGTTCTTCAATTCTTTTTTTCAATATGTTTTTATCGTTTATCAATAAAAATATATTGATTTTCTGATTATCCTGTGCTATGATACATCCCAGAAATGAAATATCTGCCCGTAACTGTGAGAATACGGAGCTGTTACGGTTTACCAAAACAGTAGGAGGAATTACATGAACTGGTCCCACAAGCGCTCCATTTTTTTAACCAGGATCTGTATCTGGCTTTTTATGGCCGGATACGTACTGGTCCTGGTTTCCTGCCCCTTTTTAGTGAAAAGTTTCATATGTTACTCTCATTCCGCCTGCGAAAAGCAGTCCATTTTCTTTATCACCACGTTTTATGCCTGCGCGGTCCCGGTGGGAGTGATTCTTTTCCATCTGAATCAGCTTGTAAGCGCGATTGGAAATGAAGAAATTTTTACAGCATCCAATATACGAAGACTTCGCGTGATCTCCTGGATGTGCGGCTTAACCGGGCTTTTCTGCTTTTTCTCCATGCCTTACTATCTGCCATGGGGGATTCCGGGCTGCTGCATGATTCTCATGTGCCTTTTAATCCGTGTCATTAAAAATGTGTTTGAGAGGGCCAAGGAACTGAAAGACGAGAATGATTTCACTATATAGAAAGGAGATTTTCCATGCCGATTATTGTAAATCTGGACGTCATGATGGCGAAACGGAAAATTTCCGCCGGGGAATTGTCCGAACGCGTCGGCATTACTCCCGCCAACCTGTCTGTTTTAAAAAACAACAAAGCAAAAGCCGTCCGTTTTTCCACACTGGAAGCCATCTGCCGGGAACTGCACTGCCAGCCGGGAGATATTCTGGAATTTTCCGAAAAGGAGGGAATTTCTTATGACTGATTTTCATGAAACACACACACCAAACGCTGCCCCGGCGCCGGCCCAGGCTGCGGCCCTGACTTCTCCCGAGGTCCAGGCCCATACTGCCATCACGGCTTCTCCCGAGGCCCGGGCTCACGTTACCGCCGCTTCCATCGAGGCCCAGGTTCACACTGCTGCCGCAGGTTCCCCCACGGCTCAGGCCCACACTGCCGCCGCGGTTCCTCCTGAGGCCCAGGCCCGCACTTCCGCTGCTGGTTCTTCCCCCATGACCCAGGCTCCCTCTTCCCCCGGGACATGGACCTCGCCCTACCCGCATGCCCAGCCCCCGGTCCCTCCCGCCCCCAGGCCTCTTCCTGCCGCCCCGCTTGCGGAATCTTTTGGGGTCTATGGGCCCGTCTGTCTGGCCATGGGATTCTTTGATTCGTTCTGCTTTTATAAAAATCCCAGTTCCATCACCTGGCCCTTGTTTTCGGCCGTGGGATATCTGGTTTTATGCGTGCTTTTTAAGCGGCTGGGCCTTGCCATAAAAAAGGACTCCTGGTTTCTTATGGGGACCTCGTTTCTTGTGAGTCTTTCCATGTGTCTGACCGGAAGCACCTTCCTCCACGCCTGCAGCCGCCTGGCCCTGCTTCTGCTTTTGGCTGTTTTCCTGAATCATCAGCTTTATGAGGACCGCGCCTGGCAGACGGGAACCTGGTTTTTCGCCATCCTGAGATATGGTGTCTCCCTTATTGGACTTCTCCCGGTTCCCTTCCGCCATGCGGCAGTGTATGCCAAATCCGGAAAAGCCTCCAAAAGCAAGAATGTCCTTCTGGTTCTTTCCGGCATCTGCACGTCCATCCCCTTAACGGTTCTGGTGGTCTGGCTCCTCGGCAGTGCAGACGCTGTGTTTTCGGACCTTATATCCCGGCTGTTTCATGATTTTTTCCGCCTGGAAACCCTGATTTCCATAAGCGCCGGCTCGCTTTTCGCCGCCGTCATTTTTTACAGTATTCTCTGTACCCGGTTCGCGCCGCCAAAGCCTCAAAAAGAGGTATGCCGCAAAAACGGAAATCCCCTGGCCGCCGTCAGCTTTTTAGGCGCCATTGTCCTCTTTTACGGGGCCTTCTGCGTCATCCAGATTTACTGTCTGTTTCTGCGCCAGGGCTCGCTCCCGGAATCCATGACATACGCCCAGTACGCTCATCAGGGTTTTTACCAGCTTGTATTTGTCGTCTTTATTAACCTGGCCCTGGTACTTGGATTTTTAAAATATATCCGTCCCACCCTGCTTTTGCGGCTCACTCTGACCTTCCTCAGTATATGCACGGTAATCATGACCTTCTCCGCCGCATACCGCATGGTGCTTTATGTGGCCAGCTACCACCTTACCCTTTTAAGACTTCTGGTCCTCTGGTTCCTGGCAATGACCACAGTTCTCATGGCAGGGATTTTCCGTCTGATTTTTAAAGATGACTTTCCTTTGTTTCGTTATGGACTGGTGGTGATATCCGTTTTCTACGTAGCTCTGGCTTTTGCCAGACCGGATGCGGTCATTGCCCGCTATAACCTTACCCACGAAAGCGT
This sequence comes from uncultured Lachnospiraceae bacterium, assembly GCA_910586315.1. Classification (GTDB taxonomy): domain Bacteria; phylum Bacillota; class Clostridia; order Lachnospirales; family Lachnospiraceae; genus CANRXD01. The sequence goes on along the minus strand of CAJUIP010000005.1, from coordinate 47,299 downwards.
TTCCAACAGCGATCTGTATTACCTGCAGTCTCTGTCCACAGACGCGGCACCTGCACTCTTAGAATATCTCCCCACGGACGAATCCTGTTTCAAGCCATGGGGCAGCCGGAAACAGTATCTGCAGTCCTTTATCAATCATCAGCCGGAACGGTCCTTTTCTCACTCTTTGCGCCGTTATAATTTCTCTGTTGCCAGGGCCAAACGCCTTTTCGGCCCTCTGTTCATAGAATTCCCGGACTGATTCCGCAGCAGCCGTTTTACCACGTTCTTCTTGGTCCGCCATAAGCGGGCAAAAAGATGCAGGGCAAAACGGCTGCGTTTCACAGCCCGGGAATTTCCGTTTCTTCTTATTTTATTTTGTCATTCCAAGGGCTCTCGGCCTGCAGCCATCCGGAATCGGGCACAGATAGGTATCGCCCTCCAGCGTCTCTTCCATTTCTGCCTTTGCCTCTTCAATTACAGCGGGGTCCTCATACATGTCAATAGCCGCACCTGCCATGGCCTTTGCCGCGTAAATCAGTCCTTTATGGGCCAGTCCGCTCTTTCCCTGAGTCACCACCTGCCAAGAATGTCCCGGAGTTCCGGCCGCCCATGTGGCCACATAGGCCTGGGCCGTGGGACAATTCCAGCTCACATCACCCACGTCCGTGGAGCCGAAGGACATGATTCCCACCGGATCAAACGGAGCCACAAACCGGTACATTACTTCTCCTTTATGAGCCAGCACTTCCTTTTTTACTGCTTTGTCACAGGATTTTGCCACCTTCTCCAGGGATTCGTAGCAGCTTTCGCCAACGCTCTCATGGATTGCCTTCGCGAGAGCCATTTCATCCTCTGTGTACTCCGGCGCCCCAAGCTCTGTAAGGTTCTCCCACAGCTTCTTCGCAATCACCTTATTGCTGATCAGATTGGAGCATCCCTTTACAAAGTCAATTTCCACTCTTGTCTCTGTCATATGGGCGGCTCCTTCCGCTATCTTATTGACCCTCCGGTAAATTTCCTCCACCTGCCTGTTTTTCGGTGCGCGAATCAGGTAAAGCACTTCCGCATAGGGCTGAACTACATTAGGAGAATATCCTCCGGTATTGGTAATGGCGTAGTGGATTCTGGCTTCAGGAATCACGTGCTCCCTGAGGAACTGAACGCCCATGTTCATGAGCTCGCAGGCATCCAGAGCGCTTCTTCCAAGATGAGGGGCCCCGCCTGCATGAGCGCTGGTGCCATAGAATTTATACGCCACCTGGTAATTGGCCAGAGAACTTCCCGTATCGGCTCTTGTGAGATCGCCCGGATGCCAGGTAATTGCGGCATCCAGACCGGAAAATACACCGCCCTTCGCCATGAAAGCCTTTCCGGAACCGCCTTCCTCCCCGGGACATCCAAAGTAAACGACCGTGCCGGGCTTTTTGCTTTCTTCCAGATACCTTTTTACACCAATGGCCGCAGAGAGAGATGCCGTTCCAAGCATGTTGTGGCCGCAGCCATGTCCCGGAGCGCCCGCGTGCACCTGCTTTTTCTCTGCGGCGCCCGCCTCCTGGTCCAGGCCGGATAGGGCGTCAAACTCCCCAAGGAATCCTATCACCGGCTTTCCGGAACCAAAGGTACCCTTAAAGGCCGTTGCCACTCCTGCCAGATTCGTCTCCACCTCAAAGCCTTCCTGTTCAAGCAGCTCGCAGAGAACCTTCATGGATTTTTCCTCTGTAAACGCAGTCTCTGCACATCCCCAGATCTCGTCGCTGGCCTCTAAAATTTCGGCTGCTTTTTTGTCAATCTCTTCCCATGCCGTCTGTTTTCCCATTTTTTCTCACCTTTCTTTTCTTTTTATTATATATCATGGCTGTTTAAATACCTTTTTTGTTTCGGTGAAGATGCTTTTTCGAGAGTGCAAAGGAAAGCAGGCCACGGAAACGTAAGGTTATTTAAATCTGGTTATATTAATATAATTTTACCTTCTTCATTTCCTGCTGTCAATAAAATTGCCGCTCTTCCCCTCCCGCATCCCCTGTTTCCGCTTCCAGCCAACTTTTCCCGTTTCAATACCGGATTTTTGCTTGCGCTTTCAGATAATGAATGCTATAATCTTTTTCGTAATTCTCTGTTCCTGTTTACAGGGAGAACGTGAAGATTATTTGGAGGTAAGTTCATGAACTGGAGCATCGTAATGAATGTCGTGCTTGTGATTCTCGTCGTTCTCATAGCCATTCTTGGTATTCTCTACTATCTGGGAAGGAAAATGGAAAAACGCCAGGTAGAACAGCAATCCGCCATTGACGCCGCGAAACAGGTTGTTACCCTGATGGCCATTGATAAAAAGAAGCTGAAACTAAAAGATGCGGGCCTGCCTGCAATGGTCTATGAGCAGACTCCCTGGTATGCAAAGCGTGCAAAGATTCCGGTTGTAAAAGCGAAAATTGGTCCGAGGATCATGACCATGATCGCCGATGAAAAGGTATTCTTACAGCTTCCCTTAAAAACAGAAGCCAAGGTTGTTATCAGCGGCCTCTACATAACAGAAATCAAGAGTGTCCGCGGCGGTATCCCGCCCCTGCCGGAAAAGAAAAAGTTCTTCGACCGGTTCCGAAAGAATAAAGACAAATCCGCGAAATCAAAATAACGGTGTGAAATCAAAAATCTCCCATGGAATTCAGCGCATCATGTGCCTGATCTTCTATGGGAGATTTTATCTTTCCGGATTCCGGCTATCCATTTTATCTTGCGGCTTTCGCCCGTCTCTCCTTTAATTCCTCCCTCATTTGCTTTCCAAACTGAGGAGTGATGGGATAAAACTTTAAAATTATTATGGTGATAAGCAAAAGCGCCACCGGATAAATGATTTTAAGATTTATAATCATGTCAATCACCTCCTGGGAAGTTCCGGCAGCGCTGTAATTTACAGCTGCCAGGCTTCCTGTTCCCAAAAGATTATGACCACAGCCATGACCGTTTCCCCCCTTTTCCAGCACCTCCTTTACCACGCTCCCTGCCTTCTGGCTCAAGCCGGAAAGGGCATCAAATTCCCCCAGTATCCCAATGACCGGGAAGCCGCTTCCAAAGGAACCGCAGAAGGCGGTGGGAATATCTGCCAAGCCGCTCCTGACGGTAAAGCCTTCCTTCAAAAGAGCCTCCTTCAAGGCGGCAGAAGAGACTGTTTCTGTGTAATCGGTTTCCGGATGATCCCATATAAAATCGCTGAGGGAAAACAAAAATTCCTGTTTTTCATCCAGGCAGTTAAGGGCTTCCTGCTTATTCATATTCTTCCTCCCTTTTCTTTTGGTTTATGTGGTTTTCTTTCCCTGATTTTATCAATAATTGACAATTCCAAGAAGATATGAAATAATTACAGGGATGTATATTTTCTGTTACCGGGGCTGTTGCAAGAAGGAGGGGAATGCAATGAAGCTTGAGCAAATGCAATATATCGTGACCATTTATGAGACCGGTTCCATCTCCAGAGCGGCCCGAAAATTCTATACCTCCCGTCCCAATATCAGTAACGCAGTAAAAAATCTGGAAAATGAACTTGGATTTGAAATCATGGAACGAGGGACAGGCGGCGTGTCTTTTACAAAAAAAGGACAGCTTCTTGTCCAGAAATGCATGCAGATTCTTAAAGAAGTGGAGGACATTCACAAACTTACAGAGGAAAAAGACAGAGGTTCTTTTTCCATTGTAAATCCCAACTGTCCCCCTGTGGAAAATGCCTTTATCCGTCTCGGACACTGGGCGGGGGAGGAACTTGGCCTAAGCCAGTATCAGTTTTCCATTTACCGGGAATATCAGTACGAAGGAATGCGGCTCCTGAATCAAAAAAAGGCTGACCTCGCACTCACAGTCAGCCCCAACCTCCGGGCGCCCTCCATGCAAAAAGAAATAAGTGAACGCGGTTTGGAATACCGGAAGCTTTGGGATATCCAATGCAATGTAAATCTTTCAAGAAGTCATCCGTTAGTAAAAGAAAACGAATTTAATTTTCAAAAGCTCTGGGAATATCCCTTTGTGGAATATTCTATTGAAGGGGACCGCGGCTCTCCCTACAATCGAATTTCTGAAGTCAGCTTTATTAATCTCTCAAAACTTTTTCGTGTAGACTCTGGTCACATGAGAATGAAAGTGATTTCAAAAACAAATAGCTATGGTGTCGGAATTGCCATGCCGCCTTCCTGGGCAGAGGAATATCAGATCATAAGTATTCCTATTCCCGGCCTGACCATGGAATTCGGCTGTATCCGCCGAAAAGGCGAACTGTCCGGAAGACTTGAAACACAATTTATGGAATTTTTGGTGGATGAAATGTCGTTTCTGGAAAACCACTAAAAAAGAGCATCCCTTTGCCTCCCGCCGGAGGTCAGAGGATGCTTTTTTTCTATTTCTCTCAAATCAGTCCCACACTCTTTAAGAAGAAAATCCACACAAACAGCGTTGCGACAGAAACCACCGTACTGATCACCACGAACTGCCCGGCCAGCTCTCCGTCTCCTCCCATATTCTGGGCCATGGGGTAGGATGCGGCCGCCACAGGCGTTCCATAAATGGCCAGCAGCAAAAACAGTTCCAGCTCCCGCAGGCCAAACTGGTACGCAATAGCCAGCATAAGGGCCGGAAGAGCAAGTAACTTGAAGGACAGCGTCGGCACAAGATACTTTAAGTTTCCCCGAATCGCGTTAAAGTGCAGAGTTCCTCCCAGTACAAACAGGGCCAGCGGCGACGTCATATCCGCAAAGGCGGCAATGGGAGTCAAAAGGCTCTTTGGAACCTTAATCCCCAGGAAAAAGAAAATCAGTCCCACCACGGCTCCCTGGAGCAGCGGATTCTTCGCCACATTCAATAACAGGGACTTCGCAGTGGTTTTTCCCTCCGAATTGAACATTTCCAGGATTACTACAGAGGTGGTGTTATAAATGGTAACCACCACAGTCACGACCATAGCGGCCACGGAGGAGGCTGCATCTCCGAATACAGAGATCGTCAGCGGAAGCCCAAACAACACGAAATTGCTCCGGTAAACAGCCTGAATAATCACGCCCCGTTTCGGATTTTCCTTTACGATTTTCGGCACAATGAAAACCAGGATTACCTCCAGCGCCAGAATACTGACACCGCTGAAAATCAGCATAACGGGCCGCGGCAGGGAGCTGGCATCCGCTTTGTAGATGTTATAAAAGGTCATAAACGGATACATGACCTTAAACACCATCTTATTCAGCTGCTGAAGAAACTCCTCCTTCACTACTCCCTTTACCTTCATCGCATATCCAAAGGAGATATAACAGAGAAACGGAATCACCGCATTCATCGCTACAAGAAAACTTTCCATATCTTACTTTTCCTTTCCCACTTCGTGGCTGTTCAGTACCTTCACAGTTACCTCTCTTCTTACGTTAAGTGCAATCCCCCCTTCTCCCTGGCCTTCGCCAGAATCTCCATGGAACAATCTGAGATGTACTCTCCATTCATCTCCAGAGAATACTTAATCCCAATATGAATCTCCTTTTCGTTCTCTGTCACAGTGAGAGAAGCCGTGGTAAGCCCCAGAACAATCAGCCCCACCGGAGTCACATAATTGGCCATATTCTTTTTTCCGCGTTCGAAGGTCATGTGGCTCTCCACCAGTCCGCGCTTTGTAACCTCCACCTTATCTGGCTCAATTTTCACCGTATTTCTGGTCACATCCCCGGCATCTCCGATGGCTTCTTCAAAAAGAATGTACTGTTTCCCATTCTTTTCATAACAAGTTCCGGAAGTAATGATTTCAATGGTATCATTTTCTTCCCCCATCAGCTGCGTTCCCTTGACGCTCACAAGAACCTCTTTCGTCATTTTCTGACTCCTTTATCATCGCTTGTCAGCAGGTCTCTATATCAATCTGTACGGTTTCCTTCACTTCATCCGGCAGAATGGAAGTGGCAAAAGCGCAAAACTTCTCCGCCATATCACTGACAAAAAACTGATACTTTTCCCCCGGCATGACCACTCTTTCCCCATCACAGTTCATCTCCATGGATTTGAGAAGCGTTTTCAGTTGAACAGCCGTTTCATAGGCCGGATTGATCAGCGTTACATCGTCCCCCATGGTCCTTGCGATTGTGGACCGCAAAAGAGGATAATGGGTACATCCAAGAACCAGTGTGTCAATATATTTTTCCTTTAATACAGAAAGATACCGGGATGCAATTTCATCCGTAACCGTATCATGCAAAAGTCCCTCCTCCACCAGAGGAACAAACAGCGGACAGGCCTTCCCAAAAACCTCCACCCCCGGCTTCATTTCCTTTAAAACCTCGGCATACGTACCGCTGTTTATGGTGCCTTCGGTTCCGATCACTCCGATTTTCCCATTTTTTGTCGCCGACACAGCGGCCCTGGCTCCGGCGTTGATAACGCCGATGATCGGCACATCCACGATTTTTCTAACTTCATCCAGCGCATAGGAGGAAGCCGTATTGCAAGCCACTACAATAGCCTTTACCTCTTTGGTCCGCAGGAAACGGATGATCTGCTCCGAATAGCGGATGATGGTTTTTTTCGACTTATTTCCATAGGGGAGTCTGGCCGTGTCACCAAAATAAATCAGCCGCTCCTCAGGAAGCTGGCGCATAATTTCCCGGGCAACCGTTAAGCCGCCCACACCGGAATCAAACACTCCGATTGGTGCATTTTTATCCATACTCCCTTACCTTTCATACCTTTTTTCTGCATGGGCGATGAGATCATTGATCAGGCTCTTTTTCCCCCTGGCCTCCCAGAGCATGGGGTACATGCTGATGGAGGTAAAGCCGGGCATGGTGTTGATTTCATTGAAGACTACCTCTCCATCCTCTGTGACGAAAAAGTCCACACGGGAAAGCCCATACCCATCCACAGCCTTAAAAATTTCCACTGCTTCTTTTCGAATTATCTCGGCAGAATTTCCCGGAAGCTTCGGATCCACAACCGTCTTGGAGGCCTCGCTGTAATATTTTGCATCAAAATCATAAAATTCCGCGGCGGCCAGAATTTCTCCCACTCCGGAAGCCTCCGCCTCCTCTTTACCGCCTCCGAAGACAGCGCACTCCACCTCATGGCCCACAATGGCCTCTTCCACCAGAACCCGGAGGTCATGGCGCGCCGCTTCCAAAAGCCCTGCCTTTAAGCCCTCCCGTTCGTTGGCTCTGGACACTCCTCTGGAGGAACCTGCATTGGAAGGTTTAATAAACACCGGATAGGAGAGCGCCTTTTCCACCCTTACAATCACCTGGTCCAGCTCACAAAGCTCCTCTTTCATAACCGGAACATATGCCGCCTGCCGGATTCCCAGACGGTCCACCAGAATCTTTGTAGTCAGTTTATCCATAGATACGGCAGAAGACAGAACACCGCATCCCACATAAGGGATTTTTGCCAGCTCCAAAAGACCCTGAACTGTTCCGTCCTCACCATAAAGTCCGTGAAGCACCGGGAAAACCACATCCACGTGAATTTTTTCCACCTGGCCTCCCTTCATCACCAAAAGTGCCTTGTCTCTGGCATCCGGAGAAAGCACAGCCGCTTCTTTGCTGTCCCTCCAGGTATCATTTTTAATCTCTTCCATGGAATTGACCTTCAGCCAATGGCCATCTTCTGTGATTCCCACAAGGATTACATTGTAAGCTTCTCTATCGATATTGGCAACCACATTCTGGACGGACATGCAGGAAACCACATGTTCCGAGGACTGCCCGCCGAACAGCGCCACCACATTTTTTCTGTTCATGATTTTTTACCTCTCTTTAAATAGTCAAATGGAACCGTTTAGATTATAGCACAACTGGCAATAATTACAAATAGCAATTATCATAAAAAAGAAGGGGATTCCATGAAAAAGAAATATCAATTCTGCCTGTCCCTGACCCTGGGACTTCTCATATTTCTGCTGGCCATGTCCGGCCTCAGAAGGAAGGAGGAGGCTCTGGCTTCCAGAATCGCTCCGGAAATTCTCCGGTTCCACGTGCTGGCAAACAGCGACTCTTCCGCGGACCAGGCGCTGAAATTAGAAGTAAAGGATTTCATCCTGGAGAAGCTGCAGACGGGTCTGACAGAGGAGGAGGCGGCCTCCAAAGAAGCCATATCCCGCTATGTCACAACTCACAAAGCGGCCCTGGAAACTGCCGCGGAGCGCTATATAAAAGAACAAGGCTTTGATTATGAAGTACGTATTGAGCTGGAACAATGTCTGTTTCCGGAAAAAACGTATGGGGATATGACCTTCCCGGCCGGAACATACGACGCGGTCCGCGTCCTCATCGGTCAGGGAAAGGGAAAAAATTTCTGGTGTGTTTTATATCCCTCTCTCTGCTACCTGGACAGCACCTATGCCGTTGTCCCGAACAGCTCCAAAAGTCAGCTTTCCGCCCTTTTATCGGAAGACGACTTCCGAGCGCTTTTAAACGCCCGCTCCGTGAAAATCCGTTTCAAACTGGCTGACCGCCTGAAAATAAAGTAAAAAAGCGGCATCTCCTTTCCGTCGTGGAGCGTGTTTGAAAATTGCTTTCCCGCAAAATGGGGCGTACCGATGATGGGAATGAATTTTCAGCAAAACGGTACCGCCGCAAAATGAGTTTTTCATTTTCCGACGGTACCGTTTTGTTGAAAACATCAGGAAAGACTCAAATTTCCTTTCAGTGCCCAGTCATAGGTTTCCATGGCCTGGAACAGATTGAGTTCTGCTGTTCTCACTGCAATCTCTTTTGTCTTATACGCATTTTCCTGCTGGAGGTATTCCAGCCTTCCAATACTTCCCACAGAAAGCTTTCTCTCGGCCGCTTCCATCTTGGTTTTTTCCAGTTCAAAAGCCGCGATGGCTGTCTGGTATTCATTGCGCTTCTGAATTACGTCATTATAAAGATTCACCAAAGAAGCGGAAATTTCCGCCGTCTGCTCTCTGATGGTCCGCTCCATGTTTTCCCTGTCCACAGAGCCGTCGGTGAGTTCTTCCAGGTTCAACTGATTATATCTCAGGGTAAAGTTATTGGCAATGGCTGTCTGTTTGTCATTTTCCGGATTCATCCTGTCAATGCGGCTCAGATCCGCGCCTGGCGCCTTCCGGATTTCCGGAGAGGCATTATACTCCCACCCTAACATCTTGCAGAGAGTGGAACGAACCTGCACCTCTTTGGCATCCAGCTCGATCATACTGGCCTCGGCTGATTCCAGATTCTGCCTCGCAGTGAGAACTGCCGTGCCGGTCGCCATTCCCAAAGAGGCCTGGGCTTCTGTGGATTTATAAACTTCCTTTAAAAGCTCAATGGTGTCTGTAAGAGTCTCCTTCCCCAGGAGAAGCTGCTCATATCCGATCACCGCACTCTGGGCGCCTGAAATCAGCATGGCGCGGGTACCATCGATCATCCTGAGCTTCAACATTTCCGGCGTCACAACCGTGACCGTATCCGCCTGTAAAAGCACCTGCTCCGACTGCACATTCATCATCTCAGAAGCATACAGCATTTCCGCATAGGCTCCCGGAGTCAGCATGCTCTGGTATCCCAGGGAATCCTTGAACATGGAAGCCATACTGCTCATTTCACCGGCCGCCTCAGATATAGCCCCGGCCGAGGAATGGATCTGGCTTTTCAGTTTTACAACATCTTTATAGTTGTCCCGTGTATCCGAGTAGGTCTCCCTGAGATTTTTCAGAGTGGCGTTGTACTCGTCAACGAGCATCTCTATCTCATCGTATTCAAGCACATTATCCTTAAGGGTTTTCAGGGTAGCGTCGTCATACCTCTGCCCCGGCCCAGGAATAAAATCATCGGCATAGGCCATGACAGGGGCCGCTGTCAGGGAAAGCGCCAGCGCCGCCGGAACCACCCGTTTCACTAATTTTTTCATCATTTTCCTCCTGTCCTTATGATCCTGACGAGTCAGTGGAAAGCTCCAAAAGGCCCTTCACAGCCCACTCATATTCCTCCATGGCCGCCGTCAGGGCAAGTCCCGCCGCCTCATAGGCCGCTTTCTCCGAAAGCCAGGTATTCTCCGCTGTCAGATACTCCTGATTGCTTACCATTCCCAGGCCGTGTTTTCTGTCCGCCGCCGCCTTATCCGCCTGGGCCGCCGTATACTGAAGCGCTGCCGCCTCATAGGCCGCCTTTTTCTGCATCACATCCCGGTATAGAAGGTCCAGACTGCTGCGGACAGAGTTCTCCTGCTCCTGAATGTTCCTCGCCTTTTTATTGGCGCCGCCCTGACTTTTGGAGCTGCTCATTCTGGTCTCAAACAGTGTGATGTTGTTCTCTATGGCTTTCACATCATCTCTTGAGGGATCATACCCGGAAATAGCCTCCAGATCAGGCTCCGGAATCTTTCGAATCTCCGGATTTCCGTCATAGCTCCAGCCTAACATCTTAATCAGTTCCTGTTTCCCGCTCACATAAGCGGTTTTTGCTGAAGCCGCCTTCGCCCTGGCGGCGTTTAACGCCTCCTCTGCGCTCAGCACGTCTTCTGCCGAATAAAGTCCCAGCTCCATCTGCCGTTTCGCCGTTTCATAGGAGAGCTCCGCAATCTCCAGATTCTTATCGGCAATCTCGCTCTGGGCCGCCAGAGTCTCATAATCCCGCATTAGGGCTCTGGCCTCCTTGGTTTTTTTGTCTCTGGTGATACGCAGAGCGCGGATTGCAGAGGAACCGGCCGCGGATTTTCCTTCTGCGGCATCCTCCAGATCCTTGGCCCTCGCCTTTAGCACCCTGATATTACTTCGGTAATCCTCATACTGCCGCCTGGTTAACTCACTTTTGTCCTCTTCAGCGGAATCTTCCAGAATCTTTGCCTCATTCCGTAGTTCATCCGCCAAATCCAAAAGCTGCTGCCTGGTAAGTCCGGTGGAACTTCCCGGGTTGTAATAGTACTGTTCCAGCTGATTCCGGAACGTGGTGTTGTACTGCTCGACCAGTCCGGGGATTTCCCAGTATTCCAGTACATTATCCCTGAACTTATCAAGCGTTTCCACATCATATTCCGTCACAGGCGAGGCCGCCCGGGCCGCCTGCGCCGTAAGAAGCCCGCCTTCGGAAAGCCCCGGGACATTTCCTGCCACCATAGCTGCCGACAAAAACAGGATTCCTGTTCTTTTCCATTTCTTATACTGTCTCATTGGCTTTTCCTCCATTTATAAGGATACTATTTTCAGCTTTTAAAGACAATAACAATTCTCTTACGATTTCTTTCAATCATAATCCAACTCCGCCTTTTTCCTGCCATTCATCACCTTATAATAGATCGGCAGCATGAGAAGAGCAAGGACTGTGGATGCAATGAGACCTCCCACGTCAACCAGCGCCAGGCCCTGCATCATCTCGCCGGAATCTCCATACGCGCAGGCCATAGGAATCATGGCAACGACTGTGGTCAGCGTAGTCATCAGCATCGGACGAAGCCTGGTGGCCCCGGCCTCAATGAGGGCCGTATCAAGATCCATCTCATTCCGGTACTGGTTGGCCGTATCCACATAAAGAATACCATTATTTACAACGGTTCCCACCAGCATCAAAAAGCCCAGAAGGCTTACCATGCTGATGGGGCTGTCTGCCAGCCAGAGAAGTCCGAAAGAGCCAATCAGGGAGAACGGAATCGTAGTCATAACCATCAGGGAGAATTTCGGCGACTCAAACTGGGCCGCCATTACCACAAACACCAGGAATACGGCTGTTGCAATGGCTGTTCCAAGGCTGGAAAACTCTTCATTCATCATTTCGTCCATTGTGTTTTCCTGAAGCGATACCGTGGCATTCAGATATGTATCCACAACCTCCTTTTGGAGCGCAGCCTTTGTAGCGCTGTCCGCCATGTCCGTAAGCTGCCCGCTTATGGTGACCTGGTATTGCTTGTCGCTCTTTAGAATACTCTGGGGGCTGTCCTTGAAGCCGATATCCGCAATATCCATGAGCGCAACAGAGCTTCCTGTGGCTGTGGGAAGGATGATTCCCTGCATTTTATCAATAGTATCATAGGCATCATCGGCAAATTCCACCATGACGCTCACATCATTCCCGTCGACGTTTAAAGTAGTGGCCTCTACGCCGCTTAACATGGCGTACACCTGGGATGCTACCTGAACCGGGGAAAGTCCCTCCGCCGATGCCTTTACCGGATCCACAGAGATCTTCACCAGCGGCGCATCATTTTCAAGGGAAGAGTGTACGCGGGTAATCTCCGGCCGTGCCTGGAGCTCCTCCACAACAGCGTCGGACGCCGCCTTCAGTTCCTCATACTGCGTGCTGACCAGAACATAGCTGGCTTCATCTTCGGCTCCCATAGACATGGTCGCTCCCAGAGAGCTCTGCTTTTCCAGGGAAATGGCACAGTCCGGCCATCCCTGGAGCTCCCGCTTCCACGCTTTTAACACCTCGTCTGTTTCTCTGGACTTATCGTCCTTAAGATAAGCCGTCAGGGTCGCTCCGCTTCCCATGCTCATGGAAAGTCCGCTGCTTCCATAGGAAAGCATATAGGATTCCAGGTCTTCATCCTGTGTCACAAAGCTCTCCACCTTCGTGAGAATTTCATCCACTTTATCAGCAGTAAGGCCTGGCTGGGTCTCAATGCTTATGGCAATGATGCCGGGATCATCGGCCACCATAAGCTCCATCTTGAGTTCAGCGGCCATCATAAAAGACAGCGCCAGCAGCACAACGGATGTAAGCATAACAAGAATTTTTCTTTTTAAGAGCTTTCTGATCAGTCCCCGGTAGCCATTCTGTATGGCCGCAAGAAGCCTTGACGCGGGATTCTCCGTTTTTTCAATGGGGCGGTAATATACATAGCACAGCGGAACCAGCGTCATGGCTGAAATCAGGGATGCCACCATACAGAAAACAATCGTAAAGCCCAGAGGTTTAAACATCTGTCCGCTCATACCCTCAATCATCGCAAGCGGAAGGAAAACCACGCAGGTGGTCGCCGTACCGCCTATAATGGATTCCAGAACCGTTCCGGTTCCCTCCACGGCCGCGTTTCTCGCTTCTACAAATCCGCCGCCCTCTCCTTTTCTGAAACAGCTTTCCAGCACCACGATGGAGTTATCCACCATCATACCAACGCCCAGAACCAGACTTGACATGGTAACTACGTTCAGAGAAAAGCCCATGGCTCTCATCAGAATCAGCGCCGCCAGAATGGAAACGGGAATGGATGTTCCCACAATCAGGGATGCTTTAATGTCTCCAAAAAACAGCCAGATAATAAACATGGCCACAATCACTGCCATAATCATGGTCTGGAACACGCTCCTTAAGGAGCTGGAGATGGTGTCGCTGTAATCGTTTACCACAACCACTTCCAGATTCGCATCCCTGGTTTTTAAGCCATCCAGCACCTTTGTGACATCTCTGCTGACCTCCATATCACTGCTATCCTGGTTTTTCTTGACTGAGAGAGCCATGGTATCCTTTCCGTTATACCGCCCGATGCTGTCTCTCTTTTCCAGGGTATTATATACATTGGCCACATCCTCCAGATAGATGATATTGCCGTTCCCCAGGGTAATGGGAATTTTCTTTAAAAGCTCTACGGTATCAAAATCCACGCCGGATGTGACAGAAAGTTCTTTTCCACCCACAATGGTGCTTCCGACCGGCATGGAAAAGTCCGCGGAGCCCACAACGCCTGCGATAGAGTTCATGTTCAGGTGGTACTGGGATAATTTTTCCGGAATCAGCTCCACCTTAATGTACGCCTCCCGGCCTCCGCTCACATCCACGCTTGCCACTGAAGTCAGCTTTTCCAGCTCCGGAACCACAGAATCATTCACATAATCATACAGATTATCAGCATGATCGTTATTGACTGCCAGCACCATGGACGGGGTGTCGTTAATATCCATCTCAATAATGGTGGGCGTCTGTACATCCGCCGGAAAGTCGTTGGCAAGGCCATCCAGCTTTTTCTTCAAATCGTCATAGGCCTTATCCATATCCTGGCCATAATCATACTGCATGAGGACAATCGCATAGTTTTCCGCGGACATACTGGTCACGCTGTCTACGCCGGACAGAGTCCCTACTTCATCTTCGATAAGTTTCGTCACCAGTTCTTCCACGTCATCGGGGCTGGCTCCCGGATAAATTGCATTTACAACAAGCATCGGCATTTCCATCTCCGGCGTCAGCTCAAGCCTTGAGGAAAAGACCGAAGATAAGCCAAAAACAATCAGGCACAGCACAACTAAAATCGTTGTAACCGGCCTTTTCAGGACCTTTTTTGTCAAACCCATGAATGTGCCTCCTTACTGGTTCGCAGTGGTTTCTTCCGCTGGTGCATGAACTTCGCTGTCTGCTTCTGCTCCCGCCAGATTCACCGGCGCACCCTCATAAAGCTCATTGGACCATGTTGTGATCACCTGGTCATCATAGCTCAAACCAGCTTTTACCTCCATAACCTCTGAGCTGATTAAGCCGTTTTCAATCCGTATTTTATGGGCAACGCCCGCCTCGGCGTCATATGTGAACACATAAGCGTCTCCATTGCTGTATGACACACAATCGGTGGGAACCGTCATGACATCTTCCGCCTTCTGGGATTCCACATAAAGCTTTACCATGGTTCCGTTCGCCAGGGCATCTGCCTCGTCCAGGGACGCTTTTACTTTAAAGAGACCGCTCTGCTGATCCACCATGGACCCAATCTCGGTAATGATTCCCGTATACTTCGTTCCGTTCTTCTCCACAGTCAGCGGATCCCCTACGTGAAGCCCCTTCATCACCCGTTCGCTGACGGCAAAGGAGATGGACTTGCTGCCTCCCCCGGAAATAATGGCCGCCATGCTGCCGCTTCCCATCATATCATGAACCTCCACATCGAAGCTCTCCAGAAGACCGCTTATGGGCGCTGTTACCACGCTGTTCTCCGCCTGTATATCATAACTTAATTTGGCGGCATCATACTGGAGCCTTGCCATGGAAACACCATTTACCACCTGCTCATAGGACTGGGCGGAAATGTCCCCGCTCTCATAAAGGACTTTCATCCGGTTTAGGTTTGTCTGGGCGTCATCCAGGGATACCTTCGCCGTATTCATCTGAATTTTAGCAGCTTCCAGCTGCTTATTGTCAATCCGGAACAATTTCTGGTCCTTTTCAACGGTATCCCCCTGCTTTACGAAGACCTCCAGAACCTCTCCGGCTCCCTGAGAGATCACATAAACCACATCCGAAGGCTCCACAGTGCCTGTTAAATCCGTGGTAAGGACAATGGTATCCATGCGGGGATTCTCCACCTGAACCGTCGGGTTCGGCACAGCCTCCATAGGCTCTTCTTTCTTATTGATTCTCATGAATACCACAGCGCCAAGCGCGCCTGCGGCGATCATTCCAACTGCGAATTTTCCAAATTTATTCATACTTCTTTCTTCTCCTTCTGCCTCTCCTTGTTTCCATGTTCTGCTGCCGGACAAACTCCGTAGCGCAGCATCCTTATGTGACGTATATAATATTCCTCCACCTGTTCCAACGGCATCTTGTCAACATGAAACCTCCTCAACGCCATCATAAAAATCATCGAGTGGGTCTCCATCAGATCATAAAACATCTGTCGTTCTATGGGGAAACGCTCCTTATCCAAACTCTGATACAGTTTTTCAAAGTAGTTCATTATATCCTTATTGGCCGCGTTTTCCTCGTTCATTCCTTGCTTTAAAAATTTGTGAAAAGCGCTGCACTCCACCAAATTTCCCATAATATCCACGAAACCGTCG
Organism: uncultured Lachnospiraceae bacterium; assembly: GCA_910586315.1. GTDB lineage: Bacteria > Bacillota > Clostridia > Lachnospirales > Lachnospiraceae > CANRXD01. Next base: position 31,605 of record CAJUIP010000005.1, on the reverse strand, counting down.
TTAAAGATACGCTCCAGGCTGTATCGGAACTCCCATTCCAATGTATCCCAGATATCCCCGTTTACTTCCTCCATATGCATCAGATACGATAGCTGACATTCACGGATTTTGTCGCCGATAATCCATTTTAACAGCTCCATTTTATCTGCAAAATATGTATAAAAGCTGCCGCGGGATATTTCCGCGTCCCGGGCGATCCGGTTTATGGATGCTTCATCGGGAGACACACGCATAAATTCCCGCACAGCCGCCATACGTATTGCTTCCACTTTTTCCTTTGGTAATCGTCCAAACCGTTCTGTTGGCATTCTGTCTCCTCTTTTCTTCTTAATTATTTATGAAAGACCTGCAAAGCGGCATGACTTCAGAATGCCGCCTTCAACCGCCGGGTTTTCATGTTTCGCTGCGCGCCCGCGGCCGGACGCATGTAAAGGTAATAATTTATCGTTATTATAGTGACACGCTGTCACTCTGTCAATATCCATGGGGAAATTTATACAGATTTAAGAAATATGAAAGTAATCTTAACAAGGTCTTTCCTATGAACCCTCATGCAATTTTTGACGTTGTATCAGCCCCCCTATGAAAGTCGATTGTTCCGCGCCTTTGGCGGTCTCCGCTCCGTTTCGGTCGGCGCGAAACACTTTCATAGTAAAAAAGGGACTGCCGAAAAAATCAGGAATTCTACAATATATTTCCAATATATAAAAATATTGAAACTATATATTGTAGGAATCTGCTGTTTTTCGGCAGTCCCTAAAGGGATTTTTACCCGTAACTGTAAAATACGGAATAATTACATTTTTATTTAAGGTTTCTTGCTGCGTCCAGAGCCTTAGCGGAATCTGCGGTGACGGTTCCGTCCGGAAGGACAAATACCGGAACTCCAACCCGGCCTTCCTCACGGATCTTATCATAAATCTGCGGATTTTCTTCCCGGATTTTAAGATATGCCCGCAAATCATTCAGGTTCTCAACGATATCATGGAACTCCACCGAAAGCCCCTCTTCCCGGATAATCTCTAACTTGGCGCGGCAGGCTTTACAGAGATAGGTTCCCATCATGGTCACAACCGGTTTCTTTTTCTTTCTGGCTGCCTCAAAGGCCTCCTCACAGTCCTTCGTCACCCTGCCGTCCTCCAGAACAAACACAGGAATTCCGATCTGGTTTTCTCTTCTGCACTCTTCAAACAGATCCGGATTTCCCTCACGAATGCTCAAAAATTCCTTCACATAATCCAGAGCCTTTTCCATATCATGAAATTCAATAGGAAGATGCTCCCTGTTAATCACTTCCATTGCAGCCACACAGTCTTTGCAGATATGGTTTCCTACCATAACAATCATATTGATTCCCTCCTACTACAATATATTTATGGTTAATGTCCCTTACAGCCAGTAAGGAATTACCCATCTACTTAGAAATGTTCATATTTAAAAATTTGTCGGTGTCATAACCTTTCCCGCAAGAACCTCCTCATAGTCCTTTAAGTTTCTCTGAAGGAGCTCCGGCGTATTAAGACCATAAGGACATTTGCTCATGCATGCGTTGCAGTGAAGGCAGTCCTTAATCTTCATCATCTTCGCCTGTCCGGCCTCAGATAAATGTCCGGCGGACGGAGAGCGGCGGAGCAGCAGAGACATTCTCGCGCAGTTATTGATTTCGATTCCCGCCGGACATGGCATGCAGTATCCGCAGCCGCGGCAGAAACTGCCGTAAAGCTGCTTTCTGTCTGACTCAATGAGGGCTTTGATTTCCTCTGTCATCACTGGGGGATTTGTTATGTAACTTAAGAATTCGTCCAGTTCATGCTCTCTCTGAACACCCCATATGGGAAGGACATTATCATACTGAGCCTCGAAGGCGTAAGCAGCCGCGGAATTGGTAATCAGGCCCCCGGACAAAGCCTTCATGGCAATGAATCCCACATTACTCTTCTTACAGACCTCAACCAGCTCCACGTCCTTGTCACTGCAAAGGTAGCAGAACGGGAACTGGAGCGTATCATAGAGCCCGCTTTCCACTGCCTCATTGGCCACTGAAAGACGGTGGTTGGTAATTCCGATAAACCGGATTTTTCCCTGCTCTCTAGCCTTTAGTGCCGCATCATAAAGACCGCTTTCATCGCCCGGCTTTGGACAAAAGGACGGGTTATGGAACTGGTACACATCCACATGGTCTGTTTTTAACAGTGTCAGGCTGGTTTCCAAATCCTTCCAGAAAGCATCGGCATTCTGGGCCGCTGTCTTGGTGGTAATGTAAATATGGTTTCGGATATCGCTCATGGCATATCCGATCTTCTCCTCACTGTCAGAATATGCCCTGGCCGTATCAAACAGCGTAATGCCTCCATCATAGGCCTTTCTCAAAAGCCTTGCCGCCTCATCCTTTGCGATCCTCTGAATCGGCAGTGCTCCGAATCCGTTCTTGTTGACTTTGATTCCGGTTCTTCCCAGCGTTACCGTTGTCATTTTCCTTTTCTCCTTTCTTTATCCAGCATTTCCTTAAGCGCCCCATCGCTGTCCTCAATCCAGATATCTTCCTCGTCTGCACTGAGCCCCAGGAACTGCGCCAGTGTACACGTATCGTTACTGTTGTTCCAGACTTCAATATAATCGTCTATTTCCTCAAACGGAACCTCTCCGGCCAGATATTTTTCTTTGAATGTCATTTTCCTGCTCCTTCAAATTTTTAAGGATTGTGATTTCCTGGTTGTCAATATGCTCCCGTATGGCGATTTTGGCCTCGTGAACATGTCTGAGAGCCAGTGCCTTAATGATCTGGTCATGCTCCACCAGAAGAATCTGGCGCTTGTTCTCATCCTTGATGTATTCCAGGCGGTAACGGTACATCTGCTCCCGCAGATTGTTCAAAATCTGCACAAGTTTTTCGTTCTTTGTGCTGTTGTATATAATTTCATGGTAGCGTTCGTCCGTCTGGGCGATCCGCATGGCATCGCCTTCCCTGACGGCCTGGGAAAAGAGCTCTTCGGTTTTTGTAAGCTCCAGAAGCTCTTCCGGCGTCATTCTCTGACAGGCCAGGTCAATGGCCAGTTCCTCCAGAGAGCGGCGTACTTCCAGTACATCTCTTAAGTTATTTTCAGAAATCTTTGCGACCTCCGCGCCTTTTCTGGGAATCATGAGCACCAGTCCCTCCAGTTCCAGCTTTCTTATTGCCTCGCGAATTGGCGTGCGGCTGACGCCCAGCCGTTCGGCAAGCTGAATTTCCATAAGCCGTTCTCCGGGTTCCAGCTCTCCCTTTAAAATCGCCTGACGCAAAGTCTTAAAGACCACATCTCTGAGAGGCAGATATTCATCCATATTCACTTGAAAATTGCTTGTCATTGGTCTTCTCCTTCTATCTGGCTGATTTTCTGTTAAAGAAGCTGGTCAAATAGACCTGACGAGTCAACCGTCCGTTTTCTGCCTCCTTAAGATATCTGCAGGCCTTCGCCGCCGATTCCCGGGACTTAAAAATTCCAAATACTGTGGGGCCGCTTCCGCTCATCAATGCTCCCTCGGCGCCGTGGTCCAGTAAAATTTTCTTTATTGTTCCAATTTCCGGATGTTCCGGAATTGTTATAGTTTCCAGTACATTTCCCAGGCGCGCTGTCACGCCATCCAGGTCTTTTTTTCGGATGGCCTCCGCCATACCGTCGATATCCGGGTGCTCCTCTTCTTTTAGCTCCGCCACCCTAAGCTTCCCATAGACTGCCTTTGTGGATACGGAAATCTGCGGTTTCGCCAAAACCACATGACACCCGGGAGCCGCAGGGAGCTCTGTGAGCACCTCACCGATCCCCTCGGAAAGGGCCGTCCCCCGGAGGATGCAGTAGGGCACATCGGCCCCCAGCTTTAATCCTCTGGCCATCAGCTCACGCTTTTTAAGCCCCAGGTCAAACATCCGGTTTATGCCCACTAAAACAGCAGCGGCATCCGTACTCCCGCCGGCCATTCCTGCGGCCACGGGAATGCATTTTTTAATCCTTATCTTCACTCCTTCAGAAATCTGAAATTCATCCAGCAAAAGCTTTGCCGCCCGATAGGCCAGATTTCCCTCGCCGTCCGGCACATATGGCAGATTGGTTTCCGTCCAAATTCCCTGTCTGCCGCTTTTATCCATCACTATTTTATCATACAGGCTCACAGTCTGCATAATCATGCGGACCTCATGATAGCCGTCCTCCCTCTTTCTCACCACATCCAGTCCAAGATTGATTTTTCCATAGGCTTTCAGCTCTAAATGGTCTGTCATATTCTCCACCCGCCTGTATCTTTTTGTTTCCTGTATATAACAGTCCCATTTCGTCTAGACTGTTATTCTTGTATACAATAACCAGTATACCGGATAAAGATATCATTTGACAAGCACTTTCCGCAAAAAAATGCAACGTGAAATGCGGCGGTCCGGCCCCGCCCCGTGACCTGCCGCCAAAAAAACTAAACATGGAAGCCCAGGCTCTCCGCAAGCCTTTTCGATGCCTCGTTCCCCTTCCGTATCCGCACCAGGAAATCCCCGGCCAGGAGCTTTTCCCTCCCATACTGTAAAACTGCTTTGCAGCTTTCCTTTCCGTATCCCTTTCTTCTGAAGTCCGGAAATATATGATACCCCAGCTCCAGGGTTTCCGTTTCCCCTTGGTTTTCTTCCTCTGCCGGAAGGAAAAGCGTTTCTATCTCAGAATCCCCGCGCTCGTCCTCACCTGGAATCGTAAGTCCAGCCACCCCGGCCAGGGTCCCCGTTTTCTTTTCCACCACAGCCCAGAAGCCAAACTCGTAAAATGTATACTGATTCTTAGTATAAGCATAAAGCTCTTCCACAGTCTGAAATCCCCGTCCGATCCTGTGTCCCCAAAGCTTATCAAAATCATCCCCGAACAGCTCCCGTATCAGAAGGCGCCTGGTTTCACAGATCTTCCATGGAAGCCCAAGATGGCGTCTTGCCACCCGCTCCAGATACTCCTTTGTCAGATCCTTAGGATCCTCCACTACGTATACGGCCCCCGAAAGCTCCTCCATATTTATTCCAGGCCTCCATAAACCTACAATGGCCCCTCCGGCCGCTTTCGCTGCCAGAAGAGCCTCTTTCTCATCCGAAATCAATATAGGAATTTCTCTGTTATTTATAGTAACCATTCTGGTTTCCTTCATATACTTCTCCCATCTTTGATTTCCGGTACGGATTTTTTTAACATTTCTCCGGCTCCGGATACACTTCCCCGAAGGTCTCCGCTGTAATGGTTTTAATTTTCTGTTCCTTCATCGGACGGTCGCTGTAATCGGTGCGAACCTCAGCAATTTTATTAACCACATCCATGCCCTCAACAACCTGCCCGAAAGCCGCATATTCTCCGTTTAAATACGGTGCGGACTCATGCATGATAAAGAACTGGGAACCGGCCGAATTGGGACTCATGGCACGGGCCATAGAAAGAACCCCAGGAGTATGCGCCAGGTCGTTTTGGAATCCATTGTGGGAAAATTCGCCCTTAATGCAATAACCCGGGCCGCCCATGCCGTTTCCGTCCGGGCATCCTCCCTGGATCATGAAGCCCTTAATCACACGGTGGAAAATTAATCCGTCATAAAACCCCCTGTTTACCAGGCTTAAAAAGTTATTGACCGTGTTTGGGGCCACCTCCGGATAAAGCTCCGCCTTTATCAAATCTCCGCTTGCCATCTCAATTGTAATTTCTGGATTTTTCATTTCAGGAATCTCCTTTGCTTTTCTATCCCCAATTATACAGGACCCGTCAGGAGATGTCCACCCCCTTTCTTCACAGCGTCCGCCTTATGTTGTTATTCCGCGGAAACCAGTGCAAATTCCACATTTATGGTTGCTGTCACCTGCATCTGGCCAGGCATCACACCCATGTCCATACCCGCGGCTGCGTCCTCCGTCACGGCCATTTTTCTGATGTTCCCCATTTCTGCGGAAACATATCTTCCATACTGGCTGTCATTGTATTCTTCAATATTGAGCACCTCTCCCAGCTTCTTTCCGCTGGCGGCCGTCAGAGCCTCAGCCTTTCCTCTTGCCGATTCCATCGCTTTTGCAAGGGCTTCGCCATAGGCTTCATCATACTGACTGGAGAAATAGGAAACCGAATAGATTTCATTGGCTCCGGACTCCACTCCTTTGGTCAGCATGGCTCCCACCTGGTCCATGGGAATATCCGTTACGGTCACCTGAGTCCGCATCTCATAACCAATCAATGTCTGTCCGTTTCCGCTCCAGTCATATCTCGGGTCCAGGGAAAAGCCGGATGTCCGGATGGACTTGTCCTCAAATCCCTGCGCTTTTAAATATTCCAAAAGCTGGTTTAAATTTTCTGTATTCTCCTGTTGGCACTGCACGGCATCCGCATTCTCCGTGGTGATTCCATATACGATCTCTGCCATGTCCGGAACCACCTCTACCGTTTCCGAAGCGCTGAGAGAAACTTTCGACTCATCGGCCACATTCTTTACCTGTATCACATCCGGTATGGATGTGGCGGCAGCCCCTGTAGAACAGCCTGACAAAACCAGACTGCCTGCCACAATGCATCCAAGCGCTATAAAACTGATTCTCTTTTTCATCCTTTTCTCCTCCTCAAACTGGATTACCATTTTTTGTTATCATTGTAACAGAGAATCCTTTCTTCCTATATACTTTTCTCTTACGTTTTCTTAACCTAATTTTTAAGACCTGCGTTCATAATTTGTTCAAAGTCTTTTCAAAATTCTTTTACACAATCCACATGATTTCTTCATCTTTACCTTTTATTATATAACCATAAACAGAGAAACATCCGATGCGATGCTGCTTATAAGATTTTTTTCATAATACTCGGGCTGATAAGTATTTATCAGCTCTCCTCCCTTTTTCAAATAATTATTTTGTTGAAAAGAGCACCCGGCGGGGTGCTTTTTTCATGGGTGCTCTACCTTTCTGACCAGAAGAATCAGTGCAGCCAGATTAGGAAGCGCCATAAGTCCATTAAAAATATCTGATATCTCCCACACCTTTTCCATGGGCCCCAGACACCCCAAAAATACAGCTGTCAGATATCCTGCCATATAAAGAGCAGATATGTCAATTCCCATGGCTTCTCTCAGGTACGTGACAGCCTGTTTTCCCATATAATACCATGCGATGATTGTGGCAAAGGCGAAAAGCGCCACGCATACGGACACCGTATATCCGCCCAGATGCCCAAGGCCCTTTGTAAAGCACAGGCTTGTGAGCTCCGCTCCGTTCCCGGAAAAAGAAAAAATCTCCTCTCCCATGGCGCAGAGAATCACCACTGCCGTCAGGGTGCAGCTCACAATGGTGTCAAAAAATACTTCAAACATGGCCCACTGCCCCTGAACGCCCTTTTCTGCCCGAGCTGTTCCCCCGTTTAACATGGCCATGCTGCCAAGGCCCGCTTCATTGGAAAATACGCCCCTGGCAATTCCAAATCTCACACATTTACTGACGCCAAAACCCGCAATTCCTCCGGAGACGCTTGAAAAGGAAAAAGCATCCTTAAAGATCATGGCAAAAGCCGGCAAAATTTGTTCCCGGAACACAGCTATCACTGCCAGGGACGCGGCCATATAGATTCCCGCAGACAACGGCACCATCTTTTCCGCCGTTCTCGCAATAGTCCCCACTCCTCCTGCTATAATCCGCCCGGCCAGGACAGTAAGGCCGATTCCAATAAGAAATGGCGGAAGAGAAAAGGCAAATTCAAAGGTTTCCGAGATGGCGTTGGCCTGCACCATGCTCCCCATCCCGAAAGATGCAATCATGCAGAAGCCTGCATACAAGATTCCCGCCCATCTGCATGAAAGCCCCCGTTCCAGGTACATCATAGGGCCGGAAAGCCAGTTCCCCTCCCTGTCTTTCCTCCGGTAGCGGATTCCCAACTCCGTCTCCCCGTATGCTGTCGCCATTCCAAGAAACGCCGACACCCACATCCAGAAAACGGCCCCGGGGCCTCCTGCCAGAAGCGCTGTGGCTACTCCTGCAATATTGCCGGTTCCGATGGTGGCCGCCAGAGCAGTACAGGCAGACTGGAACTGAGAAATTCCCTCTCCGTTTTTCTGTTCCTTTTTCTTCCAAAGGCTCCCTACAGTCGCCCTCCACCATTTGGGAAATCCCAGGATCGCGTACCCCTTGAGCCGCACACTGTAAAGAGCTCCCGCCGCCAGAAAAAGAGCCAGCATTCCCGGCCCCCAAATCCATTCATGAATGACTGAAATCATGACGCTCCCCAATATTTTCTTTCTATGTTTTATTCCATTTCCCTGTGAGATATGCTATAATGTCAAAGACATTAAAAACTGATTTCATTGTAAACCCCCATGCCTGCCATCAGGCACCACCATGAATGAAAGGGTTTCCTATGAGCCTCCGGCGGATGTGCAGAAAACGGGAGGGGAAGATGCCGCTTTGCGGCTCCGTTTTCGCACGTTCAGCGCCGGAGCGCTGAACTTTCATAGTAAAGGAGCTGATACCTCTGCCAGGATTTACAACCCACTACCTGTTTGGTGTAAAAGCCTACAATGACCTTCCGAATACTTATTTAAAGCACGTGATCTCCAAATATCGTTGGCTTTATCAGCTTGGCCTTCAGGGACCGGATATTTTTTTCTATAACCTGCCCATACTAAGGCATCGTGACTACCGGAATGTGGGTTCCCACATGCACGAAAGTCATGTAAACCTGTTTTTTCGGAACTGTCTGGAAGAGCTTTCCAAAATCTCTTCCAGACAGCAGCGGGAGCAGGCCGCTTCCTATTTCGCCGGCTATCTCTGCCACTATATCGCCGACTCTATCTGTCACCCCTATGTCTACGGACGTATTCAGTATGAAACAGAGGGAAAGTGTTCCCAGTTCCACGGTCTCCACGCAGAGCTGGAAAACGACATTGACGCCCTGCTTTTAAGGAAATTCAAGCATAAAAAGCCTTCCGAATTTAATCAGGCCGCTACGATCTGCTTAAACGGCCAGGAAATTCAATTCATTTCTTCCTTTTTAAGCCGCTGCATCAATAATACTTATTATCCGATTACAGAGTACAACAACTTTCAGGTTACGGAGGGAATGGTACGCCGTTCCATTTATGCCATCCGTTTCGGCGGCCGCATTCTTTCCGATCCGGCCGGGCACAAGCGAAATACTATCCGCTTTTTTGAATCCATCTTTTTAAAGCATCCCATTGCCTCAAAAAAGCTGGTTACGGATGAAACTCCAAAGGGAGTCCGGAAAACCCTTAATATGGACCATGAGGTCTGGACCAATCCATGGAATAAAAGTATGGCCTCCGCGGCCTCGTTTTTGGAGTTGTATAAGCAAACCTTAAAAAAATGTAATATCATCTACTACCACTTAAACGTCCTCCTGGTCAGTGAGGCCCCGCTTCATGAGCAAAACTGGGAACCATTTCTCGGGGAATTGGGAAATTATTCCTACCATAGCGGTTTGGACGCAGGGAGATATTAAAAAAGATTGAAACAGGAAAAGGAGAACTCAAATGAAACCATTAATTTTACTGACCGGCGGAACCGGCGCCGCCGCCAACGGCACACCCACCTGGGCCTTAAACCAGAATTACGCGGAAAACATCAGACGCGCAGGAGGCCTTCCGATCCTCGCGGTAAATAACGATTGCGCGGAAGAATACGCCGACCTGGCGGACGGACTGCTTTTAAGCGGCGGTAAAGATGTCGTTACAGAGCTTTATCATCAGGAACAGAAATATTCTTTCGTAATCACAGATCCTCAGCGCGATGATCTGGAATGGAAATTAATCAAAGCCTTCACTGACCGTAAAAAACCGATTTTTGGGATTTGCCGCGGCATTCAGGTATTAAACGTATACTTTGGCGGAACCCTGTATCAGGATATCCCTGATCAGCTCGGCGGTGATCATGCAAGAGGCGTCTGCCATCCCGTTACCTTAAAAAAAGATTCCATCCTGGGCAGTCTTTTCGGAGAGTCCATGGAAATCAACAGCTACCATCACCAGGCCCTTGACGCACTTGGAAACGGCCTTGTGGCGACTGCCTGGTCCGATGCCGGCGGCCATACCATTGTGGAAGCCATCGAGCATGAATCTCTCCCGATCTGGTCCGTCCAGTGGCATCCGGAGCGCATGACAGGTCCGGTTACCAACCCGGAAAACTGTGTGGATTCCTTCCCTATCTTCCAGTATTTTGTGAATCAGTGTAAAAAATAAAAAACGGGGCTGCTGCAAAATGAAAAACCCATTTTACAGCAGCCCCGCTTTTTATAACATCAGCACTTTTTTACATTCTTTTCTAACTACATCATACTTTCTTTTCACTGCGCGCAGTATCATCACACTTTTTTCGGAACGTTCTCTTCCACTTCCTCCGGTCCCTCTTCCTCGGAGGTCTTTGGAATCACCAGATCAATCTTATCTCCGGCTTTGTAGCTCTTCTTCACCATCTCGGTTCCGTCTTCCTTGCTGATTGTGAGGTCCAGAGAAAACTCATTCCAGAGTCCGCCGAAAGAAGTATCATTGGAGTTTAACATATCCACGCTCTGAACGGCGACGATATCGTTGAACTCCTGTACCAGAGTCGCCGCATAATCCATGGCCTGCTGATCAGTAGTGTCGTTTTTCAGCACCCAGCTTAATGTAATGGCCATATTGTCCTCGTTAGCCGTAAAGTCCATCTTCACGCCCTGCGGGAATCTCTCCGCATCAGAAAACAGGCTGGCGGCATCATCTCTTACCTGATCCCATTCGTAAAGGCTCTGCTTCTCCAACTCGTCATCGTCGAATACCAGAAAGTTCTCTTCTCTGGGAAGCGTCTCTTCATCGTCCTCCAGGGCCGCTAACTTATCCGGATCCATTTCCTCCTGTCCCATAGGATCCGCGCTGTCATCCAAGCTGCTTCTTGTACATCCTGCAAGCGCCAGTACCACTAAGCCAAGTACGGCCATTTTTTTTAATAATTTCATTACAATATCCTCCTGTCATATATATGCCAACTTCTGCAGCGGCCCGGAAATCCTCTGAGCGGCCGCCATCTTCGCACACTCACGTATTATAAACGATTCCTCCGGATTTTTGTAGCCCTTTTTTAAATAATCACAAATAATTCATGAAAATGTAACATTTTCCCATAACGGTTCCCCAGGTATCTGTTACATTTTCCCAGACTTCGCATAAAATCACAGCTTGCTGGTACTAATACTAGTATTTTCCAGGTTTTCCGTATCCTTTACAATATAAATCGGGCGGTCCTTTAACTCCGCAAATAAAATCGCAATATATTCCCCTATGATTCCCACAATGACAAACAGCATGGCAAACATAAAGGAAATCAGAACCACAATCGTGGCATACCCGCTGGGTGCGCCGAACTTGGCCCAGGTATAAATGGTATAAACCATCACCAGAAGACCAAACAGCGCCACCGCGCATCCGGAGTAAATTCCCAGCTTAAGGGGCAAATCCGAAAAGCAGAGAATGGTATTGATGGAAAAACGGAACAGACTCTTTAAGCTGTACTTGCTTTCTCCCGCGAACCTGGGTCTGGCCTCGTATTCGAGGATGGTTTTCTCAAACCCCACACTCTGAACATATCCCCTGAGAAAACGCACTTTCTCCCGGTAATTGTTCCTGAGAACATCGGCCGCCGCCCTGTTCATGGCAAAGAAATCGGAGGCGTTTGCCTCAAACTTCACATCGGACAGCCGGTTAATCAGCCTGTAAAAAGCGGCCGAGGTAAAATTCTTAATGGCACCTGCCGTCTTATTTCTGGTCCGCACCATGCTGATGACCTCATACCCCGCGTCAAACTTTTCCAGAATCTTAAAAATACACTCCGGCGGATGCTGAAGGTCCGCATCCATGCAGATGATGCCGTCTCCCCGCGCATGGTCAATTCCGGCTATCATAGCCGCCTCATGGCCGAAATTCCTTGAGAAATTAACGATTTTTACCCTCGGGTTCTCCTTTGCAAACTCCCGCAGGATCTTAAGGGAACCGTCCGCGCTTCCGTCATTGACAAATAAAAGCTCATACGTCCAGGGAGCTGGAAGGGCATTTAAAATCCTTCCGGTTTCCAGATAAAATTCCCTTAAAGCCAGTTCCTCGTTATAAACGGACACCACAACCGAAAGCAGCTTATCCATATATTTTTATCTCCATGTCCGAGTGCTCCGGGATCTGTTTTTCCTTAGGCGGAAGCTTCCTGTAATCTCCATACACCTGCTTTAAATATGGCTCCCAGCCGGCCGGAATGAAGAGCTTTGTATCCTCAAAAGGAACCTCTTTCACCTGGTCGACCCATTCCCTTTCAACCTCCACATAATAGTAGTCCGGTGCGTAGTTGCTGTAGAAGCAGAGGCGGGAATCTCTGTTTCCCTTTTTACGGTCAAGGAGCCTCCAGAGCTTATACGTTACCGGGAAGGGTACCAGCTTTCCAAGATTTGACAATACGCCAACAAACAGCTTCATGATTCCCTTATAGTCGGAATACTGGATTTTCCAACGATGCCCCAGGGCCAGACCATACACCACACAGCGGACAAGCTTTGAAAGACTCCTCGCCGTCTTTCCCTCCGGCAGACCGTCCACAACAAACAAATCCACCCAGAGGCGGCTGATTTTATCATCGTAAAAAGCCGTTTTTCTGGAATCCTCTAGCTTCTGGCTCTTTTCATAAATGATGCGGGGCACAAAGTCAAAAAATGCCTTTCCGCCATGGTATTCATTGGGCTCTACAAAAGACATGGTCTCCGGCAGCTCCCGCCTGACCACTTTGGCAAACATTTCATAATTTGCCCTTGTAAACACCACGTCCACATCGTCATCCCAGGGGATAAAGCCCTGATGGCGGACAGCCCCCAGAAGCGTCCCCGCATCCAGGGCATATTTTATTTTATATTTCCGGCAGATCCTGTCGATCTCCTTAAGCATCTTAAGGTTGGTCTCATGGACTCTGGTCAGATCAAATGTTTTTTCCGTGCTCACAGTACCAGTCCTTCTTTAATCACTTTTGCCATGTAGTCGATTTTTTCGTCTGTCATTCCCGGATATACGCCCACCCAGAAGGTGTCCGCCATAATCCGGTCTGTATTTTCAAGTGTTCCCACCACGTGGTACCCTTTCTTTTCCTTCCGCATTTCATCAAAGCAGGGATGCCTGGTCAAGTTTCCGGCAAACAGCATTCTGGTCTGAACTCCCTTTTCCTCTACATGCCGGACAATCCGGTTCCGGTCCGCCCCCTCTTTACAGGTAATCAGGAAGCCAAACCAGCTTGGAGCAGAATTGGGAGCCGCCTCAGGAAGAATTAACTTATCTTCGCAGTCGGAAAGCGCCGCGCGCAGGCGTTCAAAGTTATGGCGTCTCCTTTCCACAAAGGAGGGAAACTTCTCAAGCTGGGCGCAGCCCACAGCCGCCTGCATGTCCGTTGCCTTTAAATTATATCCAAAATGAGAGTATACGTATTTATGGTCATAGCCCAGGGGCAACTCGCCGTACTGGCGGTCAAATCTGTGGCCGCAAAGGTTGTCGCACCCCGACGGACACACGCAGTCGCGTCCCCAGTCGCGGAACGAGCGAATAATCTTATTGAGAAGCGGGTTGTCCGTATACACGGCTCCGCCCTCGCCCATGGTCATATGATGCGGCGGATAGAAACTGGAGGTTCCGATATCGCCGATGGTCCCTGTAAATTTTTCCTGGCCGTCAATCACGTATTTTGTTCCCAGCGCATCGCAGTTATCCTCCACCAGCCACAGATCATGTTTTCTGCAAAAGTCTTTGACCGCCTGTAAATCAAAGGGATTTCCCAGGGTATGCGCTAACATCACCGCCTTTGTTTTTTCGGAAAGGGCCTTCTCCAGCATGGTCACATCAATGTTGTACTGAGGGATGGTCACATCCACGAAAACCGGAACGGCTCCATACTGAATCGCCGGAGTCACCGTAGTCGGGAAGCCCGCCGCCACGGTAATGACCTCATCGCCGCGTTTTACGCGCCTCTCTCCAAGAAGCGGCGAAGTCAGAGCCATAAAGGCGATTAGATTTGCCGATGAGCCGGAATTTACAAGAGAGCAATATTTCACCTGCAGATATTCTCCAAACTTCTTTTCAAACTCCTCCGTATACCGCCCGGAGGTGAGCCAGAACTCCAGGGAACTGTCCACCAGGTTCACCATCTCGTTTTTGTCATACACGCGGGATGCATAGGGGATTCTGTCTCCCTCTTTAAAGTCCTTTTTCTGGTTATGGAACCGATCTGCATATTCGGCCACCATGGAAAGAATTTCTTCTCTCGCCTGTGCCTCCGTCTTATTTTCAAACATTTCTATCCGTCCTCCAATTTTTTTGATTCGTAACGGCTCCGTGCCCGTACAGCTGCCAGAAAGCAATTTTCAAACACACTCTAAAAAGCCGTCGGCCGCAACGGGATTTTTCCCTCCGGCCGGGCTTATCGGAATATTTCGCGGATCTGCCTGTCCATGACGGCCGTCACATCCTCTCCCGCTTCATAGGCCCTGCACCATTCCACGGTCATATCAATCGCTTCCCGGACGCCCCAGCGCGGGCTCCAGCCAAACGTGCTTTTTAGTTTTGAACAGTCTAATTTCAGGAAATTCGCTTCATGGGGGCCGCCGTCGCTCTTATTAATCCAAGTAAGCCCATTCCCCCAGGACTCACAGAACATGTCCACCAGTCTCCCCGTGGTCACACAGTCCTTATCGTCAGGTCCCACATTATAATAACCGGAAAATGTTCCGTCCTCATACTGGGCCTTCGCCACCATAAGGTATGCCGCTAACGGTTCCAGCACATGCTGATACGGCCTTGTCGAGTGAGGGTTCCGCACCACAATCGGACGGCCCTCCATAGCGGCCCTGACACTGTCCGGCACGATTCTGTCATTGGCGAAATCTCCGCCCCCAATCACATTTCCGGCGCGGCAGGTGGAAACGGCGCAGCGCCCGTCGGAAAAGAACGCCTTTTTATAGCTGTGCGTTACAAGCTCGGAACAGGATTTGCTGTTGGAGTATGGATCATAACCGTCCAAACGGTCCGTCTCCCGATACCCGTATTCCCATTCCATATTTTCATATACTTTATCCGTGGTCACATTGAGGAAGGACCGGACAGAGGGGCAGATTCTGGCGCATTCGAGAATATTTACCGTGCCCATGACATTTGTCTCATAGGTATAAACAGGGTCCTTATAGGAATCCCGCACAATCGGCTGTGCCGCCAGATGAAGGATGATTTCCGCCCCGGATGCCTCTACGGCGCTCCGCAGATGCGGCAGATCTCTGATATCCCCGATTTCAGAATGAATCCTGCCCTCAAGGCCCGCCATCTGAAATAACGCCGGGTCCGTGGGCGGCGTCAGAGAATATCCCGTTACCCGGGCTCCCGCATTCACCAGAATCCGGCAGAGCCATGCGCCCTTAAACCCCGTATGTCCTGTCACGAACACATTCTTACCTCTGTAAAACTCAAAAACCTCTTTTAAATTCATGTCTTCACTCCCAGGCGTATGAAATTCTTCTAGTTCCAGATCTTCCATGGCGCATGGCCGGACTGCCACAGCTCCTCAAGCTGCTGCCGCTCTCTCTGGGTATCCATGCATTTCCAGAAGCCCTCGTGGCGGTATGCCATCAGCTCTCCGTCCTTTGCCAGACTTCTTAACGGCCCCTGCTCAAAAACCGTAGTATCTCCTTCGATATAATCAAAAACCCCGGGGTTCATCACCATAAATCCGCCGTTAATCAGGCTTCCGTCATCGTCATTCTTTTCCCGGAACGCGTTAATTTTTCCATTATCATCCAAATCCAGCACGCCGAACCGCTGGCCGATGTTCACGGCGGTGATGGTGGCCGTTTTTCCGTGAGACTTGTGGAACTCCTCCAGCGCTTTTAAGTCAATGTTTGCGAGGCCGTCTCCGTACGTCAGCATAAAGGGCTCGTCCCCCACGTACTCCTGAATCCGTTTTACACGGCCTCCGGTCATGGTATAAAGCCCGGTATCAATTAAAGTCACTTTCCATGGCTCCGAATAATTGTTGTGCACCTTCATACTGTTGTTTGCCAGGTCAAACGTCACATCTGAAGTATGAAGGAAATAATCCGCAAAAAATTCTTTCACGACATACTGTTTATAGCCCAGACAGATGATAAATTCATTATAGCCGAACTGGGAATAATATTTCATAATATGCCACAAAATCGGCTTTTCACCGATTTCCACCATCGGTTTCGGCTTTAAATGGCTCTCCTCGCTGATTCTTGTTCCGAATCCGCCCGCCAGAATTACTACTTTCATGGTTTCCTTTCCTTTCTCTACTGCATGAGTGCCTCCGAGGCGCTGTTGGGACCGAAAATGTTCCAGTGGTTTTCTTTTAATATGGTCAGCGCCTCCTTAACACCATCATTCTGGTACTCCAGAAGGAATTTCAATTCATCCTCCGTCGCATCCTCATAGTTTAAAAGTACCGGCACTTTCAGCTCATTGCTGTATTTGCGGTGGTGGCAGAAATCCAGCTCCTCAATCGTAGTAGCGACATTTCCCGCCACAAATACGAAGGCCACCACAAACATGAGCGTATGCACTCTCTTTTCCCACTTTTTTTCAGATGTTTTTTCCTTCTTTTTTGCCTTGGCAACCAGGGCAAAGGTCAGGAAAATCCCGATGATTCCCACTTGGTACTGGAGCGCATAGCGGGAACTCATGCCATACGTATCATTCATGAAAATCCACCGGTTTAACAGCACGATCATATGGTTCATGCCGCCGCCCGCTAAAAGCATCAGCGGGAGAAGGGTTTCCTCGGCGATTTTATAGTAAAAATTCAGCCACACAGCCAGAAGATAGGACAGCACCACCAGAAATCCCACCAGGCACCATACTTTTCCCTGAAAGTCTCCCATGCGCCGGTTAATCATCTCAACCCCGAACACCATGGACGCAAAGGACTTGAGGAAAAATTTTACAAAGAATTTCGGGGCCGCAAGCAGGCTGGTAAGCAGCGGTTCCTGCACGGCTCCCACATATTCATATTCTGCTTTGGAATTGCTCCATATATAAACTAAAAGGGGCCAGACCGTCATACACAGAAGAAGGGCAGTCTGTTTTCCTGTAAGGCGGGAAAGACGTTTGTCCATGATTCCCACAGCGCCCGATGTTTCATCCACATCCAGCTTCCTTTTATCCTGTCTTATGATAATTCTATTTCTGATATAGATGAACAGATAGGCCAGAACCAGCGTCATGGTATAAATCGCGCAGTAGGGCCCGGCCACACCGATGGTAATCAGGGCCGGCAGAACACATAAAACCCATATCTCCCGTCTGCTTTTCGCCGCCTTCGATTTTTCGTAATAAATCCGATCCACAATCAGATAGTTATAAAAGAAGCAGGCAAACGCAAAAAAGTGAATCCAGCCCGTGCCGTTATAAAGCATTTCCCATTTATTAAGGCTGAACATCACAACCATCATGGCCGCGTACCATCCCAGCCCGATTTGTTTCTTATAGCTGTATGAGGCAATACACATGGACGAAAGGCCGAAGCTTAAAATACCCATCACGCGGTCATACGTCACACTGTATCCAAACAACTTCACATTGATAATCCGGCTCACATAATTAAGCGGAATCCTTGTCAGAAGGTCCGGAACGAAAAACGCCTGCGGATTCCACACATCCGGCAGATAGGAATTAATCAGGCGGATGTAATCAGAATAGACCAGGTCAATGGCGGCTTTGTGAATGTATATCAGATAAAACAGGACGCCAATAACAGGCAGCGCCATATAACAGTATTTTTTGTGCTCTTTCATCAGTTCCCTCCAGGACAACAGTATTTTCCGTCAGTATAGCAGATCTCACCCGTTTTTTCTACCCTTTTGCAGCCTCCGTCACTGCTGCTGCCGCCCCCTGCACCGGTTTTATCTGACCGGAGGATTGCCGTCTGCGCCTCGGGCGGCGTTTACGGGGATGTTTTTTCTCAACGGTCTCAGAGGTTTCCTGTACGTATGGCTTTTGCGTCTCTGCCGGCCGGCCGGGCGCTTTTCGGATATTGCCATCTTCTTTTCTGGTTCCTGGCTGTCTGGCGGTATTTTTTTCCGTATGGGGCTGTTTTCCTGAACCGTTTTGTTTTCTTTTTCCGGTCTGCCCACTGTTTCCGGCCCCATTCTTCTTTTCGTCCTTTTCTTTGGAAACATTCTGCTTCGTTTCCTTTTTCTCGTTTTTCCTGCTTTCTCCGGTCTGGAGCGTTTCTTTCTTTTTTGTACTCTGGGCCACCGCGCCGCGCCTTATATTCTGGGGAGGTTTTTCCTTCTGCGCTCCTTTTTTGTTACCCTGAGCCATGTCTTTTTTATCGCCTTGTTTTCCGGAATTCTGCCCTTTTCTTTCCCCCTGGTTCTCCTTCGGTCTCCCGCTGTCCCTCTCAGTCTCCTTAATAATATCCCTCTTCTGGTTCTGCCTTCGCAGATGAACCGGGGGTTTTTCTGAAACGATTTTCAAAATATCTTCCAGGTAGTTATACTGGTTCCACGCATCCTCCTTAGATGTATAATTCTCATGCACGGCCTTGTTTCCGATGAGCCTTACCTCATTAATCTCCCACTTTGCCACCCTGTCCAGATATCCGTTCTCATCCAGCCACCAGGTAAATTGCTGATGGGTCAGGACCTTGTTTCTTCTCTGTTTTCTCTGGCGTCCACCGCCTCTTTCCTGACCGTTTTTTGCGTTTGCCACCGCCTGTGCCGTATTGTCCAGGTGAATTCCGTTATTTTCCGCAACCACTTTAAAAAGCAGCTCCAGATTCTGACGCCCTTTCACCATCGCCGCATTATATTCTCCGCGGCGCAGCCATTGCTTTTCTTTTTTTAGCTCCCGTTTGACAGGGCTTAGATAGGCTGTCCGCTTGATATAATGCAAAATTGCCGCCAGAAGCGCCATACAAATGGCTCCCGCCGCAAACCAGAGGACTATATTCCATTGTCCATCCATTTATTTTCTCCTCACTTATTCTTCTTTAATTGTCACAACCATCGCAAGGTTTTCCTCGCCTCTCTTTTCCTGGGCATTCGCCACATAAAAATTACAGGAAAATTCCAGGGATACCATCTGATACGGCGCTGACGGAATCTCATAAACCATATAATTATCTGTAAATACCAGATCAGGCATCCGCTTTCCATTGACCCGAATCTGGCATACCTGATCCCCTGTAATCGTCCCGGGATAATAGCAGCCCAGAATTACCGTATCTCTGTCCCCATTCATAAAGACTATTTTCGCATGTTCATCAATCCAATTATCATCATAACTTCCATATGCCCGGTTGATTCTCTGCTTTTTCAAAAAACCTGTCACATCCTGAAACGCGTTATTGCCCGGATCTTCACTCAGGATGACCATTCCTTCATCAATTTCCTTCATATCAAAATCACTGTCGATGAACTGGATTTTCGTGTTTTTTCCCTTCTTGTTTTTATCATAGACCTTCAGGAATGTCTCTGCGGTAAATTCACTCATATCATAAGTATTCCCAATAATATAAACCTGCTTATCAAAAATTTCCTCTCCGTACTTTTCATAAGTTTCTTCCGCCAGAGAGTTATACCGCATCTGACCGGGCCATAAATACAGATTATCCCAGTAACTTCTGTAATAGGTCTCCACCGGGAATAGAAGCCCCACATAAAGAAATACCAGAATTCCTGCTTTCCCCATAATGGAAGACATATAGGAAAGCAGCAGAAGGGCGGCCCCATATGCCACATAGACCCAACGCATCTCAATTCGGATCGTCACGCTGGAGGAACCGATACACAGGGCAATAAATACCAGAAACAGTACGATCGTCTTAAGGTGGGCCAAAGCCATTCCCCTGTCGAAAAGCATGCGGGCCAGAAAGATCAGCACAGCCGCTGCCAGAACCACATTCGTTCCCATAATCAGCATGCGGATATTCCACGGAGAGTCTGCATAGGTCTGGATGCAGAGATAGTCCGGACCGCTGTTTCTCCCGAACACGAAAGCCACCTGCTCCCACGCCTGGCCGACAGCATCCGCCATCTTAAAGGTGTCCGCCACATCGGTCCCCCCGGTCCCGGCCGGAGCTAAAGTTCCAATCGTAAACAGGCGGATCACCTGAATCAGACCGAAAAGGCCTGCGCTCAGGAAAAACAGCGGCAACTTGGAAGCCGCGTGATCTGCCTGGTCTCTTCTGCGGCTCTTTCCTACACGTCTTCCCCCTTTGAATTCCGATTGTTCCCGCTCTGCCTTAAACTCGTCATCCGCCTTCATGGGAAATCTTTCTTTTGCACCAAACAGCAGGCCCAAAACAAGCACCGGGAACAGCACCATGTACCGCTCATGAATAAAACTGGCCAGAAAATACAGCAGATTGGCCATCAAAAAAGCTCTGGTGTTCTTTCCATTCACATACCGGTACAGAAAATAAAGAATGCCTAAAGCGGCCCAAAGCCCCAGGCTCTCCATAAGCCCGTACAGCTGCCCGATCTGGTAATAGCTCATTCTTGAAAGCAGATAAGCCACTGCCGCCGCAAGACTCACCAGCTTTCTTTTGCTCATCCGAACTGCAATGCGATAGACAGAAAAGGAAATAAGACTGTTAAGGATGATGTTAAAGGGCACTATCCATGTTACATGATTTTCCAGAAAGAAAAGTTCCAGCCAGGAAGCTAGGTAAAAAATGAAACGAAATCTGCTGCTCCCCATGGGAAACACGAATTCCCGGAAAGACTGCTCCCCATAGCAGGACCACAAGTACAGATCGTCCATATAAAGTCCCTTAATCTCCACTCCCTGGTTGATAAAAAAGCCAAAGCCCAGCAGAAAGGCAAAAATCAAAAGGCCTTCTTTTCTTTTGTCAAATTCTTCTGCAACTCTGTCTCGTAACTCCATTGGTATTTCCCCTCATAACGGTTTCTTCGGATGTTTTCCTCGCTGCGCCTTTCTTACTTTTCGTAAAACCTGTCCTCCAGCATCAGGCACAGGGCATGATAAATCGGGAGATGGAGCTCCTGAATTTTGTAGGTCTCCCTCTCCGGCACAATGATGGCCGCGTCCGCGATTTTCGCCAGCTTTCCTCCATCCTTTCCCGTAAGTCCAAGGACCTTCATCCCCCTGGCTTTCGCGGTCACTGCCGCATACATCACATTTTCCGCGTTTCCTGAAGTGCTGATCCCAAGAAACACGTCCTTCGCCTCCCCGTACCCGTTTACCTGCTGGGCATAGGAAAGAGTCCCATCCACATCATTGGCAAAAGCAGAGGACAAAGCGGCATGACCGGACAGGGCAATCGCCGGAAGCCCTCCCTGAAGCCGTTCTGCCAGCCGTGCGCCGCGTTCGGGATCCGCCGCCACCAGCGCCCTTTTCATTTCCTCTGACAGAGGACGGCGCTTTACAAACCCCTTCATCAGCTCCCCCACAATATGCTCTGCGTCGGCGGCGCTCCCTCCGTTTCCTGCAATCAGGAGTTTTCCTCCATCCTCATAGCATGTCTCCAGTATCTTATATGCCGCCTGAATACTGTCCTTTACAGGCTCAAGTACCGGATAGCGTCTCATCAGTTCATCCAGCATACGGTTCCACTCCTTTTCCTGTCGCTATTCATTTTAACACATCTGCCTCTTTCTTTCCACATGCTTTTCTTCTTTCTCATTGGTTTTTCGCCGGTTCCCGGCCTTTATCACAGGAAAAGATTCAAAAGTCCCAGGAAAAATCCAATAACCGCCCCCAAGCTCACAATGGCATTTAGTTCCTTCTGCATCACCGAAAGCACCAGGGTTTCCACTTCCTCCACGTCCATTTCGTTAATCTTTTTCTCCACCATTTGGCTGATATCCAGGCGCTGCAGAGCAGCTTTGAGTTTTTTTCGTACCAGGGCTTCATAAGCGTTCCACAAAATCTCATCCAAGGGCAGGCCGCAGTCGTCAATGCGTCCAACCAGTGTACCCACTGCAGTGTCCATGGCCGCCCTGCACTCCTCCTCCACTTTGGGGGTCAGAAACTCCTCTGCGTGCTCCTCCAGATATATCTGTATTCCCTGGCTGATGGATTCGCGAAGAGAATCCACAAGTCCGTCTGTCACCACAAAGGACATGATACCGCCGCGTACCCGCTCCCGGACCGCCTTGGCCGCTTCATTTGCAATGATATCACCCAGCTCGATTTCCAGTATCTTTTTTACAAGCCGGTCTGCCGCAATATTTGTTACATAACCAAAGGCCGCCTCATACGCGGACTCGTCCAGGTATTCCAGTATCCATTCTTTTAAAGTTTTCTCATTTTTTCTGTTTTCATAAAGGAATAAACGTATTTTTTCTTTTAAATGCTTTTCAATGGCAGGGGAAAGAAGAGTTTCTGCAAAAGACTCCTCTGTCAGAAGATTTTTTCCCACTGCCTCCCCAATGGCCTTTGCCAGGCGGCTTTTCCCGCGCGGGATAATTCCGGGAGTAAAGGGAAGCGTCCGGGAACCGATTTTCACAGGATGCAGAGGACGAAACATCATTTTTACCGCAATATAATTGGTAAAATATCCAATAGCCGCTCCAATCACCGGTCCTGCCAGCAAATGATAATTCATATTTTTTCCTCCAAAGTGATATCACCATACATGAAAAATAACTGCTCCATACCCCTGGAGCGTGCTTGAAAATTCATTCCCGGCATCTGCCCGCCCCACTTTTCTGGAAATCCGGCCCTCATTCAGTCAACGCCCCAGCCTGCGCCTTTTGTATTCTGGGCGTATCCCTGGGCGCAGGAAGCCGCTTTTATTGATGATGCGCTTCCGTCGGGGCATGGAGACTTCCTGCGTAATGAAAAACCGCAGGTAGGTTCCCCTTCCTGCGGATCTCTTTTTGTATTGTAGTTCTGAATTACTTAAGAGTAACCTTAGCGCCTTCAGCCTCAAGTTTTGTCTTGATTTCGTTAGCCTCTTCCTTGGAAGCGCCAGCTTTAACAACCTTCGGAGCACCGTCTACAACATCCTTGGCTTCCTTCAGTCCAAGGCCTGTCACTTCACGGACAACCTTGATAACTTTAACCTTGTTCGGGCCTACCTCTGTAAGCTCAACATCGAACTCCGTCTTCTCTTCCTCCACCGGAGCTGTGCCTGTTGCCGCTACAACAACGCCTGCTGCCGCGGAAACACCAAACTCTTCTTCACATGCTTTTACTAACTCATTTAATTCTAATACGGATAATTCCTTGATAGCTTCAATAAATTCAGCTGTTGTTAACTTTGCCATTACTGTTTACCTCCATTAAATTTTATATTCACATTTGTTTGTACAAATAATACAGCTATTCTGTCAGACGACCATCTTAAGCCTCTGCAGAACCGCCTCCCTGCTGCTCTGCAATCTGATTGAGCACACGTACAAGGTTGGTAATCGGGGACTGGATGCTTCCAAGTAATTTTCCAAGAAGTTCTTCTCTGGACGGAATGGTAGCAACGACATTGATTCCCTTCTTGTCGTAATAGGTTCCTTCTACTACGCCGCCTTTTAATTCCAGCTTATCAGCCGTCTTAGCGAAGTTTGCTAAAATTCTTGCCGGAGCTGTTGCATCTGTCTTGGATACTGCCAGGGCAGTGGGGCCTTCAAGATGCGGCTCAAGCGCTTCAAACGGCGTTCCCTTTGCCGCAAAGCGAATCATGGTATTTTTATATACCTTATAAGTAACACCGGCTTCTCTTAACTGTTTACGAAGTGCAGTATCCTGCTCAACAGTTAATCCACGGTAGTCGACAACTACTGCGGACTGAGCTCCGTCCAAAAGTTCAGCAATCTCAGCGACTACTGGCTGCTTTAATTCAACTTTTGCCATGAATGGTTTACCTCCTGTTTTATTTTGCGCGTAAGTGCCGTTAAAACAAGGAAAAACCTCTCTGCCATAAGGACAAAGAGGTTTACAAAATTCGTCTTGTGAGTTTTGTATGTTCCTCGGCAGGTGTTTTATCTTACGCCATACGGCACCTGCTGTCTTCGGCATTCAATACTCGAATACTCTATCATAATATATTCGGATTGTCAATCATTTTTTCAGAAACCAATCTGAAATCGTAACAGTTCAGCCTTGCATCTTCTTGCCCGCTTTCAGCGGACAAGAAGCACGCGGCGTCCGCCTTATGAAGATTCTGGATAAAAAACACTTATGAAAACAAGTTTTCAGCGTGTTTTTTACCCAAAATCTTCGCAAGGCTGAACTGTTACCTGAAATCAGTTCACTAACTTGGCTACATTTAACTTTACGCCGGGTCCCATTGTGGAAGTAAGAGTTACGCTCTTTAAGTAAGCGCCCTTAACTGTGCTGGGTTTGGCCTTGATGATTGCATCCATAAGCGTCTGGAAGTTGTCCGCTAACTGTTCTTCTGTGAAAGAAGCCTTACCTACTGGCACGTGGATAATGTTTGTCTTATCGAGTCTGTACTCAATCTTACCGGCTTTGATATCATTGATAGCCTTGGTAACATCCATAGTTACGGTACCGGCCTTCGGGTTCGGCATTAAACCCTTCGGTCCAAGTACGCGGCCCAGACGTCCAACAACGCCCATCATATCCGGGGTGGCAACAACCACATCAAAATCCAGCCAGCCTTCGTTCTGAATCTTCGGAATTAATTCCTCCGCTCCAACGTAATCAGCGCCCGCAGCCTGAGCTTCATCCGCCTTCGGTCCCTTAGCAAATACAAGGATTCGAACGGTTTTACCTGTTCCGTGCGGCAGAACTACTGCTCCACGGATCTGCTGGTCAGCATGACGGCCATCACAGCCTGTTCTCAAGTGAGCCTCGATAGTTTCATCAAATTTTGCAACAGCAGCCTTTTTAACCAATGCGATAGCGTCTGCTGTATCATAAAGAGTAGCGCGGTCGATAGCTTTTGCCGCCTCTACGTATCTTTTCCCTCTTTTCATTCTAAATAAACCTCCTGTGGTATTGTCGGGAGTGCTCCCTCCCACGTATTTAGTATTATTAGTCCACCACTGTGATACCCATGGAACGGGCAGTGCCGGCGATCATACTTGTTGCAGCCTCGATGCTTGCAGCGTTAAGATCGGGCATCTTTAATTCAGCAATCTTCTGAACTTCCGCTCTTGTAAGAGTCGCTACCTTTGTTTTGTTCGGTGTCGCAGAACCGGATTTAATCTTGGCAGCCTTCTTCAATAATACAGCAGCAGGCGGAGTTTTTGTAATGAAGCTAAAGCTTCTGTCAGCGTAAACCGTAATAACAACCGGAATAACCATGTCACCCTGGTCGGCAGTTCTGGCATTAAACTCCTTTGTAAACTGTACAATATTTACGCCATGCTGTCCAAGCGCCGGACCAACCGGCGGTGCTGGTGTTGCCTTTCCTGCCGGAATCTGTAATTTAATATATCCTGTAACTTTCTTTGCCATAATTAGGCACCTCCTAAAATCATGTGGTATTGTCGGGGATTTCCCTCCCACGCGACCTGTGAAAGCCGGCGTGCTCGCTCCGTTAAATCCGCACTTGCTTTGCTGCTGCTCATTAAGTGCCGCGAACATCCTCGCACGAAACCCGTACTTTTCCTTCGGCTTCCGGCCGGTCACATTTTCTTAACTTCAGAAAAATTCAGTTCCACCGGTGTTTCACGGCCGAACATTTCGACGTTGATTGTGATAGTCTGTTTGGGCTCGTTGACAGTCTTAATGACACCCACGGTATCTTTCCACGCACCGGCCGTAACCACTACAGTATCTCCAACTGCAAAATCAACGACGACTCCGGTTGTCTTAAAACCGAGATTTCTCATCTCTTCTTCTGTAAGCGGCACCGGCTTGGAACCTGGTCCAACGAATCCGGTTACGCCCCGGGTGTTTCTGACTACGTACCAGGTATCATCATTCATGACCATGTGAATCAGTACATAGCCTGGGAACATCTTGCGCTCAACCTGCTTCTGGGCGCCGTTTTTCAGCTCAATGACTTCTTCCAGCGGGACAGAAACCTCTAAGATCTGGTCCTGGAGTCCTCTGTTTTCGATTGTCTTCTCAATGTCAACTTTCACCTTATTCTCATATCCGGAATAGGTGTGTACAACATACCATTGTGCTTCTGACATACGCTCACCTCATCCTTAACCAATAACGATATTCAAACCGAATTTAATAATCAGATCAAGGACTGCGATCACGATTCCCAAAGCAATCGTTGAAACAATGACCACAATCGACTGTTTTGTCAAAGTTTCCTTATCCGGCCAGATGATTTTGTTGAACTCAGCTTTTAAGCCTTTGATAAAGTCCTTTTTGGGGGCCTTCTCATTACTTACTGTTTCTCCCATAAATTCACATCCTTTTACAAACCGGATTACTTAGTTTCTTTGTGCATTGTGTGTCTCTTGCAGAATCTGCAGTACTTCTTTGTTTCCATGCGGTCCGGATGAGTTTTCTTATCCTTCGTCATGTTGTAATTGCGCTGTTTGCATTCTGTACATGCCAGTGTAATCTTTGTGCGCACGACTTCCACCTCCGTTTAAATTCTTTGTAAGGCGGCCTTTCTTTTCTGCCCTGCTATCGTATTTTTAAGCACAAAAAAAAGACCTATGTTCTTCCATTCGCCCGCCTATTGTACCATAGAAACATCACAGCGTCAAGCAGTTTCCATGAAGATTCTTCAAACTGCGTGACAGTTCAATTTACACCATCAGCTGGAAATTGTCGATATCCAGAAGCTTTCCAAATTTCTCTCCCACCTCTTTCATGGTACCGCAGTGAATAAAGCCAAACTCCTCGTGGAGTCTGATACTGGCTTCATTTCCTTCGGTGATGACAGAAATTACCATATGAATATCGTCCCGGCTTCTGGCTCCCTCAAGAATCGCTTCCATCAGCGCCCTGGCCACACCCATACGGCGGTACTCGGGATCTACATAAACGGAAAGTTCTACGGTTCTTTTGTACGCTTCCTTTTCCCGGTACTCTGAAAGGCTGGCATACCCTACGGCCCGCCCGTCAATCTCCGCCACAAGAAGAGGATGATTGTCCACATTGTGAGCCCGAAACCATTTCATCCGTTCCTCCATCGATTTAGGCTTCAGATCAAACGTCGCCACACCATTCAGCACCTCATAATTATAAATGGACAATAATGCCTCCATATCGTATTCCTCTGCTGTCCGTATCATCATACCAATCCCTCCAGAATTAAGATGCGCCCATTATAGCACCGCAGTCATACGCTTTGCAAGAATCCTTTTTATCTTCCCCCGGTCATACAGATTACAGCAAAATATACCTTTTCCACTCCGGCGTTTCGCAGTACCCTGGAACAGGCTTCTATGGTACTTCCGGTAGTATAAATATCATCAACCAGAAGAACCCGCTTGATTCCGTCGCTCCCCTCTCCGGCCGCAAATGCCCCTGACAGATTCTTAAGCCGCTCGGCGGCTGACAGCTCCTTTTGCGGCCGTGTCTTTTTCTTCCGTATGAGCACCTTAGGTTCAACCGGAATTTCAAGCTTCTCCCCCAAAACCCCGGCCAGCACCTCCGCCTGGTTAAAGCCTCTGACCCTCCTTCTCGAAGGATGGACCGGGACGGGCACGATGACTTCCACGCCCATCCGCGCCACAGCCTTCTCATACCTCTTTGCCATAGCTGCCCCGAAAAAGTCCAGATATTCTCTTTTGTTTTTATATTTAATTTGCGCCATAGCCGTCCTGGCCGTTTCATCATAGTTTAAAAGCGCCACTCCCGATTCGAAGGCATGGAAATGTCCCACGCAGTCACTGCAGTACTCCATGGTTTCCTCTATAATTTCCTTTCCGCATTTCTTACAGACAGGAGGTTTCACAAACGAAAGTTTCAGAAAGCAGGACGGGCAGATCAGACTGCCCGCCGGACTTGTGATTTCCCCACACACCGGGCAGCGGCGGGGAAACAGAAAATCAAGAAAGGTTTCTTTTATCAATATTATCTCCCAAAATATGTAAGCGTTCAGATTCCCTCTGCGCTGTTACATGTCAATTTCCAGAATCCTGTCCTTTAAACCGGAATACCTTTTCTGCTCCAATTCGTTATCCACCATAAACTGAAACATTTCCGGCAGGCCCACCAGACATACACACTTTTTCGCCCTTGTAACAGCCGTATAAATCAGATTTCTGGTCATCAGCATCCGTGGTCCTGAATGGACCGGAATTACCACTGCCGGATACTCACTTCCTTGGGATTTATGTATGGTGATAGCATAGGCCAGCTCCAGATCCTCCAGCTTCCTGAAGCTGTACTCCACCATCTTCCCCTCATCAAACTCTACTTCCAGGGTTTCCGCAAACGTATTGACCTGACGAATAATTCCCATGTCCCCATTGAAAATCCCTTCGCCCTTATCCACCGGAATCCCGTGCCGATTACGGATTTCCCAGGCGATCTGATAGTTATTTCTGATTTGCATCACTTTATCGCCTGTCCGGAACACGGTCTGCCCCGATTCTTTTTCCGGCTTATCCGGAGCTGGAGGATTGAATTTTTCCTGAAGTACTTTATTAAGCTGCTCTACCCCCAGAGCGCCCTTCCGCATGGGCGTCATAATCTGAATCTCAAGGGGTTTGGCCCCCACGTACCCCGGAAGCTTATCCCGCACCAGAACCATCATATCCTTAATGATATCTGACGGATGCTCTCTCCGGATAAACAGAAAATCTTTGCTCCGCTTTTCCAGGGGAACCCGCTCTCCACCGTTAATTTTATGGGCGTTTACAATAATATCGCTCTGAGCCGCCTGACGGAAAATCCGTGTTAGCTGCACAACCGGAAATTTCCCCGACTCGATCATGTCCTTAAGCACGTTTCCCGGGCCCACACTTGGAAGCTGATTCACATCTCCAACAAGAATCAGTCTGGTTCCCACATTGACTGCTTTTAAGAGCGAGCACATTAAACTGATATCCACCATGGACATCTCGTCAATGATAATCACATCCGCATCCAGAGGGTTCTGTTCATTTCTGTCAAAGTGCATTCCCTCCAGGCGGCTTTCCGCAGAATTTTGTCCTCCGGCCCCCGGCCTGCCGTCCTCCATCACCGGGATTCCTGTAAGTTCCAGCAGCCGATGTATGGTCCGCGCCTCATATCCTGTGGCCTCCGTCATTCGTTTTGCCGCACGTCCTGTGGGAGCCGCCAGCAAAATCTCCATTTCATCCTTCTCAAAATACCGGATGATAGTATTAATCGTGGTGGTCTTTCCGGTTCCGGGTCCTCCGGTAATAATAAGAAGTCCATTGTTTACCGCCTCAATCACAGCCTGCTCCTGAAGAACATCCAATTCCATCTGTTCATCGGCGGAAATTTCCAAAATCCGCTTTTTGATCTGTTCTTTTGGCACTGTGTCCCGGATATTAAGATCATGGAGCATTCTTGCTGTATTTAATTCCATGTAGAAAAACTGGGCCGGATAGACGATCCGTTTGTTGTCTTTCTCCTTCACCACCAGTTTTTTCTCCATTTGGAGGTCAACCAGATGCTTTTCCATATCCCCCGGCTCTATCTTTAAAAGCTCTGCCGCATTGGCAAAAAGCTCCTCCTCCGGCAGATAGGTATGCCCGTTTCCCACCGCCTGCAAAAGCGTGTAAAAAAGCCCGCTTTTAATCCGATAGTCGGAATCTGTGAAAATTCCCACTTTCGCAGCAATTTCATCAGCAATCTTGAACCCCACGCCCCGGATATCATCCGAAAGCTGGTAAGGGTTCTCCTGAATCACGGAGTACATCCGCTGGCCATAATGCTGGTAAATTTTTACCGAAAGGTTCATGGAAATGCCATACTGCTGCAAAAAAAGCATGGCCTGGCGCATATCCCTTTTTTCTTCCACCTGAGCGCAGATATCCACGGCCATTCGCTCACTGATTCCCTTCACCTCAGAAAGCCTTTCCGGCTCTTCTTCTATAATCCGAAAGGTATCCGCCTTGAATTTCTTTACAATCCTTTTGGCTAAAGCAGCTCCGATGCCTTTAATGGCACCGGAGCCGAGATAGCGTTCTATTGCCAGCGTATCCTCGGGAGCCTTTACTTCATAGCTCTCCACTGCAAGCTGCTCGCCATAAATCGAATGTTCTACTATCTGTCCCGTCGCCTCGATGCGTTCCCCCTCCATAATATACGGAAAAGTCCCCACCAGAATATATTCTTCCCTGCCATCGGTGACGCTTAAAACCGAGTAGCCATTTTCATCATTGCGGTATTTTATTTTTTCAACATAACCTGCTATTATTGCCATGGTTTACGCTTGTCCCTCGTTTTGCAAAAGCCGCTTTACTTTTCAGAATTCTTTCCTCCATGGGCAAACTCGATAAATTTACCAGTGCCGATCGCCACAGCTGTCAAAGGCTCCTCCGCAATCATGGTGGTAATTCCGGTCTTCTCCTCGATCAGGGCATCCAGCCCGGAAAGAAGAGAGCCGCCTCCCGTAAGAACAATGCCACGGTCAAAGATATCAGCAGCCAGCTCCGGCGGAGTGCGTTCCAGAACATTATGCACGGCATCTACAATCTGCATTGCCGGCTCCTTTAATGCCTCCAGGGTTTCATCAGAAGTTACAACAATGGTCTTGGGAAGTCCTGTTACCAGATTTCTTCCGCGGACCTCCATCGTAACCAGCTCCGGACGGCGGTATGCCGCACCGATATTAATCTTAATTTCCTCGGCTGTTCTTTCTCCGATTAAAAGATTATGCTTTTTTCTCATGTAACGGACCAAGGACTCGTCAAAGTCATCCCCGGCCGTCTTAATAGAAGTACTCACAACGGTGCCGCCCAAAGATATCACGGCAATATCCGCAGTGCCTCCGCCGATATCAACAATCATATTTCCGCACGCCTTGGCGATGTCGATTCCGGCGCCGATGGCCGCGGCTACCGGTTCTTCAATGATGCAGACCTCACGGGCTCCCGCCTGGTAGGTGGCATCTTCCACTGCCTTTCTTTCTACCTCTGTGGCTCCGCTGGGAATGCATACGGCAATTCTCGGTTTTCTTAAGGTCCTCTTTCCCACTGCCTTGTCGATGAAATATTTTAACATCTTCTCTGTAACCGTGTAATCGGAAATTACACCTTTTCTCAAGGGACGCACAGCTACAATATTGCCGGGAGTACGTCCGATCATCAGCCGGGCCTCCTCACCGAAGGTAATCACCTTATTCGTCTCTCTGTCCAGAGCCACCACAGACGGCTCTTTTAATACCACGCCTTTTCCTTTGATATATACCAAAATACTGGCTGTACCTAAATCAATTCCAATGTCATGAGACATCATATTGCCATTTTCCTCCTGTCATTTACAAATTCTCACGAAAGCATTCTCTATATGACACCTCTGCAATTTCACATAACAGTAAAACCTTACTATGAAAGTTCAGCGCTCCAGCGCTGAACGTGCGAAAACGGGGCCGCGAAGCGGCATCTTCCTCTCCCGTTTTCTGCACATCCGCCGGAGGCTCATAGGAAACACTTTCACTCATGGTAGTGCCTGATGGCAGGCATGGGGGGGTCCTATGAAAGTTCAGCGCTCCGGCGCTGAACGTGCGAAAACGGGGCCGCGAAGCGGCATCTTCCTCTCCCGTTTTCT
>CAJUIP010000004.1:131001-137706 GCA_910586315.1 uncultured Lachnospiraceae bacterium | reverse complement strand
TATACCGCAAAGTGGGGCGTGCAGATGACGGGAATGAATTTTCAGACACGCTCTAATACATATGGCGTATGCAAAATATCTTGCGGTTTTTGCGGAGCAGCTCCTTCATTTGCCAGCCGCATCACATCATTTTTATCTCTACTTAATGCAAGCCTTTCATACAAGCTGGAATGAAACTCTCTTTTTAAAGTATTTACATTCCAATTCGAACGTATCGCCTCGTTCTCATAAAAATCTTTTCATCTCTGTTTTCTATACGCATAAACACCTGATAATGCGTCCAACTGAGTTTAAAAGGTATATTGTTATATACCATTTCCAATTGTCCAATTCCAGATTGGATAATTTCAAAAGTCTGCTCGAATCGTCCAATTCCCAACTGGATAATTTCATTTTTCCTGTCTTTATATGCCACATAAAACTGCCGCATCCCTGCCACATTGCTTCTTGAAAAACCTCTTCTATATTCTTCTGTCAGATATGCCGACAAAGAATCTACTATTTTAGCTCCATATTTTGCCCTTTCAGAGCCTTGTTATTCCTGTTCAACAATATATCTCCCCAGCAAAAAACTTGTGAGTACCGTAATTGCATTTGCCATTTGTCCCATATTGTTTCTGGCACTATCAATCAACTTCTTTGATTTATCATATAAAGTCTGAAATTCTTTATTATCTATCATTTCCTTTTTCTCATTCTTCACGCTTGCACCTCCAATAGTATCTTAACTATACATAGTCAGTATTATATAATAGCTTTAGATAACCAACACAAGCATTGAAATTATATATCTCTTTTTCGGCTAAGCATTCCAAATATCTTTCCGTTGTTCGGAAATTCCGAACAACGGATTTGTCCTCTCATGTTTTCTTATTAAACAACTTCCTTTGTATCTCCACACCCCACATCAACCACCGCCGAAACCTCGAAATACTTCTCCAACCCCTTATTCCGATTCCCTTCCCCATCTTTCGCAAACACAAAATGCTTATAAAAATGCTTAAAACAAAGGATTTCTAGACATGTTTCCTTTGTATTCTCACCACACATTCTGTGTGTGTCGGAACTACTATGTAAACACAATTTTTCAGCATCGTCGCTCGTATAGGAACACAACTCTGCGTCATTATTTCTTCGACTTTTTCTTTGCCGTACTATGTATGTTTTTAATGTTTTCTAAATATTCTTCTTCAACCGGTGATAAATTCTGAACTTGATATTTTTTATATTCTTTTGTTGCTTTTTCGATTGCCTGCGAGTGGCTGACTGTTCCTGCTCCCTGCAATAGTTTTTCTCCAGTCGTTTTCAATACACGATCAAGATGCTCTACATAATCAGACATATACATGGGATTATGGCGCATAGCCTGTATTTCTGCAAAATCAAAATATCCAGACACAATATTATTTAAAATTTTCAATTCTTCCTCACTTAAATAATTCTTTGCAATACCAATATCATTTAATGTTGGAAAATCGCCAGAAAAACTTTTTAGTCCCATAAATGGCTGTTCTGCATTTGCTCGTTCATATATTACTTCTGCTGCCGTATGCCCATGCGCTGCATAATGCAGCTTATTTTAAACCATTTTAAAAAACGCAATAGATTCACTACTTTTGGGATTATAATCTATACTGGTCGCATAAAGGTCAAGCACCTGCCGGTACATACTTTTTCCGACGAGCGAATATCCCGTATGCGATCTAATAATTCTTTCCAGTAATTTCCACCTCCCAGATTTTTAATCGCTCATCATCCATAGTAAAGCCTTTTATCATATATTCTTTCAAACGCTCAGTCGCCCAACGTCGGAAATTCGTCGCTATTCTGGATTTCACTCTATAACCAAGAGAAATTATCATATCAAGATTATAGTAGGGCATCTCTCGTGATACTTCACGATTTCCCTCCTTGCGAACCTGTCGGAATTTCCGACAGGTTGAATTTTCATCTAATTCAAATTCTTCATATATATGTGCGATATGTTCTACTACATTTGTTCGTGACGTTTGGAACAAATCTGCCATTTGCTGTTGTGTCAACCACACTGTTTCATCCTGTATCTTAACTTCAATCTTTGTCAAACCATCTTCAGATTGATATATAAGAATTTCTCCATGATTGTCCATCTATAACCTCACTTCCATTCTTTTCACCATTATATCTATCTCTTTAATTTTCAGAGAATCACACATCGGAGCCTGTCGTAATCAACCATCTGCCTTATAAAAAAACTCTATGTATAATCTTTATATTTCGTTTAGACAACAAAATCAAAAAACAAATGATGCAATGTAATAACTTGAGAATCAAGAGTGCGAACATGAACCGATTTATATTCAGGATTCATTTCTAAAATAAGTCTTACAAAGTTTTCTCTCAAATTAGTATTTTTCATTAAAGGCATTAATTTCGTTACTATTTCTGAAATACTACCTTCTTGAATGTAACCAATCATTGAAGCAACTGTGGATTTTGAACTATATTAGCAAAAGGTCAGGGGTGACAATGAATAGTAGTGGAGCCTCACCTAAATTCCACGCCAACCGGTGTAACTCCGCTACATGCACTTGGTTATATGTATCCATAGCAGCAAAATAAATCAAAGGAATTTTGGGCATCCCCTCAGCATCTCTCAATAAATAGCATCTATGCCCAACTTTTCTTTTGCCATATTAAAAAATTGTTGTTGATAAATTGACTCGCCCTTGAACTGTTCATTTGCTAAGCCATTATTAGTATTCACATCTAAACTTTTGAAAATGCTTCCTAACATAAATTGCACTCCTACATAGAAATTTACTTCTACAAAACATAATTTTAGCACACAATAATCAACTTACACTTTTATTATACCAAAATTCTATTTATAACACAAGGTTTTATAGAACATATGTTTTGTTTTCATGTGCTACATTCTTAATACCCAATTTCAGAATATTGCATACTCCTATTATTGTTCACTTCAGAAAATTTTTCTTTCTGATTCAGTTGTTTGGAACTTCCAAACAACTGAATCTTAATATCAATTTTTTCATTAACTGGATTCCTTTGTACCCCCACACCCCACATCAACCACCGCTGAAACCTCAAAATACTTCTCCATCCTCTTATTCCGATTCCCTTCCTCATCTTCCTCATCTTCCGCAAACACAAAATGCTTATAAAACTGCCTAAAACAAAGGATTTCTACATATATTTCCTTTGCATTCCCACCACACATTCTGTGTGTGAAGTCATCGGAAACATATCCACTGCCCATGCCTCCACAGCCTGGTACCCCTCCTTCTTAAACAAGGCCAGATCTCTCGCTAAGGTTTCGGGACTGCAGGATACATAGACCACCCGCCTCGGGGCCAGAATGGCCACCGCGTGGATAAACTCCTCTGTGCTTCCGCTCCTTGGCGGGTCCATGAAAACCACATCAGCCCTAGCCCCCTCAGAGGCCATCTGAACCATGAATTTTCCCGCATCATTATTATAAAAACGGACATTTTTAATCTGATTCATCCTGGCATTCATCACTGCGTCGCGGACAGCATCCTGATTCAGCTCCACACCGATCACATTCCCGGCCTTCCCTGCGGCCACCAGGCTGATAGTGCCAATTCCGCAATATGCATCCACCACAGTTTCCTTTCCCGTAAGCCCGGCAGCCTCAATGGCCAGGTTATACAGCCGCTCTGTCTGGACAGGATTGATCTGATAAAAAGATCTGGACGAAATTCGAAATTTCCGTCCACAAAGCTCGTCCACCACAAAGCCCGGGCCATAAAGTACATGTTCCTTATCCCCAAGAACCATACTGGTACCACGGTTATTGACATTCTGCACCACCGTGGTAATTTCTGGGTGAACCTTCCTTAAGGCCTTTACAAAATTATTTTTAGACGGAAACACCGGGGAAGCCGTCACCATAACCACCATAACCTCTCCGGTCTTATGGGCGGTCCTCACCAGCACATGACGCAGGAAACCGTATCCCGTGTCCTCATCGTACACTTTCATTTTAAAAGATGGAAGCAGCTTCCGAATTGTCTGAATAATAGCATCCGCCCGTTCATCTTCAATGAGACATGTTTCCACCGGAAGAACCTTATGGGTCCCCTCTTTGTAAACACCGGAAATAATATTCCCCTTCCGGTCTCTGACCATAACCGCATGGACCTTGTTGCGGTAATGGAAGGGATGTTCCATTCCCACAATGGAATTCACCTTGCAGAACGGTTTTAAAAGAGCTGTTAATTCCCTTTGTTTTTTCTCAAGCTGCTTTTCATAGGGTACATCCAGATACTGGCAGCCGCCGCACTTTTTAAAATTCGGACACTGATTCATAAACTTTATCTCCATATTCTTGATTTTTTTATCTGATACTTTATAATAAGAAATTAGTAACTGTTCTGCAGATCTGCACAGAGTCTGCCCCCGCATGATAACGGTTTAAACGCCTCCGGAACACACCCTGGAACCGTCTCAGACAATTTTCAATGGATTTTTGTTTGTAACTGTGAGGATACAAAACAGTTATGTAAATTATAGCCTCTTTCTGGCCAAAGTGCCAGTATTTTCACTATAAATAGTCCGCTAAAACTCTACCGCCGAACAGGTTGTGTGATAGTTAAGAGGTTACCTGCGCCGTTGCCAGACGGCATACATTTAAGAATGCCAAATACGCCTGCCGGACTTTCATGCATGGTGATGCCTGCATTGGCAGGCATGTCCGTTTAGAAAGGATATGAAATACATGGATTTTTTTGTTGACAAAACTGTATATGAGGGAGCCCCCAAGAACACAGAGGCACGTCTCCCGAAAGAATGGAAAACATATGAACTGCTGGATTCCTTAAAAATCCCCTATACCCGCGTAGACCATGAAGCTGCCTACACCATCGAATCCTGTCTGGCCGTGGAAGAAATCCTGGGAATTCACATCTGCAAGAATCTGTTTTTATGCAACGCACAAAAAACGAACTTTTATCTGCTGCTGATGCCGGGAAACAAAAAATTCAAGACAAAGAATCTGTCAAAACAGATCAACTCCGCCAGGCTCTCTTTTGCTGACGATGAACATATGGAATCTTTTCTCCATATTACTCCCGGCTCTGTCAGTATTCTCGGACTGGCCAATGACACAGAGAACCATGTACGGCTTCTGATTGATTCGGATGTATTAAAAGACGAATATTTCGGCTGTCATCCCTGCATCAACACCTCCAGCATAAAAGTAAAGACAGCAGACATTCTGGAAAAATTCCTGCCTGCTGTCCATCATGAATATACGCTTGTAAATCTTCCATGGGAAGAATAACCTGTAACAGTTCAGCCTTGCGAAGATTTCGTGTAAAAACGCGCTGAAAGCTTGTTTTCATAAGTGTTTTTATCTGAAATCCTCATAAGACAGACGTCGCATGCTTCTTGTCCATGTACTGCAGACAAGAAGATGCAAAGCTGAACTGTTACAATAACTTTTTACTGCATCACTCCGCTTTCGTCAAACGTGTAAGACACACCGTCAATGATCATGGTTACATCGGCAACCATGGCTCCTTCGTTTGCCGGATCCAGATAATACCATTTTCCATCCGGTTTCACCCAGCCTGTGTAACGTTTTCCTTCATTGACGAAATACCAGATTCCGTTTTCATTCTGCCATTGTCCCGGAGTTAGTCCCGTATCAGAGGGAGCGTAATCTTTAAAAGCAAATTCCAGGCAGACATAACCGCCTATTCCGCTCACGGTCCCTTCCTGAGTAGACTGCCATATGGTACGGTTAGGATAATTATTGTCGCCGCCGTATCTGGCCAGCCAGATCTCATATGGAATCTGGGCAGTGTCCATTTCTGTGGTGAATTTTGAGTAGTCACTGTATACGATGGGAGTATATCCGGATTCCGCAATCACCTGGCAGAAGGCGTTGACCACATCTGTCAGCTCCTGTGTGGACAGCTCAAGAATGTAGCTGGATTCGATATCCACAGCGATCGGATACGTAATATCATAATTTTTTGCAATTTCAACAGCAAATCTGGCTGCCTCCCTGGCCTCCTCAACTGTTTTTGTCTGCAGATAGATATAAGGAGCTACATGGAGACCGTTTGCCCTGGCCTCCCGAATATTTTTTTCAAAATATTCGTCCATGGTATAACCGCCCTCATACCCATAAGAAACCATGCGGATGAAAGCAAAGGATATGTCATCCTGTGCCACCTTGCTCCAGTCGATATCTCCCTGCCATTTGGAAACGCTCATTCCGCGGAGCAGGGCGCCCGGTATAGGGCTGCCATTATTATCAACATAAGCTCCGTTCACTTTTGTCCAGGCCGGAACTGCCTCGGAGTCTCCCGGAGATTGGGGATTTTCCGGGGTCTGGGAAGTTTCCGCAACGTCTTCAAAGCCGGGACCGACTTTATTCATGTCCGACTGGGATGCGCTCACGGCGGCAAAGGCAGTGGCAGAAAGCTGCATGGTAAGGCACGCGGCAACAAGCGGAAGGATAACCGGCTTGCAATTAAATTTCATATTTCGCATTTCTCTAAAAGTCCTTTCTCTGAAAGATATGTTCTAAAAGAAGCATCAGACGCCACGGACATGTTGCCGTGTGTCTCCTGGCGTCATGTGCTCCCAGGGGGCGCGACAGATGACAGGAATGAATTTTCAGACACACTCTAGTCTGGTTCAGCGCAGGGGGCTGCCCCGCAGTGCGCG